>CAZLAU010000038.1:0-20738 GCA_964557615.1 uncultured Gemmatimonas sp.
TGGATGGAGGCGCGTCTCGGGCGCGAGGACTTTGATTGGCCGGGTACGCATCGGCTCCTCAGCCTGCCCCCGGCGGTCCCCGACGTCGTGCACTGTCACAACCTTCACGGCGGATACTTCGACTTGCGAGCGCTCCCGCGCCTCAGCACCGAGGTTCCCGTGATCGTCAATCCGCGGGATTCCTGGCTTGTGACCGGGCACTGCGCACACACGCTTGGTTGCGAGCGATGGCAGAACGGGTGCGGCCGGTGCCCGGACCTCACGACCTACCCGGCGGTACCTCGCGACGCCACGGCCTACAACTGGCGCCGGAAGCAGGCGATATACGGGGCGGGCCGCCTTTACGTCACCGTACCATCTACCTGGCTCGCGCGTCAGGTACTCGAGTCCATGCTGCGACCGGTCACGTGCAAGGTAATTCCGAACGGCATCGACCTCGATGTCTTCAAGCCGGGCGACCGGCTCGCGGCCCGCGCTTCGCTCGGACTGAAGAGAGAGGCGTGCATCGTGCTGTATGCGGCAAACGGTGGTCGAGCCAGCCGTTGGCGCGACTTTGCGATGCTTGAGGCAGCCGTAATGCGCGCCGCTGAATCAACCGGCCGCCCCATTACGATTGTATGCCTCGGGGAGCCGACCGATGCCACGATCCCGCGTGGCACCGGGGTCACGCTGCTGACCAGGCCGTTTGAGCGGGACGCGCAGCGCGTAGCGTCGTATTATCAGGCCGCGAATGTGTTCGCCCTTCCGGCCATAGATGAGGCGTTTGGAAAGACTGTCACGGAGGCGATGGCGTGTGGTGTGCCGGTCGTCGCCACCGCGGTTGGGGGGATCACCGACCAGGTTGAGGACGGATCAACAGGGCTGCTTGTCCCCAAAGGGGACACCGCTGGAATGGCGCGCGCACTGGAGCGGACGCTGAGCGACGATGCGCTTGCCGGGTCACTCGGCGAGGCGGCTGCCAAGCATGCCGCGCGAACGTTTGGCGTGGAGCGGCAGGTGGACGACTTCCTTTCGTGGTACGGAGAGGTGCGCGCGGATTGGCTGGGCTGGAAACAGGTGCGTTAATGAACAGCGCCG
Source organism: uncultured Gemmatimonas sp. (assembly GCA_964557615.1). GTDB lineage: Bacteria > Gemmatimonadota > Gemmatimonadetes > Gemmatimonadales > Gemmatimonadaceae > Fen-1231. Next base: position 1,078 of record CAZLAU010000038.1, read on the forward strand.
TCAGCCCACGACCCGCGGACGCACCCACGGACCTGCACTTCGCCGTCGTCGTGCCCATCCACAATGGGCTCGAACAGACGCAGCGGTTTCTCGAGTCATTCGACCGCGCCCTCGATCGCTCACCGCTTCGTGGCTGTGCGCAGATGACGATCGTGGACGACGGGTCCACGGATGGGAGCGCCGCGTGGATTCGGAGTCACTACCCTCGGGCGACCGTGCTCTCCGCAGACGGGAGCCTCTGGTGGACAGCATCCGTGAATCTCGCGCTGGAGCACCTGGAAGGTGGACTGCACACTCACGTCCTGTTGTTCAATAACGACAACATTCTCGACGGGGACTTCTTCATTCGGATGTCCGAGGCGCTTGCGCGGCTTGGGCGTGACCGAATCATCAGCTCGAAGGTCCTCAACCAGTTCCCCGAGCCGTATGTGGGCTACGGCGGCGTCACCTACGATCGCCGTCGGTCCCGATACATCAAGAATCCGGCCCCTGACGTGCCGACGGTGGTGAACACGGCGGGGGGAATGGGTGTGCTCATTCCCGCGAAAGTCATCGCGGCTGTCGGCCGCTTCGATGCCGCCAACTTTCCGCAGAAGAGCGCCGATACCGATTTCTACCTCCGGGCCGAACGCCTCGGCCATCGGGTACATTATGAGCCCGGGCCGATCATCCATAATGACAACCGGATCACCGGAGTTGCGTCGAACCGCTCGCTGAGGGGAATCATCGCCTCATATTCGTACCCGAAGGGCTATATGAACCTTCGCGTCGACTGGAGGCTGTTCAGCCGACACGGATCCCGCGGCTGGGCCGTGTACGAGATCGCGCGGCACAACGCCCTGTTCCTGGCGATCGGCGCCTGGCGAGTCGCGCGGGCGGGCGTGTTGCGTCTGCTCGGTCGAGACGGTGCGGGGAATGCGGCATCCGGCGCGTTTCCTTCCGCTTGACCGCGGGGATGGGCTTGTGGAATACGTGATCGTCACTCCGGCACGCAACGAGGCGCGGTTCATCGAGCGAACGCTAAAGTCGGTGGTCGCACAAACCCTGTTGCCCAGAAAGTGGATCATCGTTGACGACGGCTCGGCTGACGAGACGCCGCGGATCGTGCAGCGCTATGCCGCGCAGTGGCCGTTCATCGAGCTCGTTTCACTTGGGACGCGCGCGGAGGACCGGGCGGGAGGCTCGAAGGTGGTTCGGGCCTTCAACGCGGGGTTTGACCGCGTGCGCCACGACGCATACGACGTCGTCGTGAAACTGGATGCCGACCTCACGCTTCCCCCGGACTACTTCGAGCAGGTGGCCGCCTGCTTCGCCGCCGACCCGCGCATCGGGCTGTGCGGCGGCTACTGTGTCATCGAGATGAATGGCTCCATGCAGCCGGAGAGCTACTCGGAGGATCACGTCCGCGGGGCATTCAAGGCATACCGACGGGCGTGTTTCGACGAGATTGGCGGCCTTCGGCCCATCTGGGCGTGGGACGGCATCGACGAAGCCGCGATCGCGTTCCACGGGTGGCGGCTGAAGGTGCTTCCCATCGCCGTGATCCATCATCGTCCCACCAGCCAGGAGTACGGGCTCGTGGGGCACACCTTCCGGACGGGGCGCGAGATGTACCGCGAGCGCGTGGACCCCGCGTCGCTCCTGATCATCAGCGCCGTACATCTCTTTCGCCGGCCGGCGCTGATCGGGAGCGTGATGTTCCTCCTCGGCTACCTTGTTGCGTCGTTGCGCAGGGAGTCGAAGGTGGTCGAACAACCCCTCGCGGATTACATCCGGGCGGATCGCTTCGCCAAGGTGCGCGCGAAGATACGCCGGATGACCGGACGGCGCGGTCGATGATGACGCTCGCGTTCTGGACCGTACAGCTCGCGCTCATTGGCGCGCTGATGGTCATCGCATACCCGCTGCCCGGCGTCCCCGTCGTGCGGAAAGTCGCATACTGGGCGGCGATCCTCCTTGTTCCGGCGATGGCCGCGGCGCTGATCTTCCCGATCAGCACGCTCACGGCATTCAAGGTGCTCCTGGTGTTCCTCGCGGTGGTGTTCCTTGGGACGCCCGGGCGGCTTCGCATCACGCCCATATTCGCCGCCCATGCGGCGATGCTCGCGTACTTCGTCGGTATCGCACTGATCCAGCCGTCCTGGGAACTGAACCGGATTGTCGTGCTCGACCTCTTGTACGCCGGCGAGGTGCTGATTGCAGTGCCGGTTCTCGTCGCGTTCGTGACGTCGTCGGGGCTCGCGCGGCGCTTCGTGCGCGACTCCGGACTGGCGCTCGTCGCGGTCGGCCTCGCGGGCGCCGTGGTCGGACTTGTGAAGTTCTACCTGCTGACCGGTGGCGTCCAGATTGCGTGGCTTCAGCCGGAGGAAGTTGCGTATCCGCTCGGCACCGCACTGCAGACTGACTACAACCTGTTCTCCCTGGGCTTGCTGGCGGCGCTTTCCGCGGCGCTCTGGTTGCGCAGTGATCCGGACGTATCAGGACGCTGGCGGCTCATTTGCGTGATGGCCATTCCACTGATGGCGCTAGCTGCCGCGTTCAGCACGTCCCGGCGTGGCATGATCCTGCTGGTGCCGTTGCTCCTGCTTCAACTCTTGTCCGGGTCACGGTCTGGGGCAGTCGCGCCTCGACGACAGCTTCTCGTCCCACTGGCAACAGTGGGGATAATCGCACTGGTGTTCATCGGCATTGCCGTCGAGTCCGGAAACCCGGTTCTGGTGCTCATTCAGACGCTGTTCGACGTCCAGGCGGCCACGGCGCGCGTGTTGGAGATCACCGGTGCGGGCGACCTCGTGTCCTCGCGCGCTCCGCTGATCGAGCTCGCGTGGGTGGAATGGTCCACGGCCTACTCGCCGCTGCAGATGATCTTCGGGCGCGGTTTCTCGTACCTCCGCGAGATGGCCGGCCCATCCGGCGGACTCGTGTACCCGCACAACCTCGTGCTGTCGGCGTTGCTCCACGGCGGCGTGGTGCTCGCCGCGACGATGGTATATCTGCTGTATCGTGCCGCGCGGACGATCTGGACGTGCAGGACGGAATTCAGTTTCCTGATGCCGACCTTCCTGCTGGCCGTCGTGTTCGGTGTGACCAGTTCCAACTCGATCTACAGCACTGAGCTGCTGTATTTCCTCACCGTGCTCGCCGTTCACCCTGACGTTGTGGGGTGGTCACCCGGACGGGCCCAGGCCGGTGTTGAGGCGCAGCCGAGCGGCGGCGCGGCAAGCGGGGCGCCCGCGTGACGACGGTGCTCGTGCTGACGCACACCGATATCCGGTCCGATTCCAGGATCCTGAAGGAAATGGAGGCGCTGGCAACGGCTCCACTTGGTCTTCGCGTGGTTGGCTACGGTGTGGAAGTCGAGGACGGCGCGGTCAGGTCTGCGCCGCCGGAGGGAGTGGAACTCACGAATGTCCCGCTCTGGTCCGCGCACCTCGCGGGGCTGCCGCGTCCGCTGCGCTACGCGCTCGTGATGGTCGAGCTGGTCATTCGCCTGACGCTGCTGGGACGTCGCACCGGGGCGGCGGTCGTGCACTGCCACGACACGATGGTCCTTCCGGCGGGGCTCATCCTCAAGGTCCTGCTGCACGCCACGCTCGTCTACGACGCTCACGAACTCGAGTCAGACAAGAACGGAAGCAGTCGCGCCCTTCAGCTGGCGACAATCGCGGTGGAGTCGCTCGCCTGGCCCCACGTTGACCTGTTCATCTCCGTCAGCCCGGCGATCGTGGACTGGTACCATCGCCGCTTTGGTGCCCGGCGCAGCATCGTCGTGCTCAACTCGCCGCGAATCGCCTCCGCTGCAGGCGATGCAGGCGACTCGCGCGACCTGCGCAGCCGGTTCGCGATTCCAGCGCACAGCATCGTGTTTCTCTACGTGGGCATCCTCGGACCCGGCCGCGGCCTGCACCAGCTGATGTCGTCGTTCGCCGACGCCACGGGCAGTTCGCACCTGGTGGTCGTCGGGTACGGGGAGTTGCGTGACGAGATTCTGGCGGCCTCGCGCAAGAACCCCCGGATACATCTGCACGACCCCGTGCCGCATGCCGAGGTCGTGGCGTTGGTGCGCAGCGCCGACGTCGGGTTGTGCATCATCGAGAACGTTTCGCTGAGCGACTATCTGTGTTTGCCCAACAAGCTCTTCGAGTATGCATTTGCCGGGGTTCCCGTGCTCGCCTCTGACTTCCCCGAGCTCAAGCGCGTCGTCGAGCAGTATCGCCTCGGCCTGTGCACCGCCGTGGAGCCAGAGGCCATCCGTGAAGCCATCCGGCGATGCGAAGCGTCACCCCTTCCGCGGATCACGACCTCGGTGGCGGATCTGAGCTGGGACGCGCAGGAAGCGGTCCTCACATCGGCCTATCGAGAGTTGCTGTCCGGGCGTCGCTCGTGAACGGGGACACGCCAGTCGCTCCGATGCGAACCGGGCCCCGCGGCTACCGTCCGCTTCCGCCGCGCAAGCTTCGGTAGGCGTCGAGAAAGGCGCGCTCCTCAGCCGGCCACGAGTAGGCTGCCGTCGCCGAATGGGCGCCGAGCCGGCCCGCAGCCACCATCGCCGGCGAAAGCGTCGAAATCCGTTCGAACCAGTCATCGTCGGACTCACCGGCCACCCAGCCGCAGTCGTGGCCCGCGACAAGGCGCCGGATCTCGGGATAGTCGGGCGCGATCACAGGAAGGCCGGCCGACAGATACTCGAACAGCTTGTTGGGCAGGCTGTAGTAGTAGCTCAGGCAAACGTTCTCGACGCCGACGAGGCCGACGTCCGCGCCAGCAGTGTGCGCGAGCACCTCTTGCGGCGCTACGGCCGGCTGGAGGTGAATGTTTGGATGCCGGGCTGCGTACGAGCGCACCAGACCTTCGAGCTCGCCGAAACCCATAAAGACCACGTGGTGCCCGGTTCGCGCAAAGATGCGGAGAAACTGCTCGATGCGCCGGCCTCTCGAAAATGCGCCCTGATAGATGAACAGCAGCGCGTCGTCGGGCACCGCGAAGCGCTCGCGCAGAAAGCTGGGCCGTGGGGCGGGCGACGCGACTGCGCCGGCGCTGACGTTCCGTACCACGAAGGGCCTCGGAATGTCATAGGCCTTCGCGTACCAGTCGGCGATGGCGTCCCCGACACATACCACGGCCCGGGCCCGCCGGATGGACGACCGCTCCACCGCGCGTTCGACTGCCTGGCGAATACCGCGCAGTCCGTTGCGCTCGGTTTCGAGCTCGTGAGCGTCATACAGCAGCGGTGCCGACGTGACACGGGCGACGGCCGCACCGACGGGTAGCGCCGCGAGGCTGTGGGCGACGATTGCGTCTGGCCGCACTTCGCGCGCCCGGCGGATGATCCGGCGACGCCATTCGCGCGCCTTGAGCAACTGAAACAGCAGCCCGCGTGGCAGGCCGCGGGATCGCAACCGGATGCGCTCCACCCGGACGCCCGCGGCGAGTTCTTCGCTTTCGGCGAGTCCGGGGTCGTGCAGTGCGAGCAACAACACGCGGTCGGCGAGCCCGGCGCCTAGGATCGCCGAGGCCTCGCGGAGGAACCGGCTTTCGTGCGTGGCGGGGCTGAGGAAGACGTGGAGCGACGTCCTCGTCATTTGGACGTGCCCTGACGTCGAGGCGTTGCCGCCGTCGCGTGACTCACCGGCGGGCGAGGCGCGCCTTTATCGCTGCCCCGGCGAGCAGGAAGCGCTTGAAGTTGCGCGAAGTGACGGCATAGTTCTCGTGCGCAATCCGGGGAACGCGCATCAGGTCGTCGAACTCCGCTGCCGTCACCCCGAGCTTGCGACGCATGTACTCGTGCTCGGCCTCGAGCTCTCTCGTCGGCAGCGCCCCGTCGCGGAACTCCGCGAGCGCCTGGTCTCGCGTCAGCTGTCCGGATGCGACGAGGCTCGACAGGTGGGCGAGCCGCTTGTCGAATCCCCACTTGTGCGGCAGGTACCACGCTTGGAAGAACTTGGTGAACCGCGATTCCCAGTGCTTCCCGCCGTAGTAGCGCCAGCCAAGTTCCTTTTCGAGCGTGGCAATCGCCTCGGCCTTGTCATAGCGGATCAGGTCGAGCGGCCTGCCGACGTTCATCCGCCGGAGGACCTGATGCGTGAGTCCGTACCTGAGGTACGACATCCGCGGGAATGACCGCAGCGGCCGGCGGCCGAATCTGGCGTGGATATCCTCGATGTGGCGCAGGTCCATCGCATCGTAGCCCCAACTTTCCGGCAGGATCGACTCGCACGCCAGGTTGGCACCGGTCAGCGACCACTTGACGTTGCACGTGGCCGCGAAGTTGAAGAACCCGGCGAGAATCGCGTGGTCCTGCGGGATGTCGGCATTGGGGACGCCCGACTTGAAGAATGCATATTGCAGGTCCTGCATCTCCTCCCAGTCCACCACGTGCGTGTGCAGGTCGAAGCCGAGCCGCCGGACAATGCCCTCGATGTTCGCCACGGCCAGCTCGGAGTTCCATCCCGTGTCCACGTGGACAATCAGGCCTCGCAGTCCGAGCTTCGCGGCCAGATAGGCAACGTAGGAACTGTCCACGCCGCCGCTCAGGCCCATGACGATGTCGTAGTCACGTCCGCGCCCATCGAGGCGGATCCGATCGCCGAGCCGCGCGAGGGCGTCGGGGTCACCGGCGGGATTCCAGATGCGCCGCAGTCCGTCCACCGCCAGGCAGTGATTGCAGCGGCCGCCGGCGTCGAACGTGATCACGGGATCGGTCGTGTCCATGATGCAGAAGACGCACCGGCGATAACCGGGTTCGCCTTCGCGAATCACCGCAGGAACCGGATGCCGGATGGACGGATACCGCGCGCGATCGTCGGGTGCGCTACTGGTAGACATGTTGCCTGAGATCTTCCTGACTTGGATAGGTAATGAGTACGGCGCGGTGCTTCCCGACGAAGACGAAGAGACTGCCCGCCGCAACGGCGGCCGCTCCGGCGTCACGTATCGCGGCACGGAGGTCTCCAAGCGATCCCGCCCCACCGCAGGCGATGACGGGGATGCGAACGGCCGCGGATACCTCCCGGATGGCGTCGAGGTCGTAGCCGCGCATCGTGCCGTCGCGGTCAATTGCATTGACGAGAAGTTCGCCGACTCCGAGCGATTCCGCCCGCCGGGCGGCGTCGAGAAGGCTCATCCCGGTGTCCACGGTACCGGCGCGCGTGACCACAGCCGTGCGGCCCGTCCAGGTGCGCTTGAAGTCGATCGAGCCGACGATGGTCGAACTGCCGTGCTCCCGGACCGCCGCTGCGATCGTGTCCGGCGACTCGTGAAGGAGGGTATTCAGGGCGACCTTCTCCACGCCGACGTTCAGCACACGGTCAATGTCGGGCAAGGACCGGACTCCGCCGCCGTAACACAGCGGCATGAAGCACTCGCTCGCAATTGCGCCCAGCGTGTCCAGGTCCGGCGCACGTCCGTCTGTCGTCGCCGTGATGTCGAGGAAGACGAGTTCGTCGACCTCCTTCTCGTTGAAGATGCGGATGGCGTTGATCGGGTCGCCCACATACTTGGCGTCGCGAAAGCGCACCGTCTTGACGAGGCCCTTTCCTCTCAACAGGAGGGCCGGGATTACGCGAACACGACGCACTCTCAGTTACCCGTGTGAGGTGCGGCGGCAAAGGACTGCGCGGTGAGCGAGCAGAAGTTGTCGAGCAACCGCATGCCGAATTTGTGGCTCTTCTCCGGATGGAACTGCACGCCGAGCACGTTGCGGCGTGCGAACGCCGACGCGAACTCGTATCCGTACGTGCTGAACGCGAGGGCGTCGCCGGCGTCGCCGAGCGTAAAGTGATAGGAATGCACGAAGTAGAACCGGGGATCCTCGAACATCGGCGCCAGCAGCGGATGTTCGCGCGTCACTCGGAGCTCGTGCCAGCCCATGGACGGGACCGGCAGGTCGTGTTCGCCATTGCCGAAGAACCGCACGGTCTTTCCGGGGATCCAAGCCAGTCCCGAGCGCTGCCCCTCGTCGCTCGATTGCATCATCAGCTGGGCGCCAAGGCAGATCCCCAACACGGGAATCCCGTCGTCGAGCACGCGACGCCTGAGGGCATCGATGATTGCCAGCTTTTCGAGGTTTGCCATGCCGCGGTCAAAGGCGCCAACGCCAGGGAGGATCAGCCGCGCTGCCGACAGGATTCCGTCGGCCGACGACGTGGTCGTCGCTGGATGGCCAAGCTTGCGGAGCATGTTCATGATGGACCCGAGGTTGCCGAGTCCATAGTCAATGACCACGGTCGGCGCGGCGGCGCGACGATCGTCACCGGGATCGTGTGCGTCATGCCCGCTGCGGTCCACGCCCGGAAAATCTTCAGCCATCACGTTCAGCCCGGTCCGACGGGACGCACGGGGCGGGCGACCGGCCACGGCAGGCCCGCCGCGCGCGCGCGTTGTTCAGTCCGACTCGTCGTGATGTCAAGCTCGGCGCTTGGGGTTCAAGCCGTTGCGGCGCGCCCGACACAGGCGCGTTCCCGGCGTTGGGAGAGCCGGCCGAGCGTCGACGTGAGAGGAACGGCAGCCCGGCCCGGGCAGCGTTCAGTATACGCGCCCGGAATGTCGGCTACAAGAACGAGTCGGGCGCGCTGGGTGGTCACGATGCGTCCGCATCCGGAGGCATCGGCGTGGCGGATTGGCGAAGGACTCGTGCGGGGACCCCACCGACCACTGCGCCGTCGGGGATGTCCGCGATGACGGCGGCGCCGGCGCCGACGACTGCCGTCGCTCCAATCGCCACGCCCTGTTTCACCGACGCGCCGATCCCGATCCAGGCGGACTCGCCGAGATGCACGCCGCCGCCGAGGTGGGCCCCGGGGCTGACGTGCACGCCATCAGCAAGGACGCAGTCGTGGTCAACGGTCGCCGCCGTGTTGATGATGCATCCGGCGCCGATCGTGGCGAACGCGTTCACCACTGCACCGGCGAACACGACAGTTCCGCTGCCGACTGCGGCGTGGGCACTCACCGACGCCGCTGGGTGTATCACCGCTGGCAGCGCCAACCCGTGTGCCGCGAGCTGTCGTATCAATCGCAGCCGGACGGCGTTGTCGCCGATGGCCACGACAACGCCTTCGAAGGACGTTGAAGCCTCGACGAGGTCCGCCATCCGCCCGGCGATCGGCCACGGCCCGACGGATGTGACATCGGGCCAGCGCTCGTCGTAGAACACGACCGTGTCCCACCCGGCGAGTCCGGCTGTGTCGGCGACGACCTTTCCGTGGCCACTGGCGCCGAGAATCGCAAGCCGCTTCACGACTCACCTCCGGTGAATTTCGGCATCGTCGCCTCGCCCGCCGCCGAGATGCCGCGTCGCGCGAGCACCTGAACCACGGTCCGGCCCAGAATCCGCAAGTCGAGCAGGAACGACGCGTTGTCAACGTACCACAAGTCGAGCCGGAACCTCTCGGTCCAGCTCTGGGCGTTGCGTCCGTTGACTTGCGCCCATCCGGTGATCCCCGGGAGCACGTCGTGGCGCCGCATCTGCTCCGGCGTGTAGTGCTGAAGATATTCCATCAACAGCGGCCGCGGGCCGACGAGGCTCATCTCGCCGCGCAGCACGTTCCACATTTCGGGCAGCTCGTCCAGGCTCGAGGCGCGCAGGAACCGGCCGAACCGCGTCAGGCGATCTGCATCCGGCAACAGGCCGCCCGCGCCGTCGCGCGCAGCGGTCATCGTCCGCAGCTTGTACATCGTGAACGGTCGCCCGTGAAGTCCGGGCCGAACCTGCGTGAAGAACGCCGGGGGGCCGAGCCGGATGCGGACGGCCAGGGCCAGCGCGAGCACGGCCGTGACCCACAATGGGGCGGACACGGCAAGCACCACGAGGTCGAAGGCGCGCTTCACTGGGCTTTCGGCGCGCTGCACGCGCCGTCAAGGAGCTCGAGATAGCGTTGCGCGAGCACCGGCCACGGACGATGCGCGACAAGCCATTGCCGACCCGCGGCGCCCATCGCCGTGCGGCGGTCGGCGGGCATCTGCTGGAACCGTACGATCGCGTCCCGCAGCGCCCCCACGTCCGCTGCCGGCACGAACTCGCCGCACCCCGCCTCGTTCAGGATGGACGGGAACCCGCTGTACGATGCCACGACCGGGCGCGCGGCCATGAGATAGTCGACGAGCTTGTTCGGCGACATTCCGTATCGCCACACTTTCGAGTCGTGCGCTGCGAAGTACAGCAGGTCGCACTGCTCGAGGACCGACTGGACCTGTGTGCGATCGATCCTCCCCGGAAACGCGACGTTCGGCAAGTCTCGCGTCTGTTCGACGTATCGTGCTCGGCTGTCGCCATCGCCCAGGAGCACGAAGTGGAACCGCTCGTCGTGTTGCATCAGGCGCGCACAGGCGATGACTGTGTCCAGCGCATTCGACATTCCGATCGATCCCGCATACCCGACGATGAACTTGCCGGCGGGGAGCCGGACCGGCTGCGGCGTATCGTGGGCAACCGGGTGCGGTGGGGTGCCGTGAGCCGCCGGATCAAACCCAAACGGGACGCACGCACAGGGCGTGGCGGTCCCCGCGACGTGACGCACGTGCTCGGCCAGGTTGGGCATTGTGCCGACGATCAGGTCGGCGCGCCGGTAGCCGAATCGCTCGACGATGCCCATCAGCACGACCAAGGGATGCCACGCCGGCGCGCCGCCTTCCTCGGTCAGCGTCAACGGCCAGATATCTCGCACCTCGAACACGAGCTTCGCGCCGAAGCGCGCGGCGAACCACGCTCCCGTGAGCACCGTGAACAACGAGAGCGATGATGCGATGATGACGTCGGGGCGGGGCAGGTCTCCCGTCGGCATTCGCAGCAGCTTCCATTCGAAATCCAGCCAGCTCCAGACTCGTCGGAGCGACGCCGTGCGCCCGTACCGGGCGGTACGGATCCAGCGCACGACGCATCCGCCGATCGCCTCGGTGGTGTACCGCTGGGGAAACAGCGGAACGTTTGCGAGGTGGTTCGAGTCGGACGAGGCGATGACGACCTGTCGTCCCGACCGCGCCCACTCCCGTGCGAGCGCGAACGTTCGCGTCTCAAAGCCATACTGGCCAGGGGTCGCGTACTTGGAGAGCACCCAGATGGCTCCCGCCCGGCCGACACGCCGTGCCGGTGAGGCTGTCACGCGTACAGCTTCGGAATCGCGTTGATCACGCGCACCGCGTGCTCGTAGTCCACCCCGACCGCATCCGTGTACCATCGGAACGTGGGATATCGAGGGCGGTTCTCCGTGTTGACCAGTCGGAGCGCTTCGTCGCGCGCGATTGCTCCCTCGCGGATCTGGTTCGAACGGAACGAGTCGTGCTCCGAGAAGCCGGCCACGGTGAAGTAGATGTAGTTGTAGAACGCCGCGGTTCCGTCGCCGATGCGCCACGTCGTGTCCGTGTCGATCGCGCGCTCCCAGCGATACTCGTCGCGGAGCAGCGTGTTGATCTCATCCTCATCCCAGCGCACATAGTCGAACAGGTGGTAGTAGTCGCGATGGCGCTTCACGGACCGCGAGAGGAAACCGCCCAGGGTGTCGAACACGGACCGGTTGAGATAGCCCGGATTTCCCGCGATGATTCCCGCCGCCTTCGCAAACAACGTGGCCTGCCGGCGCGCGGACAGCGAGTAAATGCGCTTCTTGTGCGGGTCGGGTCCCACGCCCATGAAGCCGACCTTGAAGTCGGTGTTCTCGAGCGGGTTCACGCCCCAGATGTTGAGCGCGATTCCCGTCTGTCGCTTGACGGTCTCGACGTACCAGTAGAACCACTTGTCGCCGGCCATGAACAGCGGCACCATCCCGAGGTGCGGGCGCCTGAGCCACGCCTCGATGTTCTTGCGGATGTTCGCCCGCTTCCAGTGGATGTCGGCGGCGACGATGATGTTCTCGACCTGCAGCTTGCCGCAGACGCGCGCGATGTTGCGACGCCCGAGGTCGGTGACCATCCCCCAGTCGTAGGTGAACGCGACGGGCTTGAGCCCGAGGACCGTCTTGGCGAAGTGCAGCGCGTATGTGCTGTCGCGGCCACCCGAATACGGGAGGATCGCGTCCGGTCCGCTGCCCGGGCGTCGGTAGGGCTCGAGCATCGCCAGCAACTCATCGAGCGGCTTGGGGCGGTTGCGCGGCCGGTAGTCACGGCAATAGTTGCAGACCCCCCGTTCGTCGAAGGCGATGAACGGAAAGGTCTCGGGCAGGATGCACGCCGAGCATCGCCGCAACCGCGCCACGCGATCGTGGTTGCATTCGAGCATGCGTTCAAATCGCTTCGCGTCCGCGGCCCCGGCGATCAGTGCGACGTCGCGGACGAGCTCGGGCTGCCGCCGGCCGTCCACCACCGGCAGTACGGTGATGCTGCCGGGGACCGGCACGTGATCGAGCGCGGGATGCGCGTTGCGGTGGTCGCGCGTCCGGAAGGTGGTCACGTCGAGGGACTCGAGGTTCACGATGACGCCCGAGCCGCATTCCACCGGCCCGATGGCAACCTCCGGATTGGTCCGGAGCGTCGTGCGCTCAGCGAGGGCCCGCAATGGAAAGAACTCCGACGCAAAGCAGAGCAGGCCCTGCCCGTCACGGAGCGTGTACAGCGATCCGTTGTTCGTGTAGAGGATCAGAATGGCCCGGTCGGGCACGAGGATCGCCAGCGAGGCGGTGCCTTCGATTTCCGCTTCCACCTGCGCGACGGCCGATGGCACGTCGCGACCGGCGTCGAGCGACTCGCGCAGGATCGCGAGGATGACTTCCGTGTCGATCTCGAACTCGCGCTGCTGATTGGGGTGACGTGTCCAGAGTGCCGCGTCGTTGACGACGATGCCATTGTGCACGCCGATGATTCCCGACTTCACCACCGGCTGGTTGTTGACGTCGTGCCGCTGTGATCCGTTCGTCACGAGCCGGGAATGACCCATCACGACGAACGGCTGACGCTGCGCGCCGCTGGCGGCGTCGAGCGCCGCGGTGAGGCGAGCCTTGACCGGGGCCATCGCCATCAGGTCGCCGATCGGAATCGCGGCCTTGAAGACATCGTGAGCCCCGACGCCGGCAGCCCGGAAGACGAGTCCCGACGAGTCCCGGCCACGGGACTGGGAACGCTCGACGAGCGTACGCAGCGCCTGGTCGAGAAACGCTGCGGGATACGGAGCCGTGCGACTCGCGAGTACTCCGAAAATGCCGCACATCGATGCCCGGTCTCCGGCTAGTTGCTGCGCACCTTTCGGATGAAAATATCCCGAAAGGTGTACCAGAAGTAGGCAACGTCGGTGCGGATCGGCGCGCGCAGGTACCGCGTAAGGTACGCCATCTCGGTCTCGACGATCTGCTCGAACCCCGCAGTCTTTTCATCGAAGATCGGCGGCACCAAGCCTGGTTTGATCTGGACGTAGAGGTCGCGAAGCTCCTGCGGATACATGCTCAGGAACTGGGGGCTCGTCGCGCGCATTCCGACGAGCTTGATGTCTCCCCGCAGCCAGTCGTAGATGCCGGGCAGCTCATCGATCCAGTGCCGCCGGATCAGCTTTCCGTATTCGGTGAGCCGGAAGTCGTTCCTGAACTTCCCGGTTGACGTGAGGCCGTGCGTCTCGAAGATCCGCTTCTGCAGGAACTCGCTGAACGGATACATCGAACGCACCTTGTGGAGCCGGATCAGTTCGCCGTCCAGCCCGACCTTCACGAGCGCGACCACGGCGTAGTACGACGGGCGCCGGTTGGCGACGGGCGCCGTCACCCTGCGCGCGAGCAGCAAGGTCTCGCCATTCTGGTGCTCTTCGGCGATGACTTCCAGGCCCCAGTAGGCGAGCCGACCCCAGACTTCGGCCTTGGACAGCGCGCGGTTCCGCTGCTTGCCGGCACGATGGGCAAGCGCGTCCATCCACGCGAACGCGGGCGAAAAGTAGAGCCGATCAAGCCAGGGAAGCTTGGGGATTGCGCGGTACCAGACGAAGTGCGCGGCATAGGCGCCCCAGAAGAGCGGGCCAGGCCACTTGTTGCGCATACGCTCGAGAACATCCTCGAGGGGTTCGTATCGCGCCGCGAGGTAGCCGCCATACTGCAAGCGTGCCGCACAATGTTCGAGGAACAGGTTGAGCCGTCGCACGCTGTTGAGCCGCGCGCGCAGCGCGAGCAGGCCGACAGGAGGCGTGCCGGGCGCGGTCACCTCGATGTCGTCGAGCACGACTGCCGACTCACTCCCACCCTCGGATGGCGGCAGGTTCTTGACGACGAAGCCGGTGAGTGGCTCGCCGGCCAATGCGCCGAGTCCGCGTGCGGCCGACGACTTCACGGGCGAAAGCTCCGGACCGCTGGCCGGCGCGGTTGCGGCGGGAGCCTGCACTGGCTCCGCGGACCGGCCGGCGCTCCCTCGATCCGTCAGGCGGCGCCGCGGCAGCGCCAGCAGCCAGTCCGCCGCTGCCGAGAGCGCCCACGACATCCAGAGGATGCCCGCGGGAGCCCCATTGTCACCGACGAGCAGCTGGGCGGACCCGACGACGGCAGCCGAAATCAGCGCCGCCTTGGCGTGAGATGCGGCGAGATACGTGTCATAGCGTTGCGGGTACTTGTGCCTATACTTGTCGGTCAGGAATACCGAGACGCCCCAAGCCGGCACGATCACCATTCCGGCCGCGAGCCACGGCGACGCGTCCAACCCAGCGATGATTGTCGCGGCCAGGGGGGAGGAGGCCGAGAACACCAAACCGGCGGCGGCGCGTACTCGGTGGTCCAGCGCAGGCGCGTGGCGAACGGTCAATGAGCAGCGCCCGGGGCTGTGGAAACTGGCATCGGGGAATTCTAATGGATAGCCCAACTCGGTGGCTGCGCCTAGCTTACGCCCCATGCTCGACACGCCATTTCCGCCCTGGCCAAGCTTCTCGGACGACGACGTCGAGGCGCTGACCAAGGTGGTGCGGTCCAATCGGGTCAACTATTGGACGGGCACCGAATGCCGGAGTTTCGAGCGCGAGTTCGCCGAATGGACCGGCGCCCGGCACGCGGTGGCACTGAACAACGGCACTGTCGCACTTGAGCTTGCACTCAGGGCCACCGGGGTCGGCCCGGGCGACGAGGTCGTCGTTACCCCGCGGTCATTTTTCGCCTCGGCGTCGTGTGTGGTTTCAGTTGGTGCAGTTCCAGTCTTTGCTGACGTGGACCGCGACACACAGAACCTGTCGGCCGACTCGATCGAGCAGGTCCTGACGGCCCGGTCAAAAGCGGTTGTCCTCGTGCATCTGGCCGGGATGCCCTGCGACATGGACCCGATCCTCGACCTGGCGCGATCGCGCGGCCTATCCGTGATCGAGGATTGCGCCCAGGCACACGGCGCGCGCTACCGCGGGAAGAGCGTCGGTGGGCTCGGCGATGTCGGTGCGTGGTCGTTCTGCCAGGACAAGATCATGACGACGGCAGGTGAGGGCGGAATGGTCACGACCAACGATGAGGCCCGCTGGTCGGCCATGTGGTCGTACAAGGACCACGGAAAGAGCTGGAGCGCGATGCAGGATCGCCCGCACGGTCCGCGATTCAACTGGGTGCACGAGTCGTTCGGGACCAACGCGCGGATGCTCGAGGTGCAGGCGGCGGTAGGCCGCCGTCAGCTCAAGGCGATGGGAGATTGGACGGCGGCGCGCCGCGCGAACGCCGAACATCTGTGGTCGGCCGGGCGCCGCTTGCCGGGCGTTCGCGTGCCGCCGATTCCAGACTGGGCCGAACACGCCGCGTACAAGGCGTACGTGTTCGTCGAGCGCTCGGCTCTGAGGGAAGGGTGGGACCGTGACCGGATCGTCGGCGAAATCAGCGCGCTCGGCGTGCCGTGCTATTCGGGCTCGTGCTCCGAGATCTACCTTGAAAAGGCGTTTGCCGGCACCGGCTGGGCGCCGCCGGCCCGGCTGCCTGTGGCGCGCGAACTCGGCGAAACAAGCCTTCAGTTTCTGGTGCATCCCACATTGAAGCCACAGCATATTGAACACGCGTGCGACGCCCTCACCCGAGTAATGAATGCCGCGACGCGGTAGACAGGAGCCGAACAGATCGTGAGCCAGAGCGATAACGTGGAACATCGTGGTACATCCGGCGACGTGTCACCGCTGGCATTGGTCAACGTCGTCCTGCGTGAACGCAGGCTGGTGATGCGATCGGTGGCGGTGTTCGCCCTGCTCGGCGGTGTGTATCTCGCCTTGCGGACAACCGAGTTCACCGCGCCGTCGCGCTTCGTGCCCGAGGTGCCGGCAGGTGCGGCGTCGTCCATTTCCGGCCTGGCGTCACAGCTCGGGCTGGCCGCCGGAGCCACGGCGCAGCTGCGGACTTTCTACGCGAGCCTCCTCACGAGCAAGGATGTGGTCCGTGCAGTAGCGACTGCGGAGTACCGATTCGCTTCAGGGCCCGGCGGGCGCGATACGGTCGTCGGCAAGCTGGCCGAGCTGTACAAGCTCAAGGGAGAAACCGAGGACAGCCGCGACCGGCAAGCCGTAGGCCTGGTGAAGGAAATGGTTGCCACTTCCGTGGATGCCAAGGACGGCACGATTCGACTCGCGGTGACGGCCAGGTGGCCGGGGCTCGCAGAGCAGATCAACCGTCGCCTGCTGGAGCAGTTGAACGAGTTCAATCTCGAGAAGCGCCAGTCGCTTGCCGCGGCCGAGCGGAGCTTCACCGAACGACGCCTCGTCGAAGCGCAGGAGGAGTTGCGGGCGACGGAAACGGAGCTGCAGCGCTTTCTCGAAACCAACCGTGGATACCAGAATTCGCCGCGTTTGGCCTTTGAGGCAACGCGCCTGCAGCGGCGCGTGGACCTCCGGCAGCAGGTGTACGCGACACTCGCACAGGCATACGAGCAGGCGCGCATCAACCAGGTGCGCGACACGCCCGTGATCACGGTCGTGGAAGGGCCTGAAGGCTCGGCGTTTCGCGGCGCGCGACCGCCAGTCGTCGTGCTGGTGATCGCGGCATTTCTTGGCGGAATGTTCGGCGTGGGGCTCGCATTTGTGCGGGACTACTTCCATCGGCAGCAGATTCTGGCGCCGACGGACTTCGAGGAATTCGGAGCGCTTGGGATGGCGCTGCTGGGACCACTGATGCCACGGTTCCTGCGGGAGAGGCTCCGGGCGGCTCTGGGCCGCTCGCGCGCATCGTGAACGGCGAAGCGGTGAGCGCGCCGTGACGCGGGTCGTCAGTGGCAAGGTGTTCGTTGCCGGCCATCGCGGGCTGGTCGGGTCCGCCATTGCCCGGGCAATCGCGCCGAACAAGCACGCGACAGTCGTCACCCGCAGTCGGGAGCAGCTCGACCTCGAAGACCAGCGGGGGGTGTTCGAGTGCTTCGACGCCGAACGGCCCGACGTCGTCATTCTGGCAGCGGCAAAAGTCGGCGGCATCGTCGCGAACAGCACGTATCCAGCTGAATTCATCCGATCCAACCTGGCGATCCAGTCGAACGTGCTGGAGGCGGCGCGCCGGGTGAGCGTCAAGACGCTGCTCTTTCTTGGCAGCTCCTGCGTGTATCCGAAGTTCGCGAATCAGCCGATTGGCGAGGACCAGCTGCTCACGGGGCCATTGGAGCCCACCAACTCCGCATACGCGGTTGCGAAGATTGCGGGCATCGAAATGTGCCGGGCCTACAACCAGCAGTACGGGACGAACTTCATTTCCGTGATGCCGACCAATCTTTACGGCCCGGGCGACAATTTCGACCTTCAGAACAGTCACGTGCTCCCGGCGCTCATTCGGAGGATGCACGAAGCGAAGGAGCGCGGCGCCACGTCGGTCACGTTATGGGGCAGCGGTGCTCCGAGGCGCGAATTCCTGCACGTCGACGACATGGCGGAAGCGTGCCTCGTCGTCCTGGAGCAGCATACGGGCAGTGACCTCGTGAATATCGGTTGTGGCCAGGATGTCTCCATCAGGGAGCTCGCGGAGAAAGTGCGCGCAGCAGTCGGTTTCGCGGGCGAAATCCGGTGGGACACGGCGAAACCGGACGGGACGCCACGCAAGCTGCTCGACGTCCGCAAGCTCTTCGGATTCGGGTGGCGCCCGCGCGTGTCGCTGGACGACGGGATCGCGGATACGTATCGCTGGTACCTGGAGAACCGGGCTAGCCCGACGGTGAGAGAGTAGGGGGCACGCACGGATCGTGCGGCAGGCGCGGGTGGCGCGCGTGAACGCGAGGGGCTCGGCCGCAGCTGCCACACACGCCCGAATCCGGCCACGCGTGTTGCGCGATTCGCCGGTCCGTGACACCATTTTGCGCCACCCTTCACACGGGACGCGCACAACGATGCCACAGGAAAGCGGATGTTGCGACGCACTCCGTCGCATCCGTGGCCGGGAAGGCTCGGTCCGGCCCTTGCTCAGCCGGCTTGGCGCCCGAAGCCCGTTGCTCGCCGAGCAGCTGATCGCCGAGTACGACTTCATCATTGCGGCGTGCCGGAGCGGACTCGGCGACGATGACGACGATCAGCGAGGATCCTCCGGGCCCGGCGGAGCCCCGGTGGTCGACCCGATCGTAATCCCACCCCGGCCGGTCGTCCGCGAGGACGACGACTTTGTCCCCGCCTGATCGGGCGATGCAGGCGCTCGGGCCATACGGGGTGGTCTTTTCGGGCGGCGGAGCCCTCGGCTCGTGGGAGGTTGGCTGCCTCGAGCGACTCGTCGCCCACCACGGCGGCGCTTACCCGAGCGTAGTCGCCGGCGCGTCGGCGGGCGCAATCAACGCCGCCGGCGTCGCGACAGGAATGACGGTTGGCGACCTGCGCCTGGCTTGGTCCGAGATGCGGCCCGAAGACGTCTATCGCCCCAATCCCCGGAAGGCGAGCTGGCGCAGCATCGTCATCCGGACGGCGGGGAACGCCGCGCTGATGCGGTCCATACCGTCGGCCGTTGCGCGGGCGGTCTCCGGGCTCAGGTCGGTCTTCGATGCATCGCCCCTCGACCGGACCTTGGCCCGGCTGATGGGCAACCGGTGGGACGCGTTCACCAGATTCGGGGGCAAGCTGGCCATCGGCGTCACCAACCTCTCAACCAACGCTGGGAAGTACTACTACGCGCCGGAGTCCGCACTCGCCCCGAGCGAGCGCTGGAAGCCGATCACCAGCTTCACGGTACTCAAGCAGGCGTTGCTCGCGTCGGCGGCAATTCCGATCGCGTTCGAGCCCCTGAACGACGAAGTCGACGGGGGCGTGCTGCACAACCAGCCGCTGGCCGCCGCCGACCACCTGCTGGCGGACGGGCTCCCCATCTATGTGCTCGTTCCTCAGGTGGACCGGCTGCCCACGGCGCTCGACCTTGCCGTCCTGCCCGGCCGGCTGCTCGAGGCGTGGATGAGCCAGGGCTTCAAGTACGAGATGGCTCGGCTCTGCGTCCTCAACATCGCCGCCGTGGGGCTTGGCGAAAAACCACGTCCGGTGTGCCTGATCCGCGCCGGGCGCGACCTTGGCGAGCTCGGGTCGGGGCTGCTCAAGTTCGGCATCGCGGTCGACCCACTCATCGATCGCGGTCGGCGGGACGCGGACAACGCGCTCGCCTCGTTCCGCGCGGACGACGAGGCCACGTGGCCTCCAGAGCTACGGAAGGCGCCGGCGATCTACCCGTGAGGGTTCGTGCAAGAGGGGATCGCCTCGCGACCAACAGTCGCTCGGGGCGATATTCCCGTCCGAATGAACCACGACGCTCACTTCGCGCACCAGCTCGCCTACTACGACGCCATTGGCCGGAACGCCATTGCCA
>CAZLAU010000039.1:0-4469 GCA_964557615.1 uncultured Gemmatimonas sp.
CGACATCTAGAAGAAGTCCCGTACGCCCTCTCCGGCGACAGCCATCGAAAGCAGCTTCATGCCGGAGCCCGGCTGACCCACGAGCAGCGCGCCCTTCGGCAGCCGGCCGCCCAGCTTGGTGAACTTCGACGGTTCCTTGAGGAACTCGATGATCTCCTGCAGGTCGTACTTGGCCTCGTCACACCCCGCGACGTCGGCGAACGTCACCTTCGGCGTGTCACCGGAGAGCAGCTTGGCCTTCGACTTGCCGAACGAGAACGCCTTCTGCCCGTTCGACTGCATCTGGCGCATGATGAAGAACCAGAAGCCGATCATCAGGATCCACGGGAGCGCGGCGATGAGGAACGTGCCGAACGACGTCCGCGCGTTCTGCGCGCCGATCTTGACGCCGGCGTCGCTCAGGCGCTGGAGTTCCCGGTCCGAAAACGGGCCGGGCATCAGCATCGTGAACCGCTTGGCCGGCCGCGCGCCGGTCGGCGCGTAGGCGTTCACGAACTCGCCGTGAATCTCGGTGCCGCCGACGACCGTCACCTTCGAGATATTGTCAGCCTTGAGCTGCGCGTCGTATTCCGAGTACTCGATCTTCACGACGGTGCCGCCCTGCTTGGCGCCCGAGAACTGCAGGAACGCCACCGGCACGAGGATGACGAGCAGCCAGAACGCGAGCGTCTTGGAGAATCGCCCGAGCCCGGTCGGCTTGTTGCCCTGCGGAGGAGTGGTCATCAGTCAGTCTGCACCTGTTTCAGGCTCGCCACATACGGCAGGTGGCGAAAATTCTCGGCGTGGTCCAGCCCGTAGCCGACGAGAAATTCATGCGGCGCGTCGAACCCGACGAACCGGACCGGATGCGCCAATTCCCGCGCGATCCGCTTGTGCAGCAGCGCACATATTTCCACCGACGCCGGGCTCCGCTGCTTGAGCACCGACATCAGCACGTTCAGCGTGCGACCGGAGTCCACGATGTCCTCGACGAGGAGGATGTGCTTCCCCTCGAGGGTCGTTTCCGGGTCATACACCAGCCGGACATTGCCGGACGACACCATGGCGTCGCCGTAGCTGGCGGCGACGAGAAAATCGACGTGCAGCGGGCGCTGGATCTCGCGGACCAGGTCCGCCAGGAAGACAAAGCTCCCCTTGAGCAGCCCAAGCACCAGCAGCTCGCCGCCCGGGTACGCGCGGGTGATCTCGCGCCCGAGCTCCGCCACCCGCCCGCGCAATGTTTCGGCGTCGAAAGCGATGCGCTGGACGTCGCGGCCGAGCAAGCGTGGGTCGCCCGGCGCCGACACAACCGGTACGGCGTTCATGATGTACCTAATATAGTCGTGAATCGACCCCGGAGTTCCTGACGACGAAGGTCGAGACGGTGCGCCGGACGGTGGCCGCGCCGGACAGCGGAATGAC
The DNA here is from genome assembly GCA_964557615.1 of uncultured Gemmatimonas sp. Lineage (GTDB taxonomy): Bacteria > Gemmatimonadota > Gemmatimonadetes > Gemmatimonadales > Gemmatimonadaceae > Fen-1231. The sequence continues at coordinate 1,402 of CAZLAU010000039.1, forward strand.
GCCACCGGGCTTGAGGTTGGGCGACTCCCGCACCAGTCGCTGCGAACCGCGCCGGTCCACGGTCACGCCGGCGCGCGAGGCGATTTCGGGCCACACCACAGCCAGCCCGTCCGGGCCAATCCCGGCCAGCGCCGCCGCGGGCACGACGACGGATCCGTCGGGCGGCTCGCACACGGACACGCCCAGCGCATCAACCTGCGCCGCGACGTCGCGACGCCAGGCTGCCGCTTCGCGCGCCACGTGCAGCAACCACTCCGGAAAGTGCGGGTGCACCGCCTCGACGGCCGGGAGCAGTTCGGCGCGAACGCGGTTGCGGAGGTAGCGCGTGCTCGCGTTGGAGGGGTCATCAATCCAGCGGAGCCCGGTGGATTCGGCGTAGGCAACCACGTCGGCGCGCCGCACCGCGAGCAGTGGTCGAACGACATTGCCGGGCGCGTACATCGCGGCGAGCCCGCGCGCCCCGGAGTCTCGCAAGATGCGCATGAAGACGGTTTCCACCTGGTCGTCCTCGGTGTGCGCAGTCACGACCTGCGCACCCAGTTCCGCCGCCCAAGCCCGGAGAAAGGCCCAACGCTCGGCGCGCAGCGCGTCCTCGCTGGCCGCACCACCGCCGCGCCCGCTCACCACGGGAAGCTCGCGCCGCGACGCTTCGATCTCCACGTGCTCGGCGGCGCGTTCCGCGGCATCGCCCGTGCCGTGGTCGAACGTCGCGACGGCCGCAATGTCCGCGCGCGCCGCCGCAAACGCGTCGAGCAGCACCATCGAGTCGCACCCGCCCGAGACGGCAAGCAGGTAGCGCCCCGCCGGCACCGCCGTGATCGCGGCCCGCACCGCATCAGCACTTCCCGCTTTGCGCCGCCCGGACATCCGGTTAAGATATCTGCAGTTGCGTTGCCCTCCGACGCGACCGGCTCACCTTCACCCGTTCCACTCTCCCGCATCCGGCTATGGAATCCTCCTTCGGCGGCCCGCTCGGCATCGTGATCGCAGGACTCGGACTCGGCGCGTTCTACACGGCGCTCATCTGGGTCAACTCACTGCTCGGGCTCTTCCTGACGCCGTTGTTCATCATGCCGCTGGCCTGGGTGCAGGATGCGCTGGCGGCCAAGAAGGCGGCCAGGCAGGGCCCGCCGACGAGCTGACACGTCGTAGGCGCAAGGCGGCCGCGGCAGTGAGCGGTGGCCGCTTGGTTTTTCGGGGTCGGCGCGAGCCGGCCCTTTGTGTTTGCGCGTCGCCCGGCGCCCGTGGCGCCGTGACCGGCCGAAACAGCAGCGCGCCGACGCCGTAGTGATTGCGTGCGGCGGCGGGTGCCGCCAACGTACACCGACCCTTGGAAGGAGACACAGTGGGCCAGTCCATCCTGCTCGTCGTCGTACTGGTCGCCATCGTATTCTGGTTCATCAGCGCGTACAACGGGCTGATCGCGCTCAAGTTCCAGACGCAGAACGCGCTCAAGCAGATCGACGTCCAGCTGAAGCGTCGCCACGACCTGATTCCGAACCTCATCGAGGCCGTGAAGGGCGCGATGGACTTCGAGAAGCAGACGTTGCAGGCCGTCATTGAAGCTCGAAACCAGGCCATCAAGGTCTCCGGCGCCGACCTGCAGCACGTGGGGCAGATGGCGGCCGCCGAAGGCGCGCTGTCGGGCGCTCTGGGCAAGCTGCTCGCCGTCGTCGAGGCGTATCCCGACCTCAAGGCCACGACCAATATCGGCCAACTGCAGGAAGAGCTGACGTCGACGGAAAACAAGATCGGGTTCGCCCGCCAGCTCTTCAACGACACGGCCACGCTCTACAACACGCGCCAGCATCAGTTCCCGACCAGTCTCGTCGCCGGGATCGCCGGAGCCGTGCCCGCCGAGCTGTGGGAAATCACCGAGGAAGTGGAGCGCGCCGTGCCCAAGGTGAACCTTTCGATGCCGAAGAACTAGCGCCGGCAGGATTCCGGGTTTTTCGGTGGCCGCGGCGCGGGCACCCCTCCGCGCCGCGAATCGCCGCCCGACACCGTGACCGACTCCGAACCGCAGGACCTCTTTTCGCAACAGCAGTCGAACCGGCGCCGCTCGCGCTGGCTCGTGTTCTCGTTCGTCCTCTTCTTTGCGTGGCTCGGGCTGGGCGGCGACTGGCTGGGGTACATGGTTACCCGCGACTTGCCCCCGGAACAGTACCACCACCGCATTCCGCTCCTGGGCCTGGTGATGTTCGGCATCGCCTTTGGCCTGATCGCCTACATAAAGAAAACCGGCTCATCGAAGGTGCTCTGGTCGGCCGGCGCCCGTCAGCTGACCGACCCCGTGACCGACGGCGAACGCATGCTGGTCAATGTCGTCGACGAGATGAGCATCGCGTCGGGGGTCACGCGACCGACGTTGTGGGTGGTGGACGACCCCGATCCGAACGCGTTCGCGACGGGAACCGACCCGCTCAAGTCCCATATCGCCGTGACGACGGGGCTCCTCGCGATGGTCAACCGGGACGAGCTTCAGGCGGTGATCGGCCACGAAATGGGGCATGTCAAGAACCTCGACATGCAGCTGATGACGATGGTGGCGGGGCTGGTGGGCGCCGTTGCCCTGATTTCGGACGGCCTCGGGAGGGGACTGCGCCACGGCCTGATCGGAGGCCGCGGTGGCCGCGGCGGGGGGAAGAAGTCCGACCTCGGCCCACTCGTGGCGGTGGTTTTCGTGATCTGGCTGATCAGCTGGATCCTGGCCCCGATCGTCACCCGGCTGATGGCGGTGGGGATAAGCCGCCGGCGCGAGTTCCTGGCGGACGCCATGGCTGCCCAGTTCACCCGGAACCCGCTGGCGCTGGCGAGCGCGCTGGAGAAGATCGAAATGGCCGGCGCCCCGACCAAGGCCATCAAAGGGGGGGTGGCGCACCTTTGCATAGCCGACCCGCTGGGCCGCAAGCTGAGCAACAAGCAGGGCTTTGTGGCCGACTTGCTGGCCACCCATCCGCCGATGGCAATGCGGGTGGCGCGGCTCAAGGCGATGGGGTATCAGGCGCAAAAGGCAGCCGGAAACTTTCAGCCGACTTGACAGTCATATCCGGTACCGACGCGCGCGC
>CAZLAU010000039.1:4569-6292 GCA_964557615.1 uncultured Gemmatimonas sp.
GAGTTACGCGGCAACAGCTAATCCAGTATGGCGCATGACTATGCAAGTTGACATTCAAGGTGGAGAATTCACGCCATGAGCCGCGGAACGGTCCTCATGCTCGTCGGTCCGGACTACGAGGAGATGGAAGTCTGGTACCCGAAATACCGGCTCGAGGCGGCCGGGTATGATGTTCCGATCGCCGGCATGGGCGATCCCAAGTATGTCGGGAAATGGGGGTACCCCTGCCCGGTGGACGGTAATGCCAGCGAATTCGTGTCTGACACTTTGGCCGGAATCATCGCCCCGGGCGGTTGGGCGCCGGACAAGCTGCGGCGTGACCCCGCCGTGCTGGCGAGGGTGCGGGAAGTGAACGCGGCCGGCGGACTCGTCGCCACCATATGTCACGGCCCCTGGGTGCTGATCTCCGCCGGCATCGTCAGGGGGCGCCGGATGACCTCGACCGTTGGGATCCGGGACGACGTCACCAACGCCGGCGCAATCTGGGTTGACGAGCCGGTCGTGGCGGACGGGAACCTGATTTCGAGCCGCGTGCCAAAGGATCTTCCGGCCTTCGGCGAGGCCCTGGTGGAGTTCCTCGACCGCGCCTAGCCGCGCCACCACCGCGCCGACAGGCTAACCGGCAGCCGCCTTTTTGCTGCTGTGCACGCGCCCTAGCTTTGGGCATGCACATCACAGTCCCCAAGGAGACGGCGGCCCGCGAAACGCGCGTCGGTCTCGTCCCGGAGAGCGTCGCCAAGCTGGTGAAGGGCGGCGCCACGGTCAGCGTCGAGGCCAATGCCGGACTCGCCGCCGGATTCACCAACCAGCAATACGAGAAAGCCGGCGCGCGGATCTGCTCCGGATTTGCCGACACGGTCGCCGGGGCCACCGTGACCTGCAAGGTCCAACCGGTGAGCGCGGCTGAAGCGAGCGCCATTCCGAAAGGTTCGGCGCTCGTGTCGTATTGGGCGCCCGCCGGGCAGGCCGACGCCCTGGCCGTGCTGCAGCAGAACGGCATCAAGCTGCTCGCGCTCGAGAAAGTGCCGCGCATCACCCGCGCGCAATCGATGGACGTGCTCTCCTCGCAAGCCACCGTGAGCGGGTACAAGGCCGTCCTCCTGGGCGCGGGTGCGCTCCCGAAACTGCTTCCGATGCTGTCAACCGCCGCCGGCACGCTTGCCCCGGCCAAGGTCTTCATCATTGGGGCCGGCGTGGCGGGCCTGCAGGCCATTGCCACTGCCCGGCGGCTCGGCGCCCTCGTGTCGGGGTTCGACGTCCGCCCAGCGGCCGCTGAACAGATCAAGTCGCTTGGCGCGACGCTCATGCCGCTCGACCTGGCGTCCGTGTCGGCCGAAGGTGAGGGCGGTTACGCCCGCGCACAGACGGCCGAACAGGCAATGGACACCCAATCGGCGATCACGAAGCACGTGGCCGACATGGACCTGGTGATCACGACGGCGGCCATCCCGGGGCGGAAAGCCCCGGTTCTGATCACCGACGACGCGATCAAGGGGATGCGGCCGGGCTCGGTGATCGTGGACCTGGCCGCCGAGACGGGCGGCAACTGCGAGGGAACGAAGGCGGGCGAGACGTGCGTCGTGCACGGCGTGACGCTCATCGGCCCGGTCAACCTGCCGGCGAGCGCCGCGTTTCACGCGTCGCAGATGTTCTCGAGGAACATCCTCACGTTCCTCAACCACGTGATCAAGGACAACGTGCTCACGCTCGACGAATCCGATGA
>CAZLAU010000039.1:6392-20546 GCA_964557615.1 uncultured Gemmatimonas sp.
GCAACAGCAACGGCAACAGCAACGGCAACAGCAACTACACCAGCCGACACACACAGACCATGCTCCAGATCTTCCAGCTCTACGTCTTCATCCTCGCCGGGTTTGTCGGCTTCATCGTCATCCAGCGTGTGCCGCCGCTTCTGCACACGCCCCTGATGTCGGCGACAAATGCCATTTCGGGCATCTCGCTGGTCGGGGCGATCGTGGCGGCCGGCGGGCAGTACGGCAAGCTCTCCACCATCCTGGGTTTCGTTGCCGTCGTGTGCGCGGCAACGAACGTGGTCGCCGGCTTCCTGATCACCGATCGCATGCTCGCGATGTTCAAGGGCCAGAAGGCGGCCAACGCCAAGGAACAGGCGGAACTCAAGGCCGGGGCCGCCAAGTGACCGGACCCGCCGCAGTCTTCCCCGCCCTGATCGCGGCGGCCGACGCCGGCGCGGCGATGACCGCACGAGACCTGATCATCCAGGCCACATACCTCCTGGCGTCGGTCTTCTTCATCCTCGGCCTTCGGTCGCTCACGAAGCCGACCCAAGCGCGGCTCGGCATGCAGCAGGCGGCATTCGGCATGCTCTTCGCCGTCATCGGCACGATGCTCCACGCCGGAATCCTGACCTACACGTGGATCATCATCGGGCTCGTACTCGGCGCCGCGATCGGCTGGCCGATGGCGATGCTGGTCCCGATGACCGCGATGCCGCAGTTCATCGCGTTTTCGCACGCCTTCGGCGCCATCGCCGCCACGCTGGTCGGCGTGGTCGAGTATCGCCACGCGTGGCACGCCGACATGGGCGGCGCGATGCCCGGGATGTCGAGCGGCGTCGCCGCCGCCGTTGGCTTCGAGGTGTTGTTTGGCGCCCTGACCGTGACGGGTTCGTTCATGGCGTTTGGCAAGCTGCAGGAGCTGATCACCGGACGGCCGATCACGTTTCCCGGCCAGAACGCGTTCAACATCACGCTGATCGCGGTGGCGTTTCTCTGCCTGGGCGTGCTGATCTACAACCCGGCCACGACCTGGGCGTTCTACACGCTGCTCGCGCTCGGCCTGTTCCTCGGCGTGTCGATGGTGCTGCCCATCGGCGGCGGCGACATGCCGGTGGTGATCTCGCTGCTGAACTCGTACGCCGGGCTCGCCGCCAGCGCCACCGGATTCGCGATCGGCAACAACGTCCTGATCATTGCGGGCGCGCTGGAAGGCGCCGGCGGCTTCATTCTGTCGCTCATCATGAGCAAGGCGATGAACCGGTCGTTCGCGAACATCGTGTTCGGCGCGTTCGGCTCGGCCCCGGCAGCGAGCGCCAAGGCGGGTGGTCCCGCCAAGGAGCCCAAGACGATCACCGCGGAGGACGCGGCGACGCAGCTCGCCTATGCCGGCAGCGTCGTGATCATTCCGGGTTACGGCATGGCCGTGGCGCAGGCGCAGCATACGTGCCGCGAACTGCACGAGCTGGTCGAGAAGAAGGGCGGCCAGGTCAGCTACGCCATCCACCCCGTCGCCGGGCGCATGCCCGGGCACCTCAACGTGATCCTGTCCGAGGCGGGAATCGACTACGGCGCGTTGCTCACGGACGTGGATGACGCCAACCGCGTGCTGTTGACGGCCGACGTCGCCGTGATCATCGGCGCCAACGACATCGTGAATCCCGACGCCGAGGAGGACAAGTCGTCGCCGCTCTACGGGATGCCGATCTTCCGTCCGTGGACGGCCAAGGTCTCGTTCGTGGTGAAGCGAGGAAAGGGCACCGGGTTCAGCGGCGTGGAAAACCCGCTCTTCACCAAGGACAACACGCTGATGATCTATGGCGACGCCAAGGGCGTGCTCGGCAACCTCGTGAAGGAGATCAAGGCGCTCGACGAAGGCCACTAGCGCCGGGCGTGGAATGACGAAGCGGAGCGCCGGCCTCGACGCCGCGCGCCGGTACCGGCCCGTCCGTCAGCGCGCGTCGGTCTACCGAATCCGGTCACGCCACCTTGCGCGGGCCCGTGGCGCTGCCGATCGTGCAGGCCGCAATTCAGCCGCCGAGGAGCACCGCGTGCCGACGCAGACAGAAATTCGCAACGCCGTTGTCGCCGAAGTCGCGATCGCGGCCACAATCGCCGCATCGCAAATCACTGACACCATGGTGCTCACCGGGCCGCCGCTCAAGATCGACGCCACCAACCTCACGAACCTGGCCGCGCGCCTCCGCGTTTACGTGAAGGCACATGCTCCGGGCGAGTCGATCTACGCCCGGGAAGTGAAGAAATCGGGGCTCACCGTCGGCGCGCTCGTGAAACTCGTCGCCGAAAGGGTTCAGTAATGCGGCGGGGCTCGGGTTCCACAGCGGCCGGTGCGGCGCTGCTCATCCTGGCGGTGGCGATGGCGCCAAGTCGTGCCGACGCGCAGAGCTGCAGCGCGACGGCGCCCGATCCGCTGTGCAAGTGGTTCGAGAAGTACGGCATCAGCATTCGCAAGACGTTTGACGGGTCCAAGGAGGAACAGTCCCCGGCTTCCATCTCCGGCGTGGACGAGGCGAAACCGTCCGGGCGTCGGTTCTGGACCGTGGACGTCGCGGCAAAGGTGTCGGGCCGGGAGTTCCACCCGACGACGCAGTCCACGCTCGAGATCTACCCAACCGGCGAGTACCACCAGTCCACCAAGGACTCGACGTCCACCAACAGGGGGTCGGCCGGCCTCAGGGCTGATTTCCAGCCGTACGCGGTGCGGCCGTTCGGCGCGAGCGGCGCCGGCCTGCCCATCGGGTTCGTCGTCAGCGGCAACGCGAAGATCGCGCGCAACTTCGTCAGCCGTTCCAACGAGACCACCTGGTCCGCGACGCTGGCGCCGTACGGAGCGACACGCGGAATGCCGGGCGCCTCGCTCCGCCGGGCGTCAGGGGCATTTCTGGGTCGCTACTACCTCTACGGCGGAATCGAGCGCTACGAGTACAACAACGTGCCGAAGGATTCCGCCGGGACGTTCGTCATGGGCCGGGCTTGGTCGGAATGGTGGCTGGTGGCCACGAGCACGCACGAATACGTCCAGTTCACGACCGACTTCGCGTGGCGATCGCGCACCAGTGGAACGCTGTCACCGAAGCGACAGACGGCCGACGTTTCGCTCGGCCTCACCTGGTATCTCGACGGCTTGCAGCACGTGGGAATCGGCGTCGATTACGCACGCGGAAACGAGGCGGGCCAGCACTTCACGTTTCGTGAACGCACCACGGTGGGGCTCAAGATCAAGTTCTGAGTCCGAGCGCGCCGCGGAGACACCGCAGTCGCGGGCCACGGTCGCAGCGCCGCACGAGCGTCGTGGATCACGACGCGTACCTGCCGCGTGTTCCGAATGTCGGAGGCGGGATCTGCGCGAGCAGCACGAGGTCGGCATTCATTCCGATGGTGACGGCTCCGGTGGACGCCCCCGGCGGATCGCGACACCTTGCGAACGGCGGCGTGATGCCCTGTGCGTCATGGCCGCACACCACGGGCGCGCTTGCGACCTGTGCGCGACGACCAATAACGTATGGGACGCGATCCCCTCAGGAGACTCGACATGTTTGCACGCCGGCACCGTGTCACGCTGATTGCCGTCCCGATCCTCGCCCTCGCCGCCTCGGCACAGTCGCAGGGCAACCCGCCAGGCGAATGGCGCGGAATCAACGGAGACGCGACCTCGCAGCGGTACTCCCCGCTCTCGCAGATCAACGCGTCGAACGCGTCGCGGCTCAAGATCGCGTGGGAGTGGAAGGGCGCGGACGCGCCGATCGATAGCGGCGGGGCGACGCTTGCGCGCAACCTGCCGATCTACGCGCGCGGCAAGCTGATCACCACGGCCGGCCCAAAGCGAGCCGTCGTCGCCCTTGATCCCGCCACGGGCAAGACGCTCTGGACGTTCCAGGAGCCCGAGACATTCCGCTGGGACTACTCGATGCGCGCGAGCCACGGCAAGGGTGTCGCGTACGCCGAAGTGAACGGCCGGGGCGTTGTGTACATCGTGACGCCGGCGTTCTTCCTCCACGCGCTCGACGCCGAAACGGGGAAACCGCTCCCGGGGTTCGGCGGCGCGATCCCGTTGCCCGGGTTTCCGGCCGGCGGCTCGGTGGACATGGTCAAGGACATCCTGAAGGGCTGGGAACCTTGGGAGAAGCTCGGCAAGCCATACGATCCGAACATCGGCATCCCGATCGAGATCGGGTACATCACCAACTCGTCACCGCCGATCGTCGTGAATGGCGTGGTGGTCGTGGGCAACTCGGCTGAACAGGGATACAACCAGACGCGCATCGAGAACGTGCCGGGCGACATCGTGGCGTACGACGCCCGTACCGGTGCGCTCAAATGGAAGTTCCACGTCATTCCCCGTCCGGGTGAGTTCGGCCACAACACGTGGGAGAATGACGCGTGGCGCTGGACCGGAGACGTGTCGTCGTGGGCGCCGCTCTCGGCCGATCCGCAGCGCGGGCTCGTCTATATCCCGACGAACGGCGCAACGATGGATTTCTACGGCGGCTTCCGTCCCGGCGACAACCTGTTCAGCACCAGCCTCATCGCGCTCGACGTGCAAACCGGCCAGCGGAAGTGGCACTACCAGCTCGTGAAGCACGACATCTGGAACTACGACACGCCGGTTGCGCCTGTGTTGATGGACGTGACCGTCGCGGGCCGCCGGATTCCGGGCGTCTTCCAGGCCACGAAGCAGGCGTGGGTGTATGCGTTCAACCGTGAGACTGGCGCGCCAATCTGGCCGATCGTCGACCGGCCGGTGCCGCAATCGAAGGTTCCGGGCGAAAAGCTCGCCGCCACGCAGCCGTTCCCGACGAAGCCCGCGCCATTCGACCTGCAAGGGCGCGACGAGAGCCACCTGATTGACTACACGCCTGAACTCAAGGCGCGCGCGCTCGACCTCGCGATGAAGAACGAGTTGTTCAATCCGCTGTTCAACCCGCCGGTCCACCGTGGCAACGCCGAGGGCAAGACGAAGTTCATGTACTGCCCGGCGGACGTGGGCGGCGTGAACATCACTGGGCCGCCGGCCGCGGACCCGACCACCGGCGTCATCTTCATCACGTCAGTGAGCGGTTGCGGCAACCGGCTGCTGATCCCGGGCGCCGAGCGCGACCCTACGATCCGGCGTCCCACGGGCAAGACGATCGTGGACTGGACACCGGGCCGCGGCACGGCCGCACCGGCCACGATTGACGGACTTCCGATCTGGAAGGGACCTTACGGGCGGATCGTCGCCATCGACCTGAACACCGGCGAGCACCTCTGGACCATCCCGAACGGCGAGGCCGCCACGGAGACGCGGAACCACCCGCTGCTCCGCGGGCTGAATGTGCCGGATCCTGGGCGCCAGAATCACGCCGCGATGATGGTCACCTCGACGCTGCTCTTTGCCACCGGCCAGACTGCCGACGGCAAGGCCCAGCTGTTTGCGATCGACAAGAAGACCGGGAAGCGCGTGGCACAGGTGGAGACGCCCGCCAAGGGTGAGTACGGGATCATGACGTACATGCATCAGGGTAAGCAGTACATCGTCCTGCCAATCGACGGAGGGTACACGGCGCTCGCCCTGCCCTGATAGCGCGCCTATGGCGGACCGGCGGGGTCGCAGCGCGCGGCGCCGGGCGCATGGGTTGCGGCCCCTACGGGGTACGCTTCGCCACGCGTCCGACAACGCGCACCCAGTTCACGCGGCCCGTCGAGTCGCGCACGAATTCGATCGACTGGCCTTTCTGCGGCCCGTCCGTGACGACCACGCGATCGGTCCCGTAGAACTCGACCGGCATGTCCTGGCCCGGCTGCCCGGAGTTCGGTCGTTCACCGACGAGCATCCTCCCGCCTTCCACCTTCACGACGACGAGGTTGGAGGGCCGCGCGTACGTTCCCACGTACGGCGCGTAGTCCGGTTGCGGGGCGACTGCACGCGCGGTCGGGAGGGTTTCGACGAGTCCGCGGTGCGCAATGGCCTGGTTCGGTGCATACGATGCCCCGAGGTATGACCGGAGCGCCTCGCGCTCGACCGCCTGGATCACGCGCCACCCGGTGTTCGCGTTGGTGAGTATGGCGATGGCGAAGCTGCGCTCCGGCACGATCTCGAGCAGCAGGATGTGTCCGCCGAGCGTACCCCCGTGCGAGGCGGTGCGAACCTCCGTCGTGACCGGCGACGGGGGCGTGCCCGGCGCGGTGGGAGTCGCGACACGCATCGTCCGCAGGTGCCAGCCGATCCCGATCGCGTCGTCGGTGGCCTGCTTCGCCTGCTGAGGCGTTCGCATCTGTTCGAGCATCGCGCGGGCAAGGATGCGTTCGCCATTCGCGGTCGTGCCATCTCCCAGGTGGAACCGGGCGTACGTCATCAGGTCGGTCAAGCAGACGCCGACACCGCCCGCGGTGACGCTCGTCGAGGGTGAGAACGGCCGCTGGAGCACGGGCACACCGTTCCGCACGGCGTGTCCGGCGGCAAACCGCTGCACGATGAAGTCACCCGCGGTTGTTCCCGCGTGCTCGAGCCCGAGCGGCTGGAACACGAGATCGCGGATTGCGCGATTGATGGGTGTGCCGGTGACCTTTTCGATCACCCGACCGGCGATGCTGAAGCCGGCGTTGTTGTAGCTCCACGCGGCGCCCGGCGGCGCCACCTGCATGAGGTCGCTGATGGACGCGACGAAGTTCGCAAGCGTCTCCGTGCCTCGGTCGGGGCCCGACACCTGCCCTTCCCATCCGCCGAGGTGGGTGAGCAGATGCCACGGCGTCACGCTCGCGCTGGCGGCCTCGTCGCGCACGCGGAACTCCGGCAGGTAGGTCCGAACCGGCGCCCGAAGGTTCACCTTCCCCTGCTCCACCAGGCGGAGCATCGCGGTGGCCGCAAAGGTCTTGGATATGGACGCAATCGGGAACACCGTGTGGGCGGTCACCGGCAGCGGGTCCTCGACGTTCGTGATGCCGAGCCCGCGCGTTGTGATGGTGCCCTCGTGGATGACGCCGAGCGCGAGGCCCGGGACGCCGTGTTCCTTCATCGCCGCTTCCGCGAGCGCGACAAGGGCGTCGAACTTTCCATCGCGGGGGGTCTGGGCCGGAACCGGTGCGGCTGCAGCGAACACCGCGGCGAACACCGTGAGCGCGAACCTGCCCATCGCTGGCCCCCTGTTGATACGTTTGGATACCCACTTCCGGAGATGCTGCATGCGGACGTCCCGTCGCACCGTGCTCGCCTACGTGCTCACCTTCACCTTCGGTGCGGCCGGCGGGGTCTGGGCCCAGCAGCAGGCGCAGGGCACGCGTCGCGAGCCGCAGTTCGAAAACGAACACGTCCGGGTATGGAAGTCCATCATCATGCCGCGCCAGCCACTGACGCAGCACCGCCACGAGTTCGGCCGCGCACTCATCGCGCTCACCGACGGCCAGCTCAAGGTGGTGGCCCCCGACGGCAAGGTCACCGACACCTACAACTGGGAACGCGGCAAGGCGTACTGGCTCGGCGCCGATCCCGCCGGGCAAACGCACGCCGACGTGAACGAAACGGACAAGCCGATCGAAGTGATCGTCGTCGAACTCAGGAAGTAGCAGGACCGGCCAGCCGCGCCGCTAGCGACACGCGGCGGCCGGCTCGAGTGATGCGTCGCGCCGCATCGGCGCCACGGACAGGAACTGCACCCCGGCCGGCTCGGTCGGCGCGAGCGTGATCGTGACGCGCAGGTCCCCGTCGGCGCACCGCATGCGCCAGCTGCCACGCAGGGCATTCAGCGCGAGCAGATCACCCTCGGGCCGGCAGCTGCCGCCGGCGTCGGCCACCACACGAGCGATCGCCGCGCGCCGGCGGGTCTTCGGCTCGTCGATGTAGAGGTTCATCGCGGCGAGGCTGTCGGCCAGCGGATCGCTCCACCCCATCACCAGGCGCGAGACCTGGTCGCGCCGCTCGTTGAGTACCGGGGCGGGCTGCGGCTCGCGCGGCACGAGTCCTCCCGTTCGCGCAAGAATGGACAGCGCCTCGTTGGCGATTGGCGTCCACGGCGTGTAGGTGAGACTGCCGAGTGCGACGATCCCCACACCGTGCTCGGGCAGCCAGCGCATCAGCGACCCGAACCCGGGCAGCCCGCCAGTGTGCGCAACGGAGATCCGAAACAGGCAGTCCTGCTGGACGCGCAGTCCGTAGCCGTATCCACCCGCCGTCATCACGGGAACGCCCGTCGCGTCGCGCACGGCGGTGGCGCCACTGAACCGCGCGATCTGTTGCATCTCGCGCCGCGACGACCGCTTGAGCGGACCGGCCTCGGCGCCGTCCCGCGCGGGCCACGCGTCGAGCATGAAGCCCACCCACTTGCTCAAGTCGGCGATGGACGTGAGCATCCCGCCCATCGGCCCGAACGACCCGTCTGGCAGTTGCGGCTCCTCGAGCCAGTTCGCGTCCTGCAGCCGATAGCCGTGTGCGAGACGCGCCGCGGGAACGTCGCGCGCCTCGAGCGTCGTGACCGTCATGCCCAGCGGCAGCAGGACCTGTTCGCGCAGGTATCGCGCATACGGCATGCCCGAAACGTTCTGGACGATGCGCCCGAGCAGCGCGAATCCGTAGTTGGAGTATTCGTATGCCGTGCCGGGCGACGTCGAGAACGGGATGCCGCCCTCGATCATGCGCGTGAGTTCCGCGTCGGTGCGCGCCAGTTGCTGATCGCCCCACGGATTGTCCTCGGGGAAGCCCGCCGAGTGCGTCAGCAGGTCGCGCACCGTGATGCGGGGCGCGTCGGCGGTGGCGTAGCGGAGCCTCGCCAATTCAGGGACGTATCGTTCCGCCGGGGCGTCGAGCGAGAGCCTGCCGGCGTCGCGGAGCTGGAGGATCGAGGCGGCGGCGAAGCTCTTGCTCATCGACGCGATGCGGAACACCGTCGTCGTATCGACCGCCGCCCTCGACGGGACCTCGCGCATCCCGGACACGGCGATGTGGGCGAGTCGGCCGTCCACGATGATGCCCCATGCCGCTCCCGGCACTCGCGTGCGCGCAACGAAGGCGTTCATCAGGCTGTCGATCGCGGGATATGCGACCGCAAGCTTTGCGGCGCGGCCGGGATCGGTGAATCGGGGGGGCGGCGCGATGCTGCTCAGCCGCGGGGACTGGGCAAGGACTGGCGACGCAAACGCCGCGAGGGCGCCCACGAGCGGGCCGGCCGCGAGTGCCATGAGTGCGGCGGCCACGAGTGCGGTGGCCGCGCGGGTGGGAGGAGTACGCATCCCTGACGCTAGCGCCGCCGGGCCCCGGCGCCAACTGGCCGGCCGCGCCCCACTGCCATATGATTGTGGCGCCTCCAACACGCCCCTGGTGCGGGCTTCCGCAGGTGACGACTGAGCCGGCCGACGACTCCGCGCGCCGTTCGAGCAATCCGCAGGCAGGCGCCGCGGGGGCACGCGCCGCGCTCGATACGCTGCGGCTGGCGTTGTCCGGCCGCTACGACATCCACGAGGAGATCGGCCGCGGCGCCGCAGGCCATGTGTTCCGGGCGTATGACCGCGAACGCGGCAGCGAAGTCGCGATCAAGGTGCTTCGCGACGAGTTCGCGGCCGCCGTAAGCACAACCCGGTTCCTGCGCGAAGTCGCCATCGGCCTGCGCCTCCAGCACCCGCGGATCATCCCCGTGCACGATTCAGGTACGGCCGGACGGCGGCCGTACTACACGATGCCATTCGTGCGTGGGCAGTCGCTGCGTGAGCGGCTCCAGGTTGAGCGGCAGCTTCCGCTGGCGGAGGCGTATGCGATTGCCACCCAGGTGGCATCAGCGCTGGACTACGCACATACGAAAGGTGTGATCCACCGTGACGTGAAGCCCGGCAACATCCTCCTCGCACCTGAGGGCGCCGTCGTCGCCGACTTCGGCATTGCGCGCGCCGTCACGATCGCGTCGGGCGAGGACATCACGGACTCCGGCATCGCGCTCGGGACTCCGGAGTACATGAGCCCCGAGCAGGCGGGCGGACAGCGTGACATTGACGAGCGCGCCGACGTGTATGGGCTGGGCTGCGTCGTCTACGAAATGCTGGTGGGTGAACCGCCGTTCACGGGACCCACGTCGCAGGCCATCGTCGCGCGGCACTATCACGAAGCGCCGCGCTCCGTGCGCGTGGTCCGCCCGTCTGTTTCAGAGGCCGCCGAGGCGGCGATCGAACGCGCGCTGGCGAAGGTGCCTGCCGACCGGTTTGCCACGGCCGGCGAGTTCGCCGCCGCGCTGACTTCCCCTGCGGGCGCGTCGTTCCCCGCCGGCCGCAGGAGCGTGCCTGCCACCGCCGCGCGCCGGCTCGCACGCCCCGCGACCGTGGCGCTGATTGTCGCGGCGAGCATCCTCGTGACGTCGCTGGCAATCCCGGCGAGCCGCGAGGCGATTCTCACCCGCGTCGGACTCGGAACGCCGCTGCCCGACCCCGGCACAGTCGCCGTGTTCTCGCCGGACACCGGTGCGGCCGCGGCGGTTCCGGAACTCGTGCGGACCGCGTTCGCGGCGTGGACCGACATCCGCACGGTAGCGGCCGCGGTGAGTGATGCGGAGTTCGCGCGGCGGTCACGCGCGGATGCGCCGTTTCACGACGCCGCGAGGCGCGCAGCCCGCGGGCTGGGCGCCGGCCGCTGGGTCGTGGCGGAAACCGCCGTGCGCGGAGACTCGATGGACCTTCATCTGTCGATGTTCGACGCGGCCTCCGACAGCTTGCTCTCGGAGGGCCGCACGCGCGTTCAGCCGGGGTCTGCGACTGCGTCTGCCACGATCGACAGGCTCGTCGATGCGCTGTTGTTCGAGCGCGACCGACCCAGGGAGATGCGGGCCGAACTCGGCGCCGGAACCCGCACCGCCGCGGCACGACGCGCATACCTGCGCGGTCACGTCGCGCTCGAATCCGGCAGTTTCGCGGCAGCCGACTCCGCCTTTCTGGTCGCCACGCGAGCCGACGCGGACTATCCGCAGGCGCTCGTGTGGCTGGCGCTGGTGCGCGCGTGGACGGCGGCGCCAGGCGTGGCGTGGACGCAGTTTGTCGAGCAGGCGGCCCGAGCCGCCACGCAGCGGGCCGCCCTTGCGCCACCCGACACGGTTCATCTGGCCGCGCTGCGCGAGGTCGCCGCCGGGCGCGACGCCGCCGGGTGCAGCATCTGGCTCCGTGCGACGCGCGCAGCACCGTACGATTTCTCCGCCTGGTACTCCGCGGGCGCGTGCGGCCGACGCGACAAGGAAGTCGTTCGCTCGGCGGCCAGCCCCACGGGATGGCGGTTCACCGCCAGCTACGAAGCCGCACTCGACGCGTACGAGCGCGCGTTTCACCTGCGCCCTGCCCTGCTCCACGCGCACGGCGCGCGATCCATTGCCGACTTGCAGGACCTGTTCGTGGTGAGCAGCGCGCGCACGCGTACCGGCGCCGCGCGCCTGCCGGACAGCCTGACGTTCCGGGCATATCCGACGTGGAGCGGCGACACGATCGCCTACTACCCCGTCGCGAGCGCGACTGCGCTGCTCGCAGCGCCGCCGGAGGCCGTTGCCCGCGCGGTGCAGCAGCAGCGCGTGCGCTTTCGCGACGTGGCGCGGCTGTGGCGCACCGAGTTTCCCCGGCGTGCCGACGCGGCGGAGGCCGTGGCGATCGCCCTGGAGATGCTCGGCGACTCCCGTGCGCTCGATACGTTGCGCATCGCGCGCGAGCTCGCGACGACCGGCTCGGAACGCACCCGCATTGCCGCGACTGAGGTGCTGATGCGGGTGAAGTACGCGCTGCCCGATGATGTCGCCGACCTTCGCGCGGCCGGCGTCGTGGCGGACTCGCTGTTCGGCGAGCACCCGCCGTCGTCCGGGGTGGAGCCACGCCTCCTGGGCAGCCTCGCCGCGCTGTTCGGCCGGGCCCAACTCGCCGCCAGCTACGCGGCGGCGGGCGGCATGGGTCCTGTTGCGCCGGCAATGGCACAGAGCGGCCCACCGCTCGTCGCATTCGCATCGCTTGGCGGGCCCGCGGACTCGTTGCGCGCGCTCGAGGCGCGTGCCGTGCAAGGCGCCGAGTCGCTCGCCGAACCCGACCGGTCGCGTGCGATGGCGCAATGGGTCGTTCGCGCGGCATCGCTGGCGTTCCCGAACTACACGATGGCGCTCCTGACGGCACCGCTGGCGCCGTCGATGGCGGGCGCCCGCGTCAGCGCGGCCGCCGTCACGGGCGACTCAGCCGGGCTTCGGGCAACGCTCGCCGCGATCACCGCCGCGCGACGGCCACTCCGGCCCGCCGACGTCATGATTGACGGGCTGTATCCGGAGGCCGCGGCACTCGACGCAATCGGTGACGTGGCCGCGGCGGCGGCACGTCTCGACCCGACACTCGCCGTGATCCGGGTCGTCTCTACCGGCGACCTGGCGCAAATCCCGAGGGCTGGAGTCCTCGTTCGCGCCCTGGCGCTTCGCGCATCGCTCGCCCGTCGCGTTGGCGACGTCGGGACGGCCCGGCGGTTCGCCGCGGCGGTGGTCGCGCTCTGGCCACGGGCCGATCCGTTCCTTGCACCGACGCTCGAACACATGCAGTCGCTTCTCCGCTGACCCCCTGTCCAGAGGCTCCCATGGCACCATCGAAGGCGTCATTCCTGCTCATTGCGGCATCACTCGTCGGAGCGCTCGCATGCGACGACTCCGCCTGGCATGGCTCACACGACGAACCAACCACGCTGGTGGCCGGTCGCCCCGAATGCCCGGTTGCGTGGGCCGGCACCGCGATCCCGCTGTGGCGCGACACGACAAAGCGCACGGCCGCAGGGCTCGCCGTGACCGCCCCGGCCTTCAGCGTACCGGCATCGGGGCTCAGTGTGCCCGGACCAATTACCGACATCCCGGAGTTCCACGACTGCCAACGGTTCATCCGGGCCGACGGCCAACAGTACGATCCGTTGTTCGCTGTGTTCGCAGCCGTGAGCCTCGACAGCATTGGCACCGCGCTGGCGTTTGACGAGGTGACCTGGACGTCTTCCTCGGGCGCTGTGGCCACGGTCGCGGCGACCGGCGTGGTGACCGCAGTGACGGCCGGCAACGCGACGATCCGGGCCACGTCCACCACCGACCCGTCACGCTTCATCGCGGTCAGCGTGAGCGTCGTCAATGGAATGGCAGAGTCCGGCCAGGACAGCGTGCACGTCATGAGCGGCCATTCCACCACCCACGTGATGCACCCGGGCGAGACACTCGCGTTGTTCCCGGTACTCGGCCCAACCACCACATCCACGATCGCCGTTGGCGAGATCTACACCTACGGCCCGGGATACACCCCGCTCGGGATTGGCCCGAATTTCAGTTGCCTGTATCTGTACTTCAACACATCGCAGCGGCTGGTTGGCAAGGTGGTGCCAATTGCTGATCTGGGATCCGACGCCGCGGCCTGTGTCACGGCCAGCAACCCGAACAGTGCCCCGGGCACCGAGCTGACCGTGGTGCGGACCGCAGAGCCGAGGCAGGGTGACTTCCCGGCTGCGGCGCGCTGGGATTACGATGCCGCGAACCAGCAGTACTATGTCGGCATCAAGTGCGGCGCTGGATGGTGTGAAGTCGGGGCGCCGGGGCGCACACGTCCGTTCACGCCGTCACGAACCTTCGTGGCCCGGGCATCGACTCCTCCGGGTGACGCGCGCGTGCTCACCGGAAAGGGCTGGCACGACACCCAGGAGCTGGCCGTCGAGGACGCCGCGGGAAACTCGATTCCCAGCGGAATCGTCGGCACGGTGATTCCGCATCCCGATCTCGAGTCGTATGACATGGACACGTTCAAGAAGTGGACGCTGGTGGCGTACGTCGGGCTGGACGTGACGAACGCAAAGTCGGGCGCCGTGGACCACTACAAACGGAAGTTCAACTACGATCCTGTCCCCGTCGATCCGGACCTCAACAAGCTGAATACGGTCTGGCTCTGCTACGGATCCCGCTTCACCTGCTCGGTTCCGCGACCAGGAGCGGCGAAGGGGTGCATGAACGGGGCCGTGGATTTGCTCTTCACCCCTAAGCGTCTTTGGGTAAAACTTCGCGCGGCCGACGGTGGGCGCGTCCTGTACCGGTGCGGAATCCGTCGCGAGCACTCGGGGCCGGCCGACGCGAAATACATCATGCCGACGGCGCGGTGGCGGTGGCTGGCAATGGACGAAACAATCTGGGAGTACTGCGCCGCGGCCGGATGCTGCGAGACAGCCGG
>CAZLAU010000040.1:0-1829 GCA_964557615.1 uncultured Gemmatimonas sp.
TTCTGGTCACGGTGCTCGCGCACTACGCGTACGACCTCGTGCTGTTCAGCCTGTTCGCAGCCACCGGAAGCGCACCGGAGTATCGCATTGCCACCGCGATCGCGGCGCTGGCCCTCTTTGCTCCGGCCATCGCGGTGGCGTGGAAGGCCCTGCGTCAGGGTGGACTTACCGACACGCCGGACGACGCACGGTTTGGCGCCTGGTCGCAGCCCGTGGCTGCCGAGACTGCGGCGGTGGCATCCGCGCCGGTCGCTGCTGCCCCGATGTCTGCGCGCTCGCGCCAGATCGCAATCGCCGTCGCCGCGGCCACCGTCGTGCTGGCCGTCGGCAAGCCATCGAAGCCTGTGCGCGGGCCGGCCTTTACCGCGGACCGCGATCGTGCCGTGGCGGTCGCCGATTCGATGGTGTCAGCGATTGGCGTGACTCCCTCCGAGTTCCGGCGCCTGACGACCACGGCGCAGGACACGTTGACCGGGTGGTCCCGGTTTTTGCAGCAAAACGAGGCCGATTCGCTCGCCCTGGAACTCGCAGGGACGTACGCGGTTCCGGCGTGGTGGACGGTGCGGTTTGTGCGCACCGAGGGCACGCTCGCCGAACGCGCCGAGGAGTGGCGCGTGCGGGTGTATCCTGACGGCCGGCCGTACGACGTGCGACACATTGTGGCGGACAGCGCGCCGGGTGCGTCGCCACCCGCCGATTCGGTGCGGCGCATCGCGCGATTCGCGCTGGCCAGCGCCGGCATCGACACGGGCCGCCTGCGCGAGGCGAACTACGACGAGACGCCGCGGCCGAACCGGCGCGACGTCGCGATCACCTGGACCGACACGTCCGTTGCGCTGCCGGATGGAGCGGCCGCGCGCGCGTGGGTGACACTGGCCGGCAACGAAGTGCTCGCCGTGCGCCGCGGCGTCGAGCTGCCCGAGACCTTCCTGCGCTCGGAGCGCGAGCGCTCAACCCGGTTGATCGCGTACACGGCTCTGTTTGCATCGCTCCTGATCGGTGCACTGGTTGGCGCGATTGTCTTCGTGGCTCGGAAACGTGCGGCGGTGGTCACGGAGCGCGTGTTCGACCGCTCGACCTTCCGGCTGGTCGTCACGGCCGTGACGGCGAGCGTTCTCGCCGGGATGCTCAATGGCTGGCCGGACGCCGTGTTCAGCTATGACACCTCGTCAACCTGGTCCAATCACGTGATCGGCACGGGAGCGATGGCTGCGCTGTCCGTGATTGCTGCGCTGATGCTAGTCGGGCTCTGGCTGTTGCTCGAAATGCTGCGCGTGCGGACCGGTGTCGCGGCGTGGCCTCCGGAGGGAGCGCCAGGCGCGCGGCGCGACGCGCTGCTGGCCGGAGTGGGGCTCGGGGCCGTGTTCGCGTTGCGCGGTCTGTTGCCCGGCGCAGCAGTCGGCGTTGTCGCCGCAGCTCCAAGCTCCGCGCTGAACGTGCTGTACCCGGCGCTTGTCGGCGTCGTTGGTGCGCCGGTTGAAGTGGTGGTCCGCGTCGTCGCCGTCGCGATCCCTGTGCTCACCATCATGGCGCTATCGCCCGTGCGGCGAACGCGCTGGCTGCTCGTCGCGCTGTTCATTGCCCTGGGCGCGGGCGCGGCCGCCCCGTCGGCGATGGACGACTATGCCGGCGGAGTGTCGGCGTTCCGCGCTGCGCTTGCGCTGGCCGCGGCCATCGGGATGGTCTCCGCCCTGCGGTGGTGGGGTGCGCGCGGCGCGTTCACCTGGCTGGTGGCGGCTGCGGTCAGCGTCGGCATCGACGGGGTTCGGGACGCGCTGTACGATGCATCAGCCCCGGAGCGCGTCTCGGGCGCGCTCGCGGTGGCCGGA
>CAZLAU010000040.1:1929-9682 GCA_964557615.1 uncultured Gemmatimonas sp.
CGGTATTCGATTGACCGGGAGATCGGCCGCGGCGGCATGGGAATCGTGTACCTCGCACGCGAGGTCCACCTCGACCGCCCCGTGGCGATCAAGCTCCTTCCGCCCGAGCGCGCGGCGGATTCGACACTGAAGGATCGATTCCTGCGCGAGGCGCGCCTGGCCGCCAAGCTTTCGCATCCGAACATCATTCCGATCCACGCCGTTGACGACGCCGGCGGTTTCGTGTTCTACGTGATGGCCTACGTGGACGGCGAGACGCTGGCGCAGCGCGTACGCACGCGCGGCCCGCTGATGGCGTCCGAGGCCACGCGCATCCTGCGGGAAGCGGCGTGGGCACTGGCACACGCGCACTCGCACGGGCTCGTGCACCGCGACGTCAAGCCGGACAACATCATCATCGAACACGGCAGCGGCCGTGCGCTGGTCGCCGACTTCGGAATCGCAGCAGCGGCCGGGGTGGTGGCCGCAGACGGGGTGAGCGGCACCCCGGAGTTCATGAGTCCCGAACAGGCGCTGGGGAAGGAACTCGACCCGCGCAGCGACATCTATGGGTTGGGCGCGACGGCGTTCTACGCGTTCTCGGGGCGCCTCCCGTTCGAAGGGCGTACGCCGACGGAGGTGCTCGCCAAGCACGTCACGGAGCCGGCGCCGGCCCTCGCCTCGATGGGCGTTGCCGTGCCACGCAAGGTCGGGTTGCTGGTGGATCGGTGCCTTGCCAAGGAGCCGGAGCACCGGCCGGCGAACGCAGACGCCCTCGCCGAGCAGTTGGGAGTAGCGCTCGAGCAGCGGCGCGAGCTGCCGGCGGCGCTGCGCGCCTTCGTCAAGCGCAACGGCCGGCTCGACGGTGGCGCGTCGCTGCTGTATCCCACTGGGCTGCTGCTGGCTTCGATCGGTCTCTCCTCGGTTGCGAGTGTGTGGGCGGGCTGGGGGCTGTTTCTCGCCGGAATGATCGGCGTGCCGTTCGGCTATTTCGTCCACGCGGCCCGGCGGTTTTCGCTCCAGGGTTTCGCGCACGACGACCTCGCGCCGGCCTTCAAGAGCGAGATCGAACAGGCGCGCGAGGAGCTGGCGGTGGAGAACCGGCGCGACCCGTCCACACTGGAGAAGATCCTCGGGAAGGTCGCGTTCGTAACGGTGCCGCTCACCCTGCTCGCCGTGGCGGGGCTGATTGGCATCGAGTTCATCGACTGGCGTGCGGGCGGGCGTGAGGCGGTGTTGCGATATCGCCTGATCGCAGATGCACTGTCGATTGGCGCGGCCGTGTTCGGGCCGATCGCCACGGTCTCCACAGTCGGGTACGGCATGGCGCTCCAGCAGCGTCGCGACATCGACACCGAGTTCTGGCATCGACTGTGGATGGGGCGCATCGGCAAGTTCGCGTTCGGCGTGGCCCGCAAGCTGATCGGCAACCGTACGGTCAACAGCGCGATCACACACCGCGCCACGGAACTCTCGCTGGGTCTGGCCGCCGAGCAACTCTTCGAAACACTACCCCGCGAGACCCGGGCCGCGCTCGGCGACCTCCCGGCCGTGCTCAAGCGGCTCCAGGGCGACGCGCAGAAGCTCCGGCAGAACCACGACGCGCTGCAGGACGCGCTCAATGACGCCGGCGACGCGTCGGCGGCACCGGAGTACGCGGAGATCCGCACCACGCGCGACGAGATCAAGGCCAAGCTCGGCGACACCGTTGGCGCGCTCGAGACGATCCGCCTCAACCTGCTGCGCCTGCACGCCGGGTCCGGCACCGTCGAAGGGCTCACGACCCACATCGGATTGGCTGCCGAAGTCTCGGACGAGGTCGAGCGCCTCCTCGCGGCGAAGGCGGAGATGGAGAAGGGGCTCGCCTTTCCGCGTGCGACGGCGGCAACTCCGGCCTAGCCGCAACGTCTAGATTGCCCAATGAGAGCGTCTGCCCGGCGTCGGCCGCGAAGAGCCGCGCCCGGGCCGACAACGCGCCGGAACCGCACACTCACACACCATCGATCCCATGACCCGGAACCTGCTCGCCACGATCGCCCTCGCTGCGGCAACCGCCGCGCCCGCCACCGCGCAGTCACTCGCGGATCAGTACCGCGCGACGACGGACCGCATTGCCGCGGCCGCACTGGCCGACAGCGCGGCCTGGAACCGGATCGCCGAACTCACGGAGCGATTCGGCGCACGCTTCAGCGGCTCGCAGAACCTCGAGCAGGCGATTGACTGGGTGATCGAGAAGATGAAGGCCGACGGGCTCGACAACGTGCGCGGAGAACCGGTGATGGTGCCTCGCTGGATCCGCGGCGAGGAGTCGGCCACGCTCGTGGCGCCTCGCACCGCCAACCTCCCGATGCTTGGCCTCGGCGGGAGCATCGCGACGCCGGCCGGCGGGATCACCGCGGACGTGATGGTCGTGACCTCGTACGACGACCTCACGCGGCGCGCGGCCGAGGCGCGCGGCAAGATCGTGCTGTTCAACGTCACATTCACGACCTACGGTGAAACCGTGCGGTATCGGTCGGGTGGCGCGGTCGCCGCTGCGCGGGCGGGCGCCGTGGCCTCGATGGTCCGGTCCATCACGCCGTATTCGATGCGCACGCCGCATACCGGCGGCATGGCGTATGACTCGACCGTCACGAAGATCCCGCACTTCGCGATCACGCCCGAGGACGCCGACATGATCGCGCGGATGATCGCGCGCGGCGAGAAGGTGCGCGTGCAGGTGAAGATGTCGGCGCATTTCCTCCCGGATTCGCCGTCGCGCAACGTGATGGGCGAACTCCGGGGTCGCGAACTGCCGAACGAGGTCGTCGTGATGGGCGGACACATCGACTCCTGGGATGTGGGGCGCGGCGCGATGGACGACGCCGGCGGTGTCGTCGTGGCGTGGGAAGCATTGCGCATCCTCAAGCGCCTGGGGCTCCAGCCGCGCCGCACGATCCGCGCCGTCGGCTGGACGAACGAGGAGAACGGATTGCGTGGCGGCAACGGGTACCGCGACGCGCACCGCGCGCAGCTCGACAATCACGTGCTGGCGATGGAGTCTGACGGTGGCGTGTTCCGCCCACTTGGATTCGGGTTCACCGGCTCGGACGCCGCGTTCGCGATCGTCCAGCAGGTGGGCACGCTCATCGAGCGCGCGATACCGGGCTCGGGCGCGATCACGAGGGGCGGCGGCGGCGCCGACATCGGCCCGATCATGGCGCTCGGCGTGCCGGGCATGGGCCTGAACGTGGATGGCACGCGCTACTTCTGGTATCACCACACGGACGCCGATACCGTGGACAAGCTCGACCCGAAGGAAGTCGCGCAGTGCGCGGCGGCGATGGCGATCATGGCCTACGTCGTGGCCGACATGCCGCAGAAGCTGCCGCGGTAAGAGCAGGCGTGCGCTGGGCAGGGCGGCGGGACGAGCGGCGCTCGTGGTGATTCCGTCGTTCAACGGGCTGCTCCGCACCACGGCGCGAGTCTCATCCATCGGCGTCGCGGGCGTCGTCGGCGTGTCGCTCGTGGCCGGCGCGGCATTGGCGCAGGGAACGATGGTGGTACGGCCCACGGCGACGCCGTGCCTGACGGTCCGCGCCGAGCCGCGGTCGGACGGCGCGCCACTCGCGTGCCTCGTGCCCGGGTCCACGGTGGCATCGGATTCGGCCGTGCCGTTCTGGCGGCGCATCACCACCGCGAGCGGCGTCCGTGGCTGGTCGGCGAAGAAGTTTCTCGGCGACACCACGCCAGCGGTGCCCGCGCCGGCGCTGCCTGACACGGGCGCCTTTGTAATTCCGGACTCCGCGTGGCTGGAGATCCACATCGTGGACGTCGGCCAGGGCGACGGCATCTGGATTACCACGTGGGACGACGGGATTCCGTCCAATGGCCGGTTCGACGGCCGCAACATCGTGATTGACGGCGGTCCCGACGGCTCCGACGATCGCAACGAGTTCCTGAAATACGTCCTGGCGCGTGCGCATCCAGGTGCACTGATAGACGCACTGATCGTGACGCATCCCCACAACGACCACTACCCGGGCGCTCGCGGCATTCTCCGGCACTTCGACGTCTGCACCTACTACGACCCGGACACGCCGAACGGCATCGACTTCGATCGCTTCCTGGACGACGTGCGCGAGGCCCGGTGCAATGGCGCGCCTCCCGTGATGCATCGTGGCGTTGCGAACCTGGGAACGCCGGCGTGGGGCGCCGAGCTCGGCGTGGATTTTCTCTGGAGCGGCCCAATCCCGGACACGGCGTCGGGCTTCGGGTCGGGCGGTACGCGCATCAACAATGGTTCGGTTGTGCTGAAGCTGACGTACGGTTCGCAGAGCTTCCTGTTTCTGGGCGACGCCGAAGGAAAGGAACGTGCGGATTCGCCGGTGACGCCGAAATACGCCGAGGCGGCGATGCTGGCCGATTCCGCCACTGCGGCGAAGCTCAGGTCAACGGTGATCAAGGTGGCGCACCACGGGAGTGAGACGTCGAGCACGATTCCGTTCATCCGGGCCGTCGACCCGCAGTTTGTCGTCGTGTCATCGGGGCGGCGGTCGTACGGTGGGACGTTCCTCCCGGATGCCTCGACGCTGCTCCGGTACTGTGCGCACAATCCCGCGATCCGCATTCACCGCACGGACCGGAACGACGCCGCCGAGGGCCGTACGACCGCGACCGACGCCGACGGCGATCACATCGTGATCCGCACGAACGGTCGGACCACGCAGGTTCTGGGACATTCGTCCGGGACAGCGTACCAGCCGTCGGGGTGCCTGCCATAGGCCGGATGCGTAACTTCCGACGGTCCGCATCGGTATTAACGGAACAAACCGGGATCGCGGCGACGGTGTCGAAGCACGACGGGTCCCCGGTCTCAAGAAACGCCTACCGTGGAGTGAATTCGTGAACAAGCGCGCACTATTGTCGGTCGCCGGCCTTGCCTTCGTCGCCGCTGCACAGGCCGTCCACGCGCAGTCGGCAGCCGACTGGTCGGTACTCGAGCGGCCGCGGACCAACGCACCCAAGCCGACGGCCACGGCCATCACGCTCGAAGACCTGCGGACGCGGGTGTTCGCGTTCGCCGACGATTCGATGCGCGGTCGCGTGCTCGGCGATCGGGGCAACGTGATGGGCACACGGTACCTCGCGGCCGAGCTCAAGCGGCTTGGCCTGGAGCCGGCGGGCGAGAACGGGACCTACCTGCAGCTCGTGCCGCTCGTCGAGCGCGCGTTCGACGAGAGTTCCGTCGTTCGCGTCGGCGACCGCACCCTCGAGGCGTGGAAAGACTATCTGCTCCGCGACAGCGGCGCCGGGCAGCGGATGATTGACGGCGTGCCGACGGTGTTCGGCGGCGTCTGGGGCGACGCGACCAAACTGATCTCGCGTGACGCCGCGGCAGGAAAGGTGGTGATCGTTGCGGCGCGGCCGGGTGAGAACGGCAGTGGCATAGCGGGGCTACCGAACCGCCAGCTCGTCGCCGCCTACTTCGAGAAAGCAGCCGGCATCATGGTCATTGGCATGGAGCACCTGCCTCCGCAGTCGATCGGCGCGTACCGTCAGCCGCTCGGCGGGATGCGGGATGACCAGGCGCCTCCTGTTCCATCGTACTTCTACGTGACGGCCGGGGTCGCGCAGGCCGTGTTTGGCGCCGATCCCGCCGGCCTCGCCCCCGGCACTGCGGGCCGCCCGTTTTCCGGGAATGCCAAGGTCAACGAGACGCCGATCCGCCAGTTCGTGGACAACCCGGCGTACAACGTGATCGGCATCGTTCGCGGATCGGATCCCGTGCTGCGCAACGAGTACGTCGCGATCGGTGCGCACAACGACCACGTGGGCACCGATCCCCAGCCCGCGCCGCACGACTGGACGTACGTCGTGAACCATCTGTATCGCCTGCAGGGCGCGGACGACCAGGACCCAAAGCTCACGGCAGCCGACTCGGCGAAGGTGAACGCGATCCTCGCCGACATTCGCCGCAAGACCAACGGCGCGTCGGCGCGCATCGACTCCGTGTACAACGGCGCCGACGACGATGCCTCCGGTTCGATGTCGGTGCTCGAGATGGCCGAGTATTTCGCGGGACAGACAGTGAAGCCGAAGCGCTCGATGATCTTCATCTGGCACGTCGGCGAAGAGGCCGGCCTGTTCGGTTCGCAGTGGTTCACCGACCATCCGACCGTCCCGCGCGAGTCGATCGTGGCGCAACTCAACATGGACATGGTCGGTCGCGGCAGCGCCGACGACGTGACCGGCGTGACCAAGGACGGCAAACAGATCCGTGGCGGCGACGGCTACGTGCAGCTGGTCGGGTCGCGGCGCCTCTCGACGGAACTCGGCGACCTCGTCGAGCGCGTGAACACGACGAAGATGCACAAGATGGCGCTCGACTATTCACTCGACGCCGACGGCCACCCGCAGAACATCTATTGCCGCAGCGACCACGAGCGGTACGCGCGGTACGGCATCCCGGTGGTCTTCTTCACGTCGGGAGGACACGCCGATTACCATCAGCTCACCGACGAGCCCCAGTACATCAACTACCCGGGACTGCTGCGCATCACGAATTTCGTGAAGGACATCGCGATCGAGACGGCGAACCTTGCCGCGCGCCCGCGACTCAGCAAGCCGAAGCCCGACCCGCGCGCCCCTTGCCAGCAGTAGCCGGCACCACCGCCTGAACGCCAGATACATCTGGACGTGAGGCACCGGTGGAGATGCATCGCGCTGGGGCTGGCCTGCCTGGCGGGACCGTCGGCCGCACAGCGGCCGGCGGTTCTGCGCGTTCAGGCGGACAACGACGCGTTCAACTTCTGGCTGCCGCCGTGGGAACGATCCGACCACGAGTACACGAGCGGCGTGCGCGGCTCGCTTGGCTACGACGGGCACCTTCCGCTGATCGGACGGCTGATGCCGCGTCTCGGGGTGTCGTGCGGGGCGATGGCGCCGTGCGCCACGCACGTATTCACCATCGGGCAGGCAATCTTCACGGGGCCGACTGGCCCCAAGTCCGAGACGCCAGCCGCGTCGGCGTCGCCGCTGGATGCGGATGCCCGGGCGCGCCCCAACGCCGGCTGGCTGTACCTGCAGGCCAGCGAACGCGATTCCACCGCGGCCAGGGCGACCGAACTGTCCGTCGCGGTCGGCGTCGTCGGACCGCAGGCGCTGGGCGAGACGATGCAGCGTTTCTTCCACTCGCTGGCGCCGGAGTTCCAGCGCCCCGTGGACTGGAGCCGGCAGCTGCCGTTCGAACCGGGAATGGTAGTCCGGTACACGCGCACCGACTTCGCGCGCCCGTGGGTGGACAACGCCCTGTGGCGGGCGATCGCGTACACGTCAGCCGGCGCGGCCGTGGGTACCATCGTCACCGAAGGAGTGCTGGGCGCGGGAATACGGACGGACGCGTGGCTGCCGGGATTCGAGCGGAAGTGGTACGTGCCACGAGTCGAGGTGTCGGCTGATGGACGCGTGCGAGGGGTGCTGCGCGACGAGTTCCTCGACGGGGCGTTCTTCCGGTCGAGCGAACGCGTCGAGCGTCTTCCGGTAGTGGTCGAGCAGACGATCTCGGTCGGATTTCGCTGGCGGCGGCTGGCGCTCGCGTACCGCGTGAGCCACTCGGGGCGGCAGTACAAGGGGCAGGAGGACGAGACGAGTTGGGGCACGATCGGGGCGGAGTGGCGGGTCTCGCGCTAACGAAAACCCGGGAACCGCGGAATTCGCGGAAGAACTGCACGGAGATCCGCGGCAACGGCAACGGAACGGCAACGGCAACGGAACGGCAACGGAACGGCAACGG
>CAZLAU010000040.1:9782-17936 GCA_964557615.1 uncultured Gemmatimonas sp.
GCGGCAACGGCAACGGAACGGCAACGGCAACGGAACGGCAACGGAACGGCAACGGCGCCCGGCGGTTCACGGCGTGTGGTCGTAGATTCCGCGCAGCCTGAACGGAGATCCCGATGCGCGCTTGCCTGTTCCTTCTCGCTGCAATCGTCGCCGCCTTCACCGCACCACGGTCGCTTGGCGCGCAAGAACCCTACGCGTGGCGCGACTCGCTCGTGTTCCACACGTTCTCGATCGCCGCGATTGACCCGCGCACCGGCGAGGTCGGTGTTGCCGTCACCACGCGCGTACCCTGCGTCGGCAATGGCGTGCCGTGGGTGCGGAAGGGGGTCGGGGCGGTGGCCACGCAGGCCAGCACACGCACCGAGTACGGCAACGAACTGCTCGATGCCCTCGCGCGAGGCGAGGCGCCTGATGCAGCGCTCAAGCGGCTGCTTGCGGCGGACAGCGGATTCCAGTCGCGGCAGGTCGCCGTAATTGCGATGGACGGGCGTTCAGCCCAGCACACGGGCACGGGCCCGAACGCGTGGGCCGGGCATCGTGCAGGCCGGAACTACGTCACGCAGGGCAACATCCTCGTCGGGCCGGAAGTGGTCGAGGCGGTCGCGAAGTCGTTCGAGGCCAGCGAGGGTTCACCGCGCCACCTCGCTGACCGGCTCATTGACGCGCTCGCGGCCGGCCACGCGCTCGGTGGCGACAAGCGCCACGGCAACCGGCAGTCGGCCGCGGTGATCGTCGCCGACTCGCGGCCCGGTCGGTCCCGTCGCGCCGACGGAGTGACCGCAAACATCAACGTGTGCGAGAACGCGGAACCGGTGGCTGAGCTTCGGCGCATTTACGACGCGATCTCACAGACGCTGGGATACCGGACGCTCCAGCAGTTCGCCGGCGGCGACGTGGCCCAGCTGAAGATCATGCTCAACGCGCTGGGGTTCTTCCGGAAGGACGGCGCCCTCGATACGCGGGCGCAGGACGCGAATCTTTACACGGCTGAGACCATCGCGGCCGTTGATGCGTTTCGGGCGAGCGAGAAATTGGGCACGCCGCAGGTGGGTGGGTCGCCGTCCGGGCTCGTGGACGACGAAATGGTCGCGCGGCTGTGGGCGGCCCTCGATCGAGCGGGCAAGACGAACGAGGTCAGGGCCCGCCTTCTCGAGCTGACCGCTGTGCGGCGCTGAGAATCGCGCGCAAGACCTGAACGGGAACAAGGGGCTTCTGCATGCTGCGACGTGACTTCCTGAACGACATCGCGATGTACTCCGCGCTTTGCACGGGCGTGCCCAACGCCTGGCGCGTGACCGGCCGTCCCGTGCTTGCCGGCGACCCGTTCACGCTTGGCGTGGCCAGCGGTGATCCGACGCCGACCGGCGCGGTGATCTGGACCCGGCTCGCACCGAAGCCGCTCGAGCCCGACGGGGGCATGGAAGGGCAGCGCACGATCGTGAACTGGGAGGTCGCCGAGGACGAGCAGTTTGCGCAGATCGTGCAGCGCGGACGCGCCACGACCGCGCCGGAACTCGGGCATTCACTCCACGCCGACGTCACCGGCCTCGCGAGCGATCGCTGGTACTTCTATCGATTCACGCTGCAGAATGGTGCCGGCGCGAGCCCCGTTGGCCGGCTGCGCACCACGCCCGCCGTCGGCGCGGTGACACCGCTCGCCTTCGGCTTCGTGAGCTGCCAGCACTACGAGCAGGGCTACTACACGGCCTACGACCACCTGTCCCGCGAGGCACAGCTCGACCTCGTCGTCCACCTCGGCGACTACATCTACGAGTACGCCGCGATAGAGGGCCGAACGCGAAGGTACCACGGCTCTGAGATCCGAACCGTCGACGAATATCGGGTGCGCTACGCCCAGACGCGCAGCGACCCGTTGCTGCAGGCTGCCCACGCGCGCGCGCCGTGGGTCGTGACGTGGGACGACCACGAGGTGGACAACAACTACACCGGCTCGATTGGCGAGAACGGGATGGAGTCCGAGGACCAGATGCGCCAGCGGCGCGCGGCGGGCTATCAGGCGTGGTGGGAGAACCAGGCGGTTCGCGTGCCGCGCGTGCGCAGCTGGGCCGACCTCAACATCACGCGAGGGGTGGACTGGGGCGCGCTCGCGCGTTTTCACGTGCTCGACACCCGGCAATACCGCAGCGACCAGGCGTGCAACGACGGAAACCAGAACGTGCCGTGCGGTGATTGGGCCGACCCCTCGCGCACAATGATGGGTTCGGCACAGGAAAGGTGGCTCGACGACGGCCTCGCGGCGTCGCGGGCGCGCTGGCAGGTGCTCGCGAACCAGGTTCGCATCGCCCCGTTCGACGAGGATCCCGCCGAAGGGGTGCGATTCCATATGGATTCGTGGGGCGGATATCCGGCGGCGCTCGAGCGGCTGATGCAGTCCATCGCCACGCGCGCGCCGAACCGGACGGTTGCCCTCACGGGCGACATCCACTCGAACTGGGTCAACACGTTGCAGTCGCGCTACGATCGCCCTGACGCGCCGAAGATCGGCGCCGAGTTCATTGGCACGAGCATCTCATCCGGTGGCGACGGCGCCGACGCCTTCGGGAACTGGAACGACCGCTCGCGCGCCGCCAATCCGCAATGCATCTGGCACAATGGGCGCCGGGGCTACGTGATGTGCGACGTGAAGCCCGACGAATGGACGACCGCCTACCGGACCGTGCCGTTCGTGTCGCGGCCGGGAGCGCCGGTGCAAACCGCCGCCCGGTTCGTGGTGCGAAACGGACGACCGGGGATTGAAACGGGCTGACGCTGGCCTGACCTGACGCTCGGCGGCTGCCCATCGCGGCAGTCGCGCCGTCCGCTTGCCCCCGATATGTTCGTGCTCCGGACACCACACGTGGAGATCCCATATGGCGGCCAGGAAGAAGGCAAGGAAGGGTGCGACGCGTAAGGCTGCACGGCCAACAAAAGCCAGGAAATCCGTACGGAAGGCCGGCAAGCCGGCGAAATCTGCCGCGCAGAAGCCCGCGCCGGCTGCGGCGCACAACCCGTGGAAGGCCTACGCCGACGCGCTGCAGCGCGAGGCTGCGGTCACGGCCCGGGTGATGCGCAGCTTCCCGGCCGACCAGCCCACGTTCCAGCCGCATCCGCGGTCGTCGAACGCGATGCGGTTGTTCTGGACGTTCGCGATGGAACAGCTGATGGCGCTCGACGCGGTGAAGGGCACGCTCAAGATGCCGCCGAGCTATCCGCCACCACCGGCGACGCTGGCCGAATGCATCACCGTGTTCGAGCGGAACGTCGCGGACCTCGTGCGCGCCGCTCGCGCCGCGCGACCCGAGCACCATTCGCGGATGGTCCAGTTCTTCACCGGGCCCGGCCAGATGGCCGACGTGCCGGCAGGCCCCCTCGCGGAGATGATGCTCGCCGACCAGATCCACCACCGCGGTCAGCTGTCGGTGTACGTCCGCATGGCGGGCGGAAAGGTCCCCTCCATCTACGGACCCTCGGCCGACGAGCCCTGGTAGGGAGCTGTTCCGGACTGTGCAAGGGCGCGCGGCCACCCGGCCGCGCGCCCTTTCCGTGACGCGCCGCGCGGGGCAGCAGAATTCGGTGCAAAATCGTATGTTCTCTAATGAATGAGCCGGAACGGCGCGCCACGTGCCGGACCGACCGGCTGTGCGGCCACCACACCCTATCCATTCGCTCAATGCATCGGATCCTCAGTCGTTCCTTCTTTGCTGCCCTCGTGCTCGCCTCCGCGGCGGGCACGCTCGGCGCCCAAGCCCTCGATTCCACGACGATCGCCGGCCTGCGCTGGCGCAATGTGGGCAACGCGAACTTCATGGGTCGCCTGTCGGACGTCGTCGGCATTCCCGGACCGTCCAAGACGATCTTCGTCGCCGCGGCGGCCGGCGGGATCTGGAAGAGCACCAACAACGGGAACACGTGGCGCCCGGTGTTCGACGACAAGCGGGTGATCTCGATGGGCATGCTGGCCATCGCGCCCAGCGACACGATGCAGGTGTGGGCCGGCACGGGCGAGCCGAACTCGCGCAACTCGATCGAGCCGGGCTTCGGTGTGTACAAGTCCACCGACGGCGGCATCACGTGGGCGCTGAAGGGCCTCGAGAAGACGCACCACATCGGCGGCATCGCCGTGCACCCGACGAATCCGAACGTCGTGTACATCGCGGCGCTCGGCGAGACGTGGAAGTCGAACCCGGACCGCGGGCTGTACAAGACCACGGACGGCGGCAACACGTGGCAGCTCGTGAAGTTCATCAGCGACAAGGCCGGCTTCGTGGACGTGAAGCTCGATCCGCGGAACCCGAACATCGTGTGGGCGGCGTCGTGGGAGCGGCTCCGCACGCCGTACTCGCTCAAGTCGGGCGGGCCGGGGTCGGGGCTCTGGAAGTCCACCGACGCCGGGGCGACCTGGACCGAGATCAAGGGCAACGGGTGGCCGGCCGGTACCAAGGGCCGTATCCGCCTCGACATCGCGCGCTCGAACCCAGACATCATGTATGCGATGGTCGAGGCCGCGCGTCCCTCGCCCGACGGCAGCTACACCCCCGAACGCAATCCGCCGGACAACGGGTTGTACCGCTCGGCCGACGCCGGTCGTACGTGGACGCAGATGAACAATATCAACGTGCGTCCGTTCTACTACTCGAACGTCGCCGTGGACCCGAAGAACGCGGACCGCGTGTATTTCTCGAGCACGCAGCTGATGGTGTCCGATGACGGCGGCAAGACGTCGCGCGGCGCCAAGCAGGGCACGCACATTGACGACCACGCGATCTGGATTGACCCGAGCGACCCCGAGCGCATCATGGTGGCGAACGACGGGGGCATCACGATCAGCAGCGACAAGGGCGGCAACTGGATCCAGGGGCAGAACCTTCCGATCGCCCAGTACTACGAAGTCAGCTTCGACATGGCTGTGCCGTACAACATTTGCGGCGGCGCGCAGGACAACGGCACCTGGTGCGGCCCGAGCAAGCGGAAGTCGCCGGTGGGTAACGCCTACTGGTTCACGATCGCCGGCGGCGACGGATTCTACGCCGCGCAGGATCCCACGGATCCGAACATTGTGTACGGCGAGTCGCAGGGTGGCAACGCGCAGATGCTCAACCTCAAGACCGGCGAACGTCGCGGGTTCCCGAAGCCGAGTTGGCAGCCGCAGTACCGCATGTGGGACGACTCGATGGCCGTGCTGCGCGGCGATCCGCTGAAGCCCGCGACGCGCGAGGTGAATGCGGCGATCGCGCGGCTCCGCGCCCAGCAGGTCCAGGACTCGATTGACCTCGACATGCGCTACAACTGGAACTCGCCCTTCTTCCTTTCGCCCCACAACCCGAAGGTCATCTACTTCGCGGGCAACCGGCTGCTGAAGAGCAGCGACCAGGCGCGGAGCTTCCAGATCATCTCGCCCGACCTGTCCAAGAAGATCGCGGCCAAGATGGACACGGCGAACACGTGGACGGGCGGCATCACGCTCGACGCGACGGGCGCCGAGCGCTACGGCACGATCGTGGCGATCGCCGAGTCGCCGGTGCGGGCCGGGCTGCTGTATGCGGGCACCGACGACGGCAATGTGTGGCGCTCGACGAACGACGGCGGTTCGTGGGACAACCTCTCGGGACGGTTCCCGGGCGCGCCCGCCGACGCCTATGTGTCGAGCATCGAGCCCTCCAGCTTCGACACGCTCGCGGTGTATGTGACGTTCGAGCATCACCGCGCCGGTGATTTCACGCCGTACGCGTACGCGTCGTACGACGGCGGCAAGACGTTCAAGTCGATCGCGGCCGGCCTGCCGAACACGAGCCCGGCCGACTATCTGCACGTGATTCGCGAAGACGTGAAGAACCGCGACCTGCTCTTCATCGGCAGCTCGCTCAGCGTGTACGCCTCGATTGACCGGGGGCGCACCTGGGCGAAATTCGCGACGAACCTTCCGTCGGTGCCGGTCTATGACATGAAAGTCCATCCGCGGGACGGCGAGCTGATCCTCGGCACGCACGGCCGCGGGTTCTGGATTGCGGACATCACGCCGCTGCAGCAGATGACGGCTGCAACCCTGGCGTCGAACGTGAAGCTGTTCGCGCCGAAGACGGCCCAGCAGTGGGCCGAGGCGCCCACGCTCGCGGCCAGTGGCAACGGCAACGCGCAGATGTTTTTCGCGACGCCGAGTCCCGCGTACGGTGCGGCAATCTCCTACCGCATTGGCACGGCGGCACAGGGGTCGGCGCGGATACTGATCAGCGATGCGCGCGGCGACACGATTGCCACGCTCACCGGGCCAGCGACGGCCGGTCTTCATACCGTGACGTGGGCCTACAACGGCTCGCGGCGCGTTGTGGCGGCGGCGGCAGTCACTTCTCCGGCCGCACGTCGTGACAGCATCCTGCGGGCCGTGCGCGCGCCGCACGTGCTCGACTCGCTCCAGAAGGCGAAGTACGACTCGACCGCGATCGCGCGCGTGCGGGAACTGCTGAACCCGCCTCAGGCTGGCGGCGGACCCGGCTTCGGTGGTCGGGGTGGCGGCGGTGGCGGTGGCGGTGGCGGACGCGGCAGCGCGAACTGCCACATGCCGCTCACCCAGTGGGAACAGTTCTGTGCGCGTCCCGGTGAGGCTGCGCCTGGTGCTGGCGGTGGCGGCCGCGGTGCGGGCGCGCCAGTCGGGCCGGAGAGCGAACGCGTGCGTCGCATCTACGACATCATCGGGCTCAAGCTCGCCGGCGGCGGTGGCGGTCGCGGCGGATTCGGTGGCGGTGGTGGCGGCGGCGGCGGCGGGTTCTTCACCGCGGGCGCCGGCGACTACCTCGTGACGCTTGTTGTCGGCGGGGAAACGCAAAAGCAGCCGCTCCGCGTCGAGAACTACGGCGATGCCAACACCGGAGGGAGCCCGTTCGGAGGCGTTGAAGCACTGGCCACGCCGCCGGTTTCGCGCGCCACGCCGGCGGCGCCGCGCGGTGCCGCGTTGCGTGGTGCGTCGTCGTCGGTCCGGACGGCGCGCAGGTAGACCGTGACGTTGATGACAGCATTCAATCGCGCAGTTCCAATGCTGGCGGTGGCCGCCGCCTGCGCCTCGGCGCAGGGCGGCGGAACCCCGCCGGGATCTACCAGCGTCGCACCAAGTGGCGTACTCACCACCTTGTCCGGTGTGTACAGCACCGCTCAGGCAAGTCGAGGCGAGGCCGTGTTCAAGAAGTCGTGCCTCGAATGCCACGTGCCGGACGATTACATCGGCGACGCATTCAAGTCGAAGTTCGTCGGTGGCACGGTGTACGACATGTGGGAGCAGATTCGCTCATCCATGCCGCAGGCCGACCCCGGCAGCCTCACGAAGGAACAGTACACCGACCTCGTCGCCTACCTGTTCCAGCTCAATGCGCTCCCGACGCGGGACGCAGACATGCCCGCGGTGGTTGATTCGCTGAAAGCCATCAAGGTGGAAGCGAAGCCACCATCCGTTCATTCGACCCACGGGAAACGCATTCGCCATGGATCGTCGCACATTCGTTAAGGTCGCCGGCGCGGGCGCCGGAATCGTCGGAGCCGGCTCACGCGTCTCGGCGCTCGAACCCGGCACGCCAGGGGCGCCGGGCAAGGCACCAGCGCAATCGCGTGGGCTGCCGGACGTGATCGTGATCGGCGCGGGCGCGTTCGGCGGGTGGACGGCGCTCAACCTGCAGCGTCAGGGCGTGAAGGTTCGCCTGCTCGACGCGTGGGGGCCGGGCAACTCGCGCTCGACGTCCGGCGACGAAACCCGCGGCATCCGGTCGAGCTACGGGGACCGGGCTGGCGATCAAGCCGCACAGTGGGGGTCGTGGGCCAAGCGCGCCATGGGGAAGTGGCGCGACTGGGACGCCACCTGGGGCCGCGAAATGAAGATCCAGCTGTTCTTCACCTCGGGCGACCTCATCATGCGGGCGACCAACGACGCGTTCATTCGCAACAACCGGGCGATGTGGGACAAGATCGGCGCCAAGTACGAGGTGCTGACGAAGGACGAGGTGCGCTACCGGTTCCCGCAGTTTCAGGTCGACGACATGGAGTTCTTTCTCTACGAACCCGAAGCCGGCTTCGCCCGGGCGCGACGTTCGTGCGAGGCGGTGGCGGGCGTGTTCAAACAGTTCGGCGGCGAACTCGAGATCACGCGCGCGTGGCCGACGACGCAGTCCGGCG
>CAZLAU010000040.1:18036-20513 GCA_964557615.1 uncultured Gemmatimonas sp.
CAGTTCGGCGGCGAACTCGAGATCACGCGCGCGTGGCCGACGACGCAGTCCGGCGGCAAGATGCCGGCCCTCCAGACGTCGAGCGGCGAGTTGATGAGCGCCGGTCATTACGTGTTCGCGTGCGGCCCGTGGCTCCGGAAGGTTTTTCCAGTGCTCCTCGGCAATCGCATGCGCACGCCGATGGGGAGCGTCTTCTACTTTGGCGCGCCCGCCGGCGAGTTGCGCATGCAGTATCCGAACGTGCCGTCATTCAACTATCCGGGGTCCACAGGCTGGCCGTCGGCGCCGGACGACAACTCGGGCTTCCGCGTGCGCGCCGGCGGCGGCGCAGGCGGCAGCGATCCCGACGTCACCGAGCGGATCTTCAACAAGGAAGCGGCGCAGCGGATGGTGGACTTCGTGAACCTCCGCTTCCCGCTGCTGAAAAATGCGCCGGTGCTCCGCTCGCACTCGTGCCACTACGAGAGCGGATCAGGCGGCAACTTCATCGTGGACAAGCATCCGGACATGAGCAACGTCTGGATCTTGGGCTCGGGAATGGCGGAGGGGTTCAAGTTTGGCCCGGTGATCGGTGAGTACGCTGCAAACCGGATCCTCTGTCAGGACAAGGAACCCGAACTCGCTGATTCGTTCCGGATTCCGCTGGCGGAGTACGCCGTCCAGGACCAGTCCGGATTCGGCGGGCCCGGCGGCGGACGCGGGGGCGCGCAGCAGGGGCGCGGCAACGCGGCAGCGGGAGGGCGTGGCGCTGCGCCGGCAGGTGGTCGTGCGGGTGCCGGCGGGGCGGGCGGTGGTGGAGCGGCCGGTGGAGCGGCTGGTGGAGGTCGCGCGGGCGGAGGGCAGGCGCCAGCCGGTCGCGGTGGTCAGGGCGCCGGCGGCCGCGCTGGAGCCGATTCGACCGCGCGTCGCCCGTACTCATCGGCCGCCGTATCGGGCACGTTCGGAAAGAAGTCCTGCTGATCACGCCGTCGCCAATGCGACCGGTGCACATGGCCACGCAGCGCGCATATCAACTGACGGAAATGCACTCATGATCTCGAATCGCTCTCTTGCCTCAGGCGCGATCCTCGCCGCTGCGGCGACAGTGTACGCCTGCGCATCGGCGCCGATCGCCCTCAACGACTTCGGCAATCCGCCGCGGCTTGCTCCGGCGCCGACGGCTGCGGCGATCACCGTCGCCGATCTCAAGACGCGCCTCTACATCTTCGCCGACGACTCGATGCAGGGGCGGGCGTTCGGCCGCGCGGGCAACATGAAGGGCACCGACTACATCGCGCGCGAGCTGGCGCGAATGGGAGTCGAGCCCGGCGGCGACAACGGGACGTATTTCCAGGCGATGCCGGTCGTTCAGCGACGGTTTGCGCGTACCTCAACGCTCGCCGTGGACGGCAAGCCGCTCCGCTGGGTCAATGACTGGATCGCGACGCCGGGAACGGCGGCTCCGCGTTCGTTCGACGGCGCCAAGGTCATCTATGGCGGCGTGCAGGGCGATACCTCGGTGCGACTGTCAGCGGAGCAGGTGAGTGGAAAGCTGGTGATCCTGATTCCCGCGCCGCCCGGTGCGGGCGGGCGCGGGGCAGGCGGTGGCGGTGGCCGCGCCGGCGGCGCCGGTGGTCGTGGCAACGCAGTCGCCAACCCGCTGGCGGGCGCCGCCGCCATTGCGGTGGTGAATCTCGACGCCGTGAGCCTCGGGGCGCGCGCCTTCGTCAACGACGATCCGCAGGGCCGCATCTCAGCGCCGCCGGGCTCCCTTGCTCCGCCCAACCCGAATGCACCGGCGCCGGCCGCGCAGGCAACGGCGGGTCCGCCACAGGCGCAGCTTCGGCTCACGCGCGAGGCGGCGGCCACGCTCCTCGGCGCATCGCTCGACGGCCTCCGCGCCGGCGCAGAGGGCGGCACCGTGAGCGCAAGACTCGACTTCGTCGAGACGCCGGTTCCACAGTACGGTCGTAACGTCATCGGCATCATCCGCGGGAGCGATCCCGTGCTGCGCAATACGTTCGTGGCGCTTGGCGCCCACCCGGATCACGTCGGGTACGACCGGAACCCGGTGGACCACGACTCCCTCAAGCTGTTCAATGCCGCGCGCCAGGCCTTCATGAACTCCGGCGGAGAGCTGCACGCGGCGACGCCGGAGCAACTCGCGTCGATCAAGCTCAACCTGGATAGCATTCGCAAGGTCCGTCCCGCGCGCCCCGATTCGATCCGGAACGGTGCCGACGACGACGGGTCCGGCTCAATGGCGCTCCTCGAGATCGCCGAGGCGGTCAGCGCGATGCCGGTCAAGCCGAAGCGCTCGCTGATCTTCGTGTGGAACAACGGCGAGGAAACAGGCCTCACCGGGTCGGCGTGGTTCACGATGCATCCCACAGTGCCGCGCGACTCGATCATTGCGCAGATCAACCTCGACATGATCGGGCGGGGCCGCGTGGCCGACATCCCGGGCGGCGGTGACGACTATCTGGCCGTTGTCGGCT
>CAZLAU010000041.1:0-1286 GCA_964557615.1 uncultured Gemmatimonas sp.
TTGTCCGGATGCGGAGGGACTCCCACGACGCCCGCCGGACCCGGCCCGGGCACGGCAGCCGGCACCGATGCTCGCGCGCGGGGCGGCGCAGCCCAGGTGGACTGGGCCGAGTGGACCCGGAAACTGGGATTCGACCCGCGCACGGCGGATTTGCGTCGCCTGACGCCTGAGCAGCGGCAACGCTATCGCCGGTTCCAGCAGGCCATAGACTCGCTGCGGCGCGCGGGCGCGCGCCGGCCGCCGTGAGCCGCGGCGACACGACCGTCGAGTTCGACCGGCGCTGCCGGCACTGCGGCGCGCCCCTTTCGGCGACGTCGTCGTTCTGCTCGAAGTGCGGCGCCACGGCCGAGGCGCAGGCCGGCACCGATGCCCTTCGCGAGAAGTTGCAGGCGATGTTCGGCGCGGACCTGGACATCGAACGGGAGCTCGGTCGCGGCGGAATGGCGGTGGTGTACGCCGGATACGACCCCGCGCTCCAGCGACGCGTGGCGGTGAAAGTGCTGCTGCCCGAGGTCGCGAACGACCGTTCAATGGCCGATCGCTTCCTCCGTGAGGCACGGACCGTTGCATCGTTGCAGCATCCGCACGTCGTCACGGTCTATGCCGTGCGATCGCTCGACAACGTGCATGCCATCGTGATGCAGTTCGTCGAAGGGCGCAGCCTCGACGCGGTGCTGCAGGACAAGACGGTGCTGCCCGTTCACGTCGCCGGGATGCTGATTGCCCAGGCGGCCGAAGGGTTGCAGCACGCGCACGACCGTGGCGTGATCCACCGCGACGTGAAACCGGCGAACGTGCTCATTGACCGCGACGGGCGCGCGATCGTGTCCGACTTCGGCATCGCGCGTCGCGACCACGGGCCGCGCACCACAGACACGGGGCTCGTCGTCGGCACGTGGGCGTACATGAGCCCTGAACAGCGTGCGGCCGATGCGATTGCGCCGGCGACCGATCAGTACGCCCTGGGTGTGATGGCGTTCGAATTGCTGACAGGGCGCCTGCCGTTCACGGGCACCCCGTCGGAGATGATGCGCGCGCACATGCACGAGCCGCCGCCGTCCTTGCGTGAACTGCGTCCCGAGGTGTCGCCGGCGGTCGAGGCGGTCGTGCACCGCATGCTCGCCAAGGATCCCGCGGACCGGTTTTCCTCGCTGAAGGAGCCCGAGCGGGCGTTCCGCGCGCTCGTGCCCGACGAGGGCCAGACGACGCTACAACTCGCCGCGTACTCGCACGTCCGCCAGCGGCAGGGTTCGCAAGTGATGGCTGCCGCTGCGCGACCCGCGGCG
>CAZLAU010000041.1:1386-5143 GCA_964557615.1 uncultured Gemmatimonas sp.
CGTCCGCCAGCGGCAGGGTTCGCAAGTGATGGCTGCCGCTGCGCGACCCGCGGCGCCGCCCGCCGCCACTGGTGCGGCTGGTGCCGCTGCCGCCGGAGCCAACGTGCGCGCGACCGCTGCACCGACGCCTGAACCCGCGCGCAGTCGAGGTTCGGTCGCGCTCGGTGCGGCTGCCGGCCTCGTCGTGCTGCTGGCTGCTTACGCGTTGACCCGCGGCGACCCGGAGCCTCCGGCGACCGCAGGCACATCACTCACTCCGGCGCCGACGCCGCCCCAAGCGGCCGCGCCCAACGCGACGAATCCTGATGCGCGGGACGTTTCGCCGTCGGCGCAGGCGTCGGGCGCGAGTCGAGCGCCCGACGCGGCCGGCGGCGGGCCACCCGCCTCTCCAGGTTCCCGGCAAGGCACCGGAAGCTCCGTGTCGAACCAGCAGATCGCGGCGGCGCCGCTGATTGCGCCGCGTCAGGAGCCGGTCGGCAAGTCGGCGGTGACCGCGGTGCCGACGACCGATTCTGCGGCGGTGCCACCACGAGGCCGCGACGAAGCTCCGAGAACAGAGCCGCCGCGTCCCGCGCTCCCGGTGGCGACGGTCGCCGACGCGCGCCGGCTAGGTCGCGAGTTCGTCACGATGCTCAACCAGCGCAGGTACCGCGAACTCGCGCAGATCCCGGCGGTCGGCGGCGACGCGGCCGCGCGTGCGGAACTCTTGCGGCTCACCGAGTCGGCGCCCGAGTTTGCGGCGGGGTTCGACCGGGTGCCCGCCGCGCCGGACACGTGGCCGCAGGGGTTCGAAACGGAGTGCTTCGTCGACCTCGAATGGCGCGGCGGCCGAAAAGTGTTTCGTGTCCGGCTGTACGCCGCGCCGGCGGACGCCGGGTGGCGGCTTGCGGGAATAGCCGTGGACCCGGCCAATTAGCGTGTCGCCGGTTTCCACGGCACCACACATTCACCGAGCGTACGTGACATCCCTGCATTCGGATCACCCTGCCACGTCCTCGGCCGCGCGCGTGGCGCGGGGCGTCCTCCTCGCGGGCGCGTGGCTGCTCGCGGCTTGCGCGTCGAACCCCGCGGTTCGTCGCGCAACGATGATCGACGCGGCGGACAAGGCGGCCAAGGCGGCGATCGAGAACGAGAACCGGCTCGACCCCGGAAAGATTCCGGCACGAACCTTCGCCGTGATGCCGTTCTCGGTCGCGTCGCAGGATACGCTCCTGCAGCCGCTCAGCTTCGGACTCGCCGACCTCCTCATCGGCGACCTGTCCAAGTCGCCCGAGTTGCGGCTCGTGGAACGCCTCCACACGAACGCGATTCTCCGCGAACTCGACCTCGTGGACCAGGGACTGGTGGATCCGCGGCAGGGCCCGCGGGTCGGGCGTCTGGTCGGCGCACGGCGCCTGCTGCTTGGCACCGCGTCGATGAGCAACACGGAGACGGTGCGGCTCGACGCGCGCGTCGTCGACGTGATCGCGGGGACCGTGCAGGACGTGGTGTCGGCCGAAGCGCCGATCGCTCGCGTGATCGACGCCGAGAAGGCCCTCGCGCTGCTGCTGTTCGAGCGGCTCGGGATCACGCTCACGCCGGCGCAGCGGTTGCGCGTGGAGCAGCGGCAGACGACCCAGCTCGCGGCACTCGTGGCATACGGACGTGGTGTGCAGGCGGAGGCGCGGGGTGATGCCGTCGGCGCCACGGCCGCATTCGAGGAAGCGTCACGGCTCGACGCCGCATTCAGCGCCGCGAGGGCGCAGATGGCCGCAGCGCCGCCACCGGCGCAGCGCGCGAGCAGCGTGGCCCGCGTGCTCGACCTCAGTACGCAAGCCATCAACGCGCCAATCACGACGCGGGTCGCCGAGGCCGTGGACGCACCGCTCGCGACGGGATCGGTGCTGGCCCTCACGTTCACGATCCGGGTGACGCCATGACCAGACGCATTGCAGGCGTCGTCGCCCTTGCGGGATCGTTCGCGACCGCTGCGGGTGCCCAGGAGTCGCTCTTGCCGACGACGGGGTGGGGCGTCGGCACGAGCATCAGCGCGTGGCACTTCAACAAGGCGTTACCGCAAACGGCGGGCGGCTTGGCCGACGTCGCCGAGGTGGCGTTGCCGTTCCGCGTCCGCGCGTCGTTCGGCCGGTGGAGCATGGACCTCTCCGGCGCGGCTGCGTTCGGCGCCGCGCACTTCACGACCACGGCGGCTGCAGACGGCAGTGCGGACGACTCCGGCGATCGTGTGGTGACCATTGCCGGACCGACTGATGTGAAGCTCCGCGTCACCGGCCCGCTCGTCGGCGACAAGTTGCTGCTCACCCTCGGCCTGAATCTTCCCAGCGGCAAGGTCGGGCTCGACGGCGACGAAACCAACGCGCTGCAGGCGATCGGCGCGCCTGCGATGCGGATGCCGGTGGCCGCGTTCGGAACCGGCCCCGGCGCCACGCTCGGCGTGATTCGTGCGTTCGAGCGCAACGACTGGGCCGTGGCCGTCGGCGGGTCGTTCGAGCAGCGGACCGAGTATTCGCCAATCGCGCTGCTGCTCTCCGGCGGCACGTCGGAGACGCGCATCACGCCGGGGACCGCCGCGCACCTCACGCTAGGGTTCGACCGCCCGCTCGGCGAGAGCCGGCTCAGCATGCTGCTGGTCGGCGACGTGTTCTCGGAGGACAAGGTGCGGCTGGTGACCGCAGGCTCGCCGGACGAAAGCAGCGTGTTCCAGCTGGGGCCGCAGGTCACGCTGACCTCGAAGGTCGATTTTGCCGCGGGTGGTTGGCGTGAGAGCGCGATTGCCGTGGCGGCGCGCATGCGCGGCCAGTTCTCCGACTCGGCGGGCGCGGCGGTCGCGGGGTCGGACGGGACGTACCTCGAGGCAATGATCGGCGGCGTGCGCGGCGGGCCCATCGGGCGGGGGCTGATCATCGCCGCGGATGCGCGCTGGCATTCGGGGCTCGAGTTCACCGACGCGCTCGTCGGGGCTGCGGTGAGCGCCGTGGGGTTGTCGATCGGATTCGAGAACGCACGGGTGTCGTCCACCACGCGGTTCGTGCTCCACGGCCAGTACGGCACGTTCGACACCGGCACGGCCAGCACGAGCGGGTTTGGCGTGACGCTCGGGGTGAGCGTCGGAGCGCGGAGGGACGTCCGATGACGCGCGCACCGAAGTGGTTCACGGCCGCGATGCTCATCGCGCTGTCCGCGTGTGCGGACAAGGGCTTCACGCCGCCGCGGTCGTCGTTGTCGCCGACGGTGTCGCTGCAGATCACCGTGGCGTCGCAGCAGCAGGCGACGCTCGGGCCGCGTTGGCTCATCGTTGCCGCCGGCTACGACGGCGAAGATGACGACGGCGGAGGAGACGACGGCGGCGTGCTCGGGTACCGGAACGTGCCGTACACGAGCGGCACGCAAACGGTGAGGCTGTCGGTGGACATCTCGCGCTGCCTCGCGGCCGCGGCTTCCCGCGGGCGCGCGTCGTGCCCGATGCTGGTCGGGGCGGTGCTCAAGGCCGATTCACTCGTGGTGGCTGACTCCTCGGGCGACGACCTGTTCGCCGACGTCTTCGACTCGTTCGTCGCCGGACCGTTCGACGTCGTGCCAGGTCGGACGCCCGTGATCCCGCCGTTCGACCTGTCGGCATCGCGTTTTGGCGTGATCAAATGGCAGGGCGACGAGGCGTTGCAGCTCGGCGGCGTCGAAGGCGCGCCGGTGCAGCCATTCGGTCCTGTCTTCGGCGTGCCGCGCGGCGCGGGCGAGGTGGCGCTCTTTGTACCGACGC
>CAZLAU010000041.1:5243-16879 GCA_964557615.1 uncultured Gemmatimonas sp.
CCTGTCTTCGGCGTGCCGCGCGGCGCGGGCGAGGTGGCGCTCTTTGTACCGACGCAGGGCGGCGTGTTCAGCACGGCGCCAAATCAGGGGCCGCAGGGGCCATACCCCCAACTGGCCGTGTTCGAGAGCGGACGGTGGCGGCGCCACACGGCGACGAACCTCGCGGCTGGCTCGGCCCCGTTCACGGCGGTTGCGGCGCTCGCGATGGACGAGGCCTATGCCGCCCACCGCAGCGGCCTGCACCGATTCAACGGCAGCGCCTTCGCGCCTGTCGCCACGATCAACGACTCGTTGTTTTCGGCGTCCGCCGTGACCACGGCAGGATCGGCCAAGTACGTG
Source organism: uncultured Gemmatimonas sp. (assembly GCA_964557615.1). Classification (GTDB taxonomy): domain Bacteria; phylum Gemmatimonadota; class Gemmatimonadetes; order Gemmatimonadales; family Gemmatimonadaceae; genus Fen-1231. The sequence goes on from CAZLAU010000041.1 coordinate 5,583, forward strand.
ATCGCCGGCGGTGGGGCTGGCGTCGTGTGGATCGGCAACACGCAGACGTGGACGCGACATACGCTTGGCACGACCCAGCGGATTGACGGCGTGTGCATCACCGGGCCGAACGAAGCGTTTGCGGCGAGCACCTTTGGCGGCGGACTCTGGCGATTCAACGGGACGGCGTGGACGTCGGTGCCGGCACCGACCCCGAACCAGAAGTTCGGGCTCCAGTGCCCGTCGCCCGGTGTCGCGTACGTGCAGGCGTCGGGCGGATTCCTGCTCCGGTGGAACGGCACCGGGTGGGTTTCGGTGCCGACGACAGGGCTCAGCGTGAACCGATTGATCAGCTGGGGAGTCGTGTCGCCAACCGAAGCGTACGCTTGGGGCGACAGCGCCAGCGTGGACCGCGCGTTTTACCGGTTTGACGGCACGACGTGGACCGAGGTCGGTCGCAAGCGGTTCGCCCTCGGCGTGCAATTGGTGAACAGCGTGATGTGGGCGGATCCGCGCGGCGGAGCCGCGTACATCGCGACGAGCTTCGGCCGGGTCGAGCGGGTGACGCCGTCGTCGGTGTCCGTGCTGAGCTACCAGCCGTCGCTGCGCGACGTTGCCGTGACCTCACCGGCGAGCGCGTTCGCCGTGGGCCACAACATGTTCCTGGGCCGGTGGGACGGCGCGAAATGGACGGTGGACGCGCCGCCGGCCGGCGGGTCAGCGACGCGCACGCTGCAAGGCGTCTGGAGTGGAGGTCCGGCGAACGCGTGGGCCGTGGGCTCCGCGAACACACTCCTGCACTACGACGGAATCGCCTGGAGGTCCGTGAGCGGGCCCACGACTCCGGTGGCCGTTCCTGACAACTACAATGCCGTCTGGGGATCCGGGTCCACCGTGTGGATCGTGGGGGACAATACGATGGTCCGGTGCACCGCCCCTACGGCCTGCGCGAACGAGACGTCGGGCGCGGGCGCGCTCTACAGTGTGTGGGGGAGCGGACCAGGGGGAAGCATTTTCGCCGTTGGCGCCAACGGGCGGATCATCCGGTCTGTCGGCGGTGGCACGTGGCAACCGATGACGAGCCCCACCAATCGCACGCTGGCCCGGGTGTCCGGTAGCGGACCGAACGACGTCTGGGCGGTGGGCGACAGCGTCCTGATCCGCTTTGATGGAACGCAGTGGAGCAGCGTCCCCCTCACCGGTGACCTGCAGTTCTTCAAGTCACGCGTGGTCGTGCAGCCGCAGGGCAACTTCCAGCTGGGGTTGTGGGCGCGCGGGCCGACTGAAGTGTACCTCGGCGCCGACAATGGCGGACTCGCGCGGTGGGACGGCCGCGAGTGGCTGGAGATGCGCTACGTGAATTTCCGGCGACGGATCGTTGGCATCTCCGGCGGGGTCGGCGGATGCGCACTCGCCGTCGGCGAGGGCATCTCGGACCTGCCGACGCCAACGTTGTGGCGAGGGCTCGGGCCATCCGGGTGTTTTGCGAGTGCGATGGCGCCCCCGACCTCGTGGCCCTAGCGCGGCGCTGACCCGCCAAGGGCAACCACGCGCAGCGCGCCGGGGACGGCGCGGATCACCACCTCGCGTCGCGCGAGCTGGACGAGTTCGCCGTCGAGGTCGCACGACGGCGCGCCGGTGAAGGTGAGGACGAAGCGCGCGCGCCGCGCGGCGCGCACCTTGGGGTGTGAGACGTGAGCGCCACGCAACGCGCTCACGAACAGCGGCAGCCGGGCAAGCCCGGTCACGTTCCCGATGTGCACCTGGTCGATCAACCCGTCGTCGACGCGGGCCGACGGTGCAATCCGGAACGCGCCTCCGAAGTTCGTGCCGTTGGAAAAGACGAGCATCATCGCCATGCGCGTGGTGCCCTCGGGGCCGCCCTCCGTGAAGGCGAACCCGGGATAGCCGAACAGCCGGCGGAGCGCGGCGGCGACGTACACGGCGCTTCCTCCCAGTCGGCCGCCGCGCGACGTGTCAGCGAGCACGACCGCGTCGAAGCCGAAGCCCGCGACGTTCAGGAACCAGTGGGTGGTGCCGCCGCTTTCGACGGCCCCGGCGTCGACCCGCCGTTCGATCGCCGGATCGGCGGTGAGCGCCGCCATCGCGGCGACGTCGTGCGTCGGGGCGCCGAGGTTCTTGGCGAAGTCGTTGCCCGTTCCTGCGGTGATGAAGGCGAGTCGCACGGCGTCGCCCGCTCCGGCGTCGAGGACGGCGCCGGCGCACCGGCCCCACGTTCCGTCACCACCGGCAATCACGATCGTCGTGGCGCCATCGGCGAGCGCGGCGCGCACGAGCCGGGCCTCGTCGCCCGATTGCCCGGTCACCCGGATATCGGAGACTCCGTGACGCGCGAACGCATCGCGCAGCTCCGGCAGGAGGCGGGCGCCACGGCCGCGCCCGGCCGCGGGATTCACGATCACGACCGTGCGCGCCGCTGCGGGACCTGGCCGCGCGGTTTCGTCGGTGTCAGGCACAGGGGTCACACACTGAGGTTACGTCCCGGAGGATTGCACGAGCGTCAACCGGCGGCCCGGATGTCCTTCGCGAGGGCCTGCGTCTCCGCCGACGGCGCAACCTCGAGGTCCTCCAGCAGAAGGCGTGAGAACGTCTCGTACACCTCGATGGCACTGGCGCGATCGCCGGCGCGGTGCAGCAGCGTCATGATCTTGCGAATACGCCGCTCGTCGCCACGCGCGAAGCGCGCCGCCTGCCGGGCCCATCGGGACGCGAGCGTGAGGCTCTCGCCGGTTTCGTACAGTTCGGCGAGCGCCCACGCGGCCTGCGCCGCGGCGTCCTGGTAGCGCGGCCGCTCATCCTCGAGCCAGCGCTCGAACCCGGCGGCGTCGGCAAAGAATCCGGTCAGCAGGTCTCCGCGATACAGCTCCAGCATCAGCGCGTACTGGCCGGCGGCGGCGGCCTCGTCGAACCGGGTCGCGTCGCACGCCACGAGCGACGTGTTCACGGCCACCTCATTGTCGCCGCGCGTCAGGATCACGTCGTCCCCGAGCGCCTGCCGGATGCCGTGGAGCGCCTTGCGGAGTGCGCCGCGTGCGTGATGGTCGGTGGACTCCGGCCAGAAGAGCCCGATGATCCGGTCGCGGCGGTGATAGCCGCGGGGCGTCGCGAGCATCAGGTAGAGGAGCACGGCGAGCCGCTTGGGCTGCGCCAGCAGCGCGTCTCCGTCGGGGGCGCCGCGCAGTTCGATCGTGCCCAGCACGTTCAGCGTAATCGGCGGTCGGGGCGTCGGCGTCACGATGGTCCTGATGGTAGAGCCGGCCGCACGCGGCGGGAAGTGGAACGGACCCGCCGCACGGCGTTATGGGCGGAGCGCCGCGAGTTCGGCCCTGACCGAGTCGTCAACCGCGCGGAACGCCGGGTCGGCCCCGGCGCGCAGCGCGAGGTACCGCCGGTACGCGGCGATGGCGCCGTCGCGGTCGCCGCCGAGCGCGTCGAGGCGGCCTTGCTCCCTGAGGTATGTGGTGAGGTACAGCGGACCGGTGTCCCAGTCGTACGGACGGCGGTGAATGGTCCGCTGGGCGGCGCCGAAATCGCCGAGGTGCCGCTGGATCCGCGCGAGCACGAGGTTGCCGAAATCGATCCCAAACTCGTAGGGCGCGTCCACAAGCGCCGAGTCGAGGCGCGCGACGGCCGTCGTCGCACGTGCGCGGTCGGTCGCGGCCGCACGAATCGCATCGACCATGAGCAGGCAGAGTCCTCCGCCGCTGCCGAAGAGGCGCGCCGGTTCGTCCGCGCCCAGCGACGCGCGAAGGCTCGACTCGAGCCGGGGAATCTCGGCGTTGTCGCGCCATACGGCCGGCGCGGAACGGAGGTGCCACTGAAGAGCAACGCACACGTTGCTGAAGTACACCGCCCGTGCACTCGGGGCGCGCGGCGCGGGTCCGGCCGCGGCTGCGGCAACTCGCGCGACGGGTCCTTCGGCTGCCGGTGCATCTCCGTCCCAGAAGATCGCGTCGAGCACCGCCGCCTGGTCGGCGCTGAAGTACACGATGGACGCGCCGGGTGGAAACGGCTCGACCGCCGCGAGCGTGGCCAGCGCGTGCTCGGACGCGGCACGACGCCCTCGATTCCGGGCCCAGCTATGGAGCGTCTGGGCCGGATGGATCCGCGGCGGCGGCAGGATGTCGGCGTCGACGCGGCGTCGGAGCTCGATTGCGGCGCTGTCCACGGCCGCGAGGGCGTCAGCCTCGAGCAGGCCAAACCCGATGATGCGGTTCAGCGAGAACTGCGGAATGCGCTCCCGCGAGTCCGGCGCATCGAGGTCCGGCCAGCCGCGCCGCATCGCCACAGCCGCGCGCCACGCGACGAACGGCAGCGCATCGGCGCTGGGGCCCAGCGTGATGTAGCGGTCGAGCAGTCGGCGCGCGGTCGCCGCGTCGCCGCGACGGGCCGCGAATTCGATGAGATGTGCGATGGCCTGCACGTGCGATGCGTCGAGGTCGAGCACGTGCGAGAATGCGGCGCGCGCCTGGTCGTCCGCCGACGGATTCCCCACGAGGGCGCCGGTGTGGTAGAGCCGGTCGCCGCGCTCGTATTGGGCGTCCGGCAACATTGGTGCCGCCTCGGCGGCCCGCTGCCACCCGAGAAGCTGGCGCGCGGCCGAGTTCCCGGCGGGCCCCTCAGGGTGGACATAGGCTTCGAACAGCAGCCGGTCGCGGAGCGAGAGGCGAGTCCGGAGCGCGTACCCCGTGCGCAGGCCCCGCCGCAACGCTTCCGATTGGCTCGCCTGCTGCGACCAGGCGCCGGTGGAGGCCATTCCCAGCGCGGCGAGCGCGAACGTGCTGTCGAGCTCGAGCGCCGTGGCGTAATGCCGTTGCGCCGTGGCAACCTCGCCGCCGCGCCACGCCGCCCGGCCGCTCAGGTACGCGCGCACGGCCGGCAACGACGCGCTGGCGAGGTCGGCGAGTCGTTGCGCCGGCTCACCAGTGTGACCCGCGATCAACTGCACGGCCAATCGGTCGACGAGCGCAAAGAGGCTGTCCGCCGGCCCCTCGACATCGGCCGCGATCGGGGCGCGCAACTCGTCGGTGCGCCAGAGGCGCGCGCTGATCGCCACGCCCGCCGGCGACGCGAGCACGCTGCCGATCAGGAAGCGCCCGCTGCCAAGCGCGCGCGCAACCGCCGCCGACCGCTCCTCGGACGGATCCGCGGCATCGGGTTCCTGGCGATGCAGTTCTGCCAGCACCGTGCGAGGGTCCAGCGGTCGCACGCCGTCAACGGCGCCGAGTTTCGTGGCGAGCAGGTCCACCATGCCCTCGTGCAGGTATTCCATCGTGGAGTCGCCGCTGACGCGGAACGGCATGATCGCAACCGCGCCGGGATTGAGCGGACGCGCCGGCGAGCGTCGCGAGGAGATGACCCCGAGCGCGATGACGATGATGGCGAGCGCGCCGGCACTTGCGCCCGCCCACGCCCGTCCGCGGGCGCGCCGACGGGTCGGCCGACCGGGTGGCACGCCGACGCCCGCGTCGCCGTTGCCCGCATCGCCATTGCCAGCGAGGGCGGCCGCGAAGAGATCGGCAGTGGGATATCGGTCCGCCGGCACCTTGCTCAGCGCGCGTGCAATCGCCGCGTCGACCGCGGGGGGCACATCCTCGCGAGCGGTGGTCACGCGGGCCGCATCGGTCCACGAGTGGTGCGATAGAATCTGGCGCGATGTCTCGGCCGTGAATGGTGGCGCACCGGTCAGCATCTCGTAGATCACGCAGCCGAGCGCGTAGATGTCGGCGCGGCCATCGATCCGCCGCTCCGCAGTCGCCTGCTCCGGGCTCATGTACTTCGGCGTTCCGACGATGATTCCAGCCGAAGTCGCCTGACCCCCTGCCGAGATGTCGATCGCGCGCGCAATCCCGAAATCCGCCACCAGCGCGTGCCCGGACGCCAGGAGGATGTTGTCGGGCTTGATGTCCCGATGCACGACGCCGCGCGCGTGCGCGTAGCTGAGTGCGTCGGCGACTTCGCTGGCGAGCTGCACCGACTCGGCCACCGACATGCGCGGCGCCCGCCGCATCCGCGCGCCGAGCGTCTCTCCCTCGATGTACGGCATCACGTAGAACGGCAGGCCGGTCACTTCGCCCGAATCGAATACCGGCACGATGTGCGGGTGCGCGAGTTCCGCGGCGATCGCGATTTCCCGCACGAACCGGTCGGCCGCGAGCGACGCCGCCAGTTCCGGGTGCAGGACCTTCACCGCGACGCGGCGGCCGTGCCGGACGTCGCGCGCGAGAAAGACCGTGGCCATGCCGCCGCGGCCGATTTCCCGTTCCAGGTCGTAGCGGCCCGCCAGCGCCGGCCCGACGCGCTCCCGGATGTCACGCATGGCGCATCGCGCGTCTCGCGTCCACGACCGCGCCGGCGTTCATCGCAGGCACTCGTCGAGCACGTTGCGGACGATGCGCTGTGCCACCGGATCAACCGCGAGGCTGCCGCCGAAGCTCAGCGAACTGGCGGAAAAGACGAGCCCGCCGTGCGCGTTCCGGTAGCACAGCATGTGACCGCCGGTTCCCGGCCCGTTCGGTGCGTGCGCGATCAAGGCGCTGTCGGCATTCGCTTCGGGGGGCGACTGGCGTGCGTCGCGGCGGTCGATTTCCCATCCGTGGGCCATCCGACCGGTCCGCCGGCTCTGCGCGCCGAACGAACGCGCGGACACGTCGCGGAGTGCCGGATTCCCGTCGCCCGAGCGCGCGACGGCGAACGGCGTGCCGTCGAGCTCGGCACCCGACTCGAATCCAACGCCGAGGATCCGGTGCTCGGGCAGTCCGCAATCCCGCATCAGCCGACGACCCGGCCCGCTTGGCGTCGGCGTGGGCTCGCCGTCGGGAAACGCGTACATCATCGGACCGTCGAGCTTCACGAGTTCGTACAGTCCATTTCCGCCGAGGTACACCACGTTGCCGCGACACGCCTGGAACCGTTCAACGGCGCGATACATCCGGGTCGTCCAGTACTCGGGATGCGTGCTGATGATGAGGCCCCGGTACGCCGGCCGGCCGTCCACGACGAGCGGAAACCGTCCGGCGTCGAGGTCGGCGTCGGTGTACACGTCGTACGCGTAATCCGGCCCAAGTGACTCCAGCCATTCGGTGACCCACAGCTCGGCGCGCAGCAAATGGCCCACTTGTGCGGCCCACTCGCCGTCCGGAGTGCCCATGCCGGCGACGGGCCAGCCCGGCGCGGGCAGGTCGGGCGCCAGCCCCGGGTTGGGGCGCAGAAACGGCAGCGGCATGTTGGCCAGGCTGCGATCGTCCCTGATGTACTTCGACGTTCCACCCCAGATGTTGTAGGCATTCCACGTGTTGGTGTTGGCCAACACGGCAAATGGCGCTGACGGCGCGCCGGGTCGCACGACGAACGGGATGTAGTACCGTTGTCCGTGCTCGTCAGTGCAACGCATCGCATACACGCCGGAGCGCCACTCGGCCGGAACGGACTGCTGCGCGAGCACGCTCCAGCCGGCCCCAGTGCGCTCCCATCCGGCCGGGCGGACGCCGGCCGGCGCGCTCAGGCGCCGCGGCGGGATGTCGCGCATCACGGCGTCGGCGTGCGTGTTTCCTTCGATGACCCGCAGCTTCACGAAGTCGACGTCGATCGGGATCGGTGCGGCCACCGGTGACGGCCGAACGCGGCCCGCGATGAAGAAATCGACTGCTTCGCCGGTCGTGGCGGACTGCGGCCAGCAGTAGCCCTCCACCTTGCACGCGCGGAAGATCCATTTGCCGAACCGGTCGCCCTGGTTCCACGGAGGGCCGAGTTCTTTTGGCACGCCGGCTGCATCGCGCACGATGGTCCTGCCGAAGAGCCGTCCCTCGGAATCCACGAACGAGACGACACCCGGAGCGCTGGGGAAATAGCCCATCGTTCCGCCGGGGTCGCGCGCGAGTGTCGTCCATCCGTCGCCCGACCACTTTTCAGCAGTGCCGGCCTGCACGCGGAGCGACCCGTCGGCGGCCACCTCGAACAACGTGTCGTCGAGGACGAACATCGATCGCCGATCCTCGGATGCTCCGGAGACGGATTCCGGCACACCCGGGACAAGCACGCCGTCGGCGCCAGCCTTTTGTCCGAGCCGGATTCGCCACACGGTGGCGCGCTCACCGAGTGCGAGGAGTTCGCCGGCGCCGCCGGTCCGCATCGTTGTCACGCCCACCCACGACTCGGCGACGGCTTCGGGCTCCCGCGCCGGTCGCGCGTTGCTCCACGTGGCGATGGCCGGCTCCCCGACCTGGGCCGTGACCACGCCGCCGTCATACGTCCGCCCGATCAGCACCAGGCGGCCGCCGGTTCGCACGGCGGCAAGGCGATTCACGTCGCCCCATCCCGTGCCGATCACGTCGCCGAGTCCCGAAGGCGGAGCTCCGTCGCCCGGCCCGAGCGGCAGTCGCTGACGACGCAACTGGCCGTCGTGGTCGACGGAAAAGAGAAATCCGTTCAGGTCGCTGGTGAGTGTGACGTATGCCATGCCCGGGGGAGGGAGGACGACGCCCGCAACTATACGTGCGGGGCCGGAATGACGTCAGAGGCGTGCGGTCTGCGCCACGCGCGCCGCCGGGGAACGGGCCGGTAACGGCCGGGGGACGAGGGCTCGCGATACTCCCTGCCGACTTCACCGGAGCTGCCCAATGACCCGTACGTTCTTCGATCTTCGACGCCTCACGTCGCGCGCGCTTGGTATCACGTGGCCGCAGGTGGCCCGACGACTGGCCGTCGCCCTGTTCGTCGTGTTCGCGATCGGCGTCCTCCCCTCCTGCACGACGACGACGGCGCCCGACGCCTCCGATCCGCCGCCCGATGATCCCGGCAGCAACGTTCCGGCCGTCGGCACCGTTCGCGGCACGGTTCGCGATCAGTTCAACGCACCCATTTCCGGCGTGGTGGTACACCTCGTCCAAGGGAGCCTCAGCTACGGAAGTTCGGCGCCTTCGTCGTCGACCGGCGCCTATGAGATTCTCGATGCGCCGACTGGCGCCTACCTGCTGTCGGCAAGCAAGGGCGGATTCGCGCTGTCACAGACGCCGGTCACCGTGACGAAGGGAGTCACGACGACGATGTCCGTCACGTTGAGCGCGCTGTCGGCGCCTGCTGCGGCGACCGTTGCCGTGCGGATCGTGAGCTTCTCGCCGAGCTCCATGACGTTCGAACTCGACGTCGCGGCGGTCAACGCGAACGGCACGCTCGTGAACCCGGCAACGGCGAGTTATTCGCTCTCCTCGTTCACTACCAACGGGCTGACGGTGACCTTCAACCAGGTGTCGAACACGCCGGCGGTCTCGCCGGCGGCGGGTCCGTACGCGGCGATGTTCATGATGGACCAGAGCGGCAGCATTTCCGGAACCGATCCGAATCATTCACGCCTGAATGCGGCGAAAGCGTTCATGGCGAAGGTCGGCGGCAGCGATCGCGTTCGCGTGGGTGCGTTCGCAAGTGGGGGGTCGCTGCCGTTCGACATCACCTTGTACGGCAGCTGGAACTCCGTCGGGTCGTCGTGGTATTCCGTCCTCGACGAGCTCGCCACGAAGGTCAACGGCGGCACGCCCCTCTACAAGGCGGTCGCCGCGGCGATCAACGAAGTCGCGACGAACGGTGGGCTCGCGAACCGGGCGGCCATCATCTTCACCGACGGTGACGACACCGACGGTGGCTGGACCGTGGACCAGCTGGTGTCGCTCGCGACCTCCCGCGGCGTGAAGCTCTGGACCGTCGGCCTGCAGATCGGGTCCACCGGTCACCGCGTGCTCGGCGAGCTCGCAGCCCGCACCGGCGGCGGCTTCACCATCGCGTCGGACGCGCGGCAGCTCGTGAGTTATTTCGGCTCGCTCGGCGCGATGCTCAATGGCGGCGCCTCCGTGGCGCGCACGCGCTGGACCGCGACGGTCACAGGCGGCTTCGGCAGCGGTTGGCTGACGTCGAGCGTCCGCGTGACGACCAGCGAAGGCACGGTGAGCGCGCCGTTCTACCTGAAGTATCCCTGATTCGGCACCGCAGCCCCGCGACGTAGTTCCGCACGCCGGATCTCCCGGCTGCGCCACACCCTCAAGAGAGGAAGCCCCACATGCTCCACAGTGAACGTACGCTCTGCGTGATCCGTTCGGCCGTCCTGATCGGCGCCATCGCGATTCCATTCCAGAATGCAGCGGCCCAGGGGATGGACGTGGCCGCGCCGCACAAGATTTCCACCCTCGGCGTCGGCGTCACGAGCCTCAGCGCGTCGGGTTCGAGCAGCACCGGCTTCTCGGGCTACTACACCAATTCCGTGAAGAACTTCGGCATGGAAGCGCAGGTCACGGCGTTCAGCGAGAGCGGGGTCACGACCTACGGGTCAATGGTGGTCGCAGGATTCGCGTTCGGTCCGTTCCTCAACCCGGAAGCCGCGGGGAAGAACGCTGCCGTGAACTTCCTCGTGGGCGCTGGCCTCTGGGGCAGCTACTCCGACGCGGCATCGTCGACGGATCCGATGGTCGCCTTCACGATCAATGCGCCAGTTGGTCCCGCGATGGTGCGCGCGGGGTACGGCATGATCTTTACCGAGGGATCCAACGTGAACGTGCTGAACCTCGGCCTCGGCTTCAAGTTCGGTCATCAGTAGGCCTCGCTGGCACGGCACCGGTCGGCAGCACAGGGCCGGTGCCGTGTCCGGTCAGGACGCGCCATCGCGATATATCTGGGATTGCTGCTGCAGCCGACACTGACGCCGTGTGATACTTCGGGTCGATGACGGAGAGCCTTGACGAGCGCCTGAGAAGGAGCGTGGGCGCGACCCATACGATCGAGCGCGAATTGACCGGCGGGGGGATGAGCCGCGTCTTCGTGGCGCACGAACGCGCACTCAAGCGTGACGTTGTGCTCAAGCTGCTGCCGCCCGAACTCATCACCGCGGCCAGCACCGCACGGTTCACGCGAGAGATCGAGCTCACGGCGGCGCTTCAGCATCCGCACATCCTGCCTGTGCTCTCGGCCGGCGCCGACGGCGACCTCCTGTATTACTTCACGCCGTTCGTGCGGGCGGAGAGCCTGCGCGAACGGCTGAAGACCGGCCCGCTCACCGCGACCGAGGCGATCCGTCTCACGACCGAGCTGCTCAGCGCCGTGGCGTACGCACACGGGCAGGGCGTGGTGCACCGCGACATCAAGCCGGGCAACGTGCTCGTGTCGGGTGGCCACGCGATGCTTGCCGATTTCGGCATCGCGAGGGCGCTGGGCGTCGCGGACGATGGGATTGGGCCCAGTGCGGGATCCACGCTCGCTGGCGGACTGGCATACTCGGCGCCCGAGCGGGATCGCGGTGCGCCGGCAGACCTGTT
>CAZLAU010000041.1:16979-19868 GCA_964557615.1 uncultured Gemmatimonas sp.
CCAGTTCCGCGACATGCTTGTGGCCGCCGCAACCCCGCCCGTACGGGCGACGCGGTACGTCGCCGCCGTTTCCGGGCTTGCCGCCGTCGCGCTGATCGCGGTCATCGCGTCTCGCCCGGCACCGGTAGCGTCCGAAGCCACTCCGGCTCTCTCCACTGCGTCCGCGCGGCCGGAAGCGGAGGCCGGTGCAGAAGTTGACGGTCCGGAGCAGGTCGGCGCCAGCGCGCCAGCTTCCGAAGCCCGGCTTACGCCGCGGCCGCCGGCATCGCTCGAGGATTCTGCCGCAGAGGCGTATGCGGCCGGCCGGCTCACCGACGCGATCGGCCTGTACACGACAATCGAGACGCGGACCCCAAACAACGCTCGCGCGCCGCTGACGATCGCCCTGGCCTGGATCTTCACTGGCGGCCAGCCCGATGCCGAGCCACTCCGGGCCGCCGCCGAGCGCGCGGTGGCGCGTCGGGCTGCGTTGTCGCCGCCGGATGCGGCGCTCGCGGACGCGGCTGCAGCGTTCTCCCGCCGCGAGTTCGATGCGGCCTGCAGCGCCTTCGAGAGAGCGCGCGCGCTTGGGGCGCCGCAGTTGGAAGCCTGGCTCGGGATCGCCGAGTGTCACGCACTCGATGACGTCGTGCTTCCGGCCGATTCGGCACGCCCAGCGCGCTTCCGATCGAGCTTCGCGACTGCCGCCCGTGCATACACGGCGGCAATCCGCGCCGTGCCCAAGGGAGCACCGCCATTCGTGTTCCGTCGCCTCGACCAGGTGATGTACCTGCAGCCGAATCGCGTGCGCCGCGGACAGAGCGCTGACGGACGGGTCTGGTTCGCCCGTCCCGCCGTGTCCGGCGACACAGTAGCGTTCGTGCCGTTCGACCCGCGCGAGCGTCGCGGGCCGCCCGACCTGGCCGCCGAAGCCCGTGCAACGGCGTTGTTCCGGGCTCAGTTGCGGCCGCTGTATATGGAGTGGATTCGCGTCGCTCCGAGTCAGCCTGCGGCGCACGACGCGATGGCCGTGCTGCTCGAAAGCGCGGGTCAGGTGAACGTGGCCGGCGCCGACGGCATCACGGCGCTCTCAGCGAACGCGCGCGCGCGTGCGCTGGCCGACGATGCCTCACTGCGCACCCGGCTTACACGCGACAGGATCCGGTTGCTCGTCCGCGCCGCCCAGTGGACGGAAGCGGGGAGGCTTGCCGACAGCCTCGTGGCGGCGCATCCGGCGCCCGATCCGCAGGACCTGACGCGCCTGCTTGGACCTGCAGCGCTTGCCGGCCGCGTGCGGGCGACGACCTCGATGCTCGCCGATGCGAGCGCCCGTCCGGACCGTGCGGTGCGGCTGGCCGATGCGCGAGTGGTCGAACTGCCCATCGCGCTACTCCGGGAGCGGGCCGAGTTCAACGTGCGCGCCGCGCTTGGCCTGTGCGATGATCGGGTGCGCGGTGGGCCGGCGCGCATCATGCAATTGCTCGATACCTATGTCGGCGAAGCCGGTCGCCCGCAGGGCGTGGAGTGGGCGCTGTTCGACCGGCCGTTCGGTGCGGCGATCACCTGCCTCGGCGTGGGCGCCTCCACGATGGTGCGCGGCGCCACGAGTCCGCCGATACGCGCCGCGCAGGCGCTCGCGCGGGGCGACACGGCCCAGGCACGGGGCCTGCTCGCGGCGATGGATCAACAACGGAGCGCGCAGCCCGGCTTGATGGAGAATCTGGAGCTCATGGCCGGTGACGTCGGCGTGCGCCTCGCGCTCGGCGACACGGCGACGGTTGTGCGCATCCTGACGCGAATGCTCGACCTCGTGCCGGTGGCGCCACCGACGATCGTCGAACAGGAAACCTCCGCTGCGATCCTCGTGCGGTCGATGGGCCTGCTCGCGGAACTCGAACACGCGGGCGGCAATACCGAGATCGCGCGCCGGTGGGCCGGCGCGGTCGTCGCGCTCTGGCGGGGAGCGGATGAGGAGCTGCAGCCGTTCGTGGCCCGGATGCAGGCCATTGCGGGGCGCGCGCCGTAGTCAGCGAGTCGGGCGCGCCGCCTTGCCGGAGCGGACAGACGCGCGCACGGCGGCAACAAGGTCCCGCGTTTCCTCTGACGGCTCGGTGTCGAGTTCGCGACGGAGGTAGTCGGCGAACTCGTCGTACACCTTGATCGCGCCGGCGCTGTCCCCGGCGCGCTCGAGCAGACGAACCACCCGACGGACCCGCCGCTCATCGGCCTTGGCCAGACGCGCGGCCCTGCGCGCCCACCGCGAAGCTCCCGTGAGGTCGGCGCCTGCCTCGAACTTCTCGGCGAGCCGCCAGGCCGCATCTGCCGCGAGGTCGCCGAGCCGCTCGCGCTCCAGCGTCAGCCATCGCTCGAACCCGTCGCTGCGCACGTGCACGCCGTCCAGCAGCTCACCTCGATAGAGTTCCAGCGCGCGCGCCAGGTGTCCTGACGCCAGCGAGGCGTGGAACTCGACCACGTCACAGCGCACCACGTCGGGGTTCACGCCGATCTCATCGGTGCCGCGGGCCACGAGCGCGTCGTCGCCGATGGCGCCGCGGATTCCGTGCAGCGTCTGCCTGAGGGAATTGCGGGCCGCGGATTCGTCGCGCTCGGGCCAGAACATCGCCAGCAGGCGATCCCGTCGCTGGAAGCCGGTCGGCGTTGCGGCGCACAGCCAGGCCAGCACCGCGAATCGCTTGGGTCGTGCGAGCAGGTCGCCCGCGTGTTCCCGCCCGGTGATTGACGCGGCGCCGAAGAGGCCCACCTGGACGGGAGATTCGCGCATTGGCGGAAAATAACGGCTGGATAACGGGGCAAAGCACGGGGGTGCTGCAATATCCCGCTGGCAATCGGCTGCCTCGCAGCGCAGAGCGTGCGTCGCAGCCGGGAATCCCCCCGCACGAAGGAGTCGCC
>CAZLAU010000042.1:0-19829 GCA_964557615.1 uncultured Gemmatimonas sp.
GCGACGGCGATCACGGTGGGGGCGATGCTGTCGATCTTCGGATTCGTCAACGTCGCGCTGCTGAGCAACGCACGCGTGTTGTTCGCGCTCGGGCAGGACGGCGTCTTGCTCCAGTCCGCCGCACGCGTGCATCCGACGTTCGGGTCGCCGCACGTCGCCCTGCTGATGCTGGGCGCCTGGTCGCTGGTCCTGCTTGTGGCGACGGGTGGCTCGCTCGGCGCGTTGCTGTCCGGCGTGGTCTTCGCCGACTGGGTGTTCTTCGGACTCGCGGCGGCGGCGGTATTTCGCCTCCGCGCGACGCAGCCCGATCGTGCGCGGCCGTATCGCGTCGCGGCCTACCCGTGGTTGCCCGCCGCCTTCGTCGCGTGCGCGGCCGCCGGCGTGATCAGTGCGCTCGTTTCGGCGCCGCGGATGTCACTGGCCGGCGTGGCGATGCTGGCCGCGGGCGCGCTGCTCTACAGGTGGCGGTCGAGCGCCATCGCGGCGAAGAGCAGGGCGAGGTAGAGCAGGGAGTACTTGTACAGCTTCCAGGCCGGCGCGCTCCACGCGCCGGAGTCGCGCTCCCGCCACACGCGCCACGCACCGTGCAGGAACAAGCCGCCGAGCACTGCGGCGGCTGCCTGGTAGAACCAGCCGAACATCCCGATCGCTGATGGCAGCAGCGTCAGCGCCACGAGGAGCACGCTGTACCAGAGCATCTGGTCGATCGTTTCCCGCGTGCCCCACGCGTTGGGTGCCATCGGCACCCCCGCCTTGCCGTAGTCCTGCTGCTTGTTCAGCGCAAGCGCCCAGAAGTGCGGCGGCGTCCAGTAGAACACGATCAGGAACAGGAGGATCGCCGGGAGGTCCACGGTGTTCGTGACGGCGGCCCAGCCCACGAGGGGAGGGAACGCGCCAGCGGCGCCCCCGAGCACGATGTTCTGCGGCGTGGATCGCTTGAGCCAACGCGTGTAGACGAACACGTAGGCGTAGAACCCGCCGAGCGCGAGCGCCGCGCTCAGGACATTGACGAAGCGGCCGAGCAGGAAGGTGGCCGCGGTGGCGCTGGCGATGCCGAACGCCATCACGGCCTGCGGGGCCATCCGCCCCGACGGGATCGGCCGCGTGCGAGTCCGGGCCATGACCGTGTCGATGTCGCGGTCGAAGTACATGTTCACCGCGTTGGCGCCACCGGCCATCAGGTAGCCGCCCACGACGACGGCAAGGACCGTCAGGAGGTCGGGCGACCCTGCGGCGTACATCGGCATCACGGTGGTCACGAGGAGCAGCGAGATGATCCGCGGCTTCGTGAGCGAGAGCAGGTCGGCGGCGAGCGGCCGCGAAGCGGCGGACGAGTCCGCGGCGCGCGCAGTTTCGGTCGTCACGAGTCCATGCCCACGTGCGGCGCGACGCCTTCGACGTGGATCACGTCCGGGTGCATCGCGCGCCAGGAAAACACGAGCAGCGCCACGAGGGCGAGCGCGGGGACGATGGCATAGGTCCATTCGCGCGCCACGTGCCGACCGCTCATTCCCGCGGCGCCGGCGTGCCGCATGCCGCGCGCCGTCGAGCGCAGGATGAACGCCTGCGACACCGCAATCGCGAGGGCGATGACGGCGAAGAGGATTTCGGCGAGTTGCGTGGCCACGGCGGTCGGGAACTGGGTGACGGGGAGCTTGGAAAGGTCGCCGTTCGGCAGGCGGGATTCAACCGCCGACCCGCTACTCGCGCGCCACGGCGCCCGGCAGTAGCATTTGGCGGATGACACAACCGGTTGCAGACGCCGTCGAGGCGCCGCAGGGACTCCAGCGACGCATCGGCCTGTGGAGCGCCGTCGCGGTGGTCATCGGCTCCACCATCGGTTCCGGCATCTTCCGGTCGCCGGCCGGCATCGCCGACAAACTGCCCGGCCCGGGTCCCATGCTGCTGGTGTGGGTGGTGGGCGGCGTGTTCGCGCTGTGCGGCGCGCTGACCCTTGCCGAGATCGCAACGGCGTTCCCGCGCACCGGCGGCGTGTACGTGTTCTGCCGCGAAGGCTGGGGGAAGCTGGCCGGGTTCCTGTTCGGCTGGGGGCAGCTGGTCATGATCCGCGCCGCCTCGCTCGGCGCCATCTCGATCACGTTCGCCGAGTACTTCTTTCGCGTGCTTGGCCGCGACCCGCAGTCACCTGACGAGACGATGTACGTGCGTTGGACTGCGTGTGCGGCCATCCTGCTCACCGCCTCGTTCAACGTGGTCGGCGTGCGCACCTCGTCGTCGGTCGTCAACTTCACCGTGCTCGCCAAGTACGGCGGACTCGTCTTCATCGTCCTGATCGCCCTCGCGATCGGGCTCCCGCAGACCGGGGGGAACTTCACCCCGGCCGTGCCCGCCGGAAGCATCACGCCCGCGATGTTCGGGCTCGCGCTCGTGTCCACGCTGTGGGCGTTCGACGGCTGGGCCGACGTGTCGTACAACGCCGGTGAGGTCACCAACCCGCAGCGCAACCTGCCGCGCGCGCTGATCGGGGGGACGCTGCTGGTGCTCGCGATCTACCTCGCCGCCAACGTGGCGTACCTCGCGGTGCTCCCGATCGAGGAGATCCGCACCTCGAAGCTCGTCGCGGCCGACGTGGCCGAGCGCGTGCTCGGCGGCGGCGGCGCGACGTTCGTCTCGGTCACCGTGATGATCTCGACGTTCGGCACGCTGAACGCCGTGCTCCTGACCAGCCCCCGCGTGTTCTTCGCGATGGCGGCCGACCGGCTGTTCTTCCCGGTGTTTGCGCGCGTGCACCCGACGCGCGGCACGCCCTGGATCTCGATCGCGCTCGTGGCGTCGCTTGGCTGTGCGTTCGTGCTGATCGGAACGTTCGAGTCCCTCGCCGACGCCTTTGTCACGGCGTTCCTGCCGTTCTACATGCTGGCTGTCGGCGCGATCTTCCGGCTCCGGCGCCGGCCCGACTACCAGCCGTCATTCCGGGTGCCGCTTTACCCGTTGGTGCCGCTCCTCTTCGTGACCAGCGTGCTGTTCCTCCTCGGCAACGCCATCGTGCAGCCCGAGAGCCGGGTGAGCACGCTCGCCGTGCTCGGGGTGGTGGCCGCCGGTGCGCCGGTGTACTGGCTGTTTTTCGGACGGCGCGCCTCGCAATAGCGCAAGGGCCGTCCTGATGTCGCGATTGCGTCACGTGCCGTTCGCAGCGTTGTGCGACGCACCGGCGGTTCATAGTTTTTCGGCAGTGGAATTCCGATCATCCATACTCCCATGAGGTTCAACTCCATGCGCACCATTCGTTCGCGGCTTGCGGTCGCGGCGGTGCTCGGCGTCCTGGCGATGTCATCGCTTGGCGCCCAGGGCGTCACGACCGGCGGCATTGGCGGCACCGTGACCGACCCGAGCAACAATCCGCTTCCCAACGCGCAGATTCAGATCACCAACAAGCTGACGGGTGCGACCGCAGGGGCGACGACTCGCGAGAACGGCCGCTACTACATCCAGGGCCTCGAGGTTGGCGACGAGTACACGGTCGTCGCCCGCCGCATCGGGTTCGCGCCCCAGACGCGCGACTTCGTGGTCGTCCGGCTCTCGGTGACGACGCGCATCGACTTCAAGCTGACCGAGCAGGCCGCGGTGATTTCCGCGGTGACGGTCACCGCAACCAACGACGGGTTCGAGTCCTCCAACACCGGCACGAAGGGTGCGGTCGGCGACACCGTCCTCCAGCGGCTCCCCACCCAGAACCGTCAGCTCACCGATTTCATCAAGCTGATCCCGCAGGTCTCGGCCTCCGGCCCCGGCTACTCGGCGGGCGGAATGTCGAACCGCATGAACAACGTGCAGATCGACGGCGCGACCGAGCGTGACGTGTTCGGCCTTGGCTCGACGGGCCAGCCCGGCGGGCAGATCAACGCCAAGTCCGTTTCGATCGAGGCCGTGAAGGAGTTCCAGGTGCTGCTCGCGCCGTTCGACGTGCGGCAGGGCAACTTCGGCGGTCTCCTGCTGAACGCCGTGACGAAGGGTGGCACGAACGAGTTCCACGGGTCGGTGTTCTACGACTATCGCAACCAGAACTGGGGTCGCGACACGCCGGTGCTCCGCGCGACCGATTTCAACCGCACGAACATGGCACTCTCGTTCGGCGGCCCGATCATCAAGGACAAGATGCACTTCTTCGTGGCGGACGAACTCAAGTCCGAGAACGTGCCGCTGTTCGGGCCGTACGTGGGCCAGCCCGCGAACGCGACGTCGCCGCTGCAGATCGCGCAGGCGGACTTCACGCGCTTCGAGCAGATCATGGCCGGTGCGCCGTACAACCACACGCAGATCGGCACGAACGGGATCGTGAATGGCGGCCGCCCGCAGCACAATCCATTCGTGCGCATTGACTACAAGGTCAACGACTCGCACCGGCTCGTCGCCCGCGTCAACTACGGCACGGCCGAGCAGCAGTACCGCACGCAGAACAACCGGTCGTCGAGCGTGATGGTGTACACGGACAATGAGCACATCATCACGAGCAAGAAGCTCGCGCCGGTGCTGCAGCTGTATTCGAACTTCGCGAACGGATCGTCGAACGAGCTGTTCGTGGGCTACAACCGGGTTCGCGACCGCCGGACGCCGTACTCGACGTATCCGCAAGTCACGGTGACCGTGCCGCGGGTCGGCGGCGGCAACGCGACGATCATCACCGGCGCCGACCAGTTCTCGCAGGGTAACGAGCTCGACGTGGACACGTACGAACTCACCGACAACTGGTCCAAGAACTACGGCGCGCACACGATCACGTTCGGCACGCGCAACGAGTATGTGAGCCTGCGCAACCTGTTCACGCAGTCGTCGTACGGCATCTGGTCGTTCCGCAGCCTCGACTCGCTCGCGGCCGGCAACGCCAACTCGTTCCGGAAGGCGGTGATCCTCCGCGACAACGGCAACGCGTACTTCAAGTCCATCAACAGCGCGTGGTATGCCCAGGACCAGTGGGCCGCAACGCCGCGCCTCACGCTGACGATGGGCCTCCGCGCCGACGTTGCCAGCTTCCTCACGAAGATCCCGTACAGCGCAGCTGTGGACAGCGCGTACGGCCGGCGCACCGACGACATCCCGACCACCTCCATCCAGTGGTCGCCGCGCATCGGCTTCAACTGGGACATCGACGGCGACGCGCGCCGGCAGCTGCGTGGCGGCGTCGGCCTGTTCGTGGGCACGCCCCCGGGCGTGTGGCTCGAGAATCCCGTGGTCAACTCGGGCTCCCTGATCTCGTTCCTCAACTGCAACACGAGCGGCAGCACCTCGCCGGCTCCGGCGTTCAACGTCAACCCGAACACGTACAGCGTCTGCCGCAACGGGCAGGGCTCGGCGCCGATCGGACAGGTCGATTTCCTCGACCCGGACCTCAAGTACCCGCAGCCGCTGCGGTTCTCGCTGGCGTACGACCGGCGCATCGGCGACGACCTCGTCGCCACGGTCGAAGGCCTGTATGGCCGCACGCTGAACCAGCTGTTCATGGTGAACAAGGCGCTCACCGATCCGCGTGGCGTGGATCCGCACGGCCGCGTGCTGTACGGTGACTCCGTGCTCACCAACAACGGCGCATCGCGGTCCAAGGTGCCGGCCGGCATCCTGAACAACGGCGGCACCGCACGGTTCGGCGGCGCGTACGAGATGACGAACCAGAACAACGACTACTTCTACAACCTCACGTTCCAGCTGCAGAAGCGGTACAGCCGCAACTGGCAGGGCGTGGTGGCGTACACCTACGGCCGCTCATACGACGTGCAGTCGTTCACGTCGTCCACGGCGAACTCGAACTGGCGCTTCGGCCGCACGCTCTCGACCGACCAGACCAAGGCCGATCGCGCCGTGTCGCTGTTCGACCAGCCGCACAATGTCGTGGCGCAGGGCACGTACACGCATCACTGGTGGAAGGACCGCCTCTCCACCGACTTCACGCTCTTCTACCGCGGCAGCTCGGGCAGCGCGCACGACTACGTGTACGGCGGCTCGAGCGGCGCCGGCGACCTGAACGTGGACGGCAACCAGGGCAACGACCTGCTCTACGTGCCGCTCAACGCGTTCGACACGAACGAGATCCAGTTCCGCACGTCGGGCTCGGTCACGATCGCCCAGCAGCAGCAGGCGTTCGAGGACTTCATCAAGAGCAGCCCGTGCCTCAGCAAGCAGCGCGGCCAGATCATGAAGCGCAACTCCTGCCGTGTGCCGTGGCAGGATCAGATGGACCTCACGATCCGCCAGTCGCTGCCGGAAGCGTTCGGTGGGCAGCGGGCCACGTTCATCTTCCAGATCTACAACGTGATGAACCTGATCAACGACAAGTGGGGCAAGACGTACCAGACGGACGGCACGACGAACAGCAACGTGCCGCTCCTCACCCACGTCGGCATGACCAGCATTGATCCGAAGGTTGCGGTGCCGATCTTCACGCACAACATCAACCAGAAGACGTACATCAAGGGCAACGGCACGGGCGACAACTACCAGTTCCAGGCGGGCTTCCGCTACAGCTGGTAGTCGGCACGCACGTCGCAAGAAATCAGAGGGCCCGGGGCGCGAAAGCGCTCCGGGCCCTCCGGTTTTTCCGTGCTCTCGGCGACAACAACACCAGCTACGGCGGAACCGCGGAATTCACGGACAGGTACGGAGATTCGCGGAAACGGCAACTGCGGGGGAACGGCGAACTACAACTACAAACTACAACTACAACTACAACCACAACTACAACTACAACCACAACCACAACTACAACGACAACTACAACCACAACTACCACTACAACCCCAACTACAACTACAACTACAACTACAACCACAACCACAACCACAACTACGTGGAGCTGCAACCACCACCGACCGGGGGTGCGCGTCAGTCATTCCGTGTGCCGGCCGCCCACGCGCGGCCACAGCAGTGGAAACGGTGCCAGGCAATGTTGTCGGCGCTTCGGGCGTAGTTCCGCGAATCTCCGTTCCCGTCCGCGAGTTCCGCGGTTCCGCCGTTGGCGTTCGCTCGGGCTAGAAGATCGACAGCTTGATGTACTTGCGGGGGTTCTTCTGGAAGTCCGCCATCAGTGAGTCGAGCCGCTGCAGCGTGCCCCGCAGGTCCGTGTAGAGCCCCGGGTCGTTCATCAGCTTGCCCACCGACCCCGGTCCCGTGTTGATCCGCTGCATCAGCGAATCGGCGCGCGCGGCCGTCGCGCGGAAGTCCACGGTGAGGTCGGACACGCTCTTCGCCGCGTCACCCAGCGAGCGCAGGGTCGAGTCCACGCGCGCCGAGTCCACCGCGCTCAGCGCGCGCCGAAGCGCCACCTGCGACCGCGTCAGCTCGGCGTTCTGCTCGGCCGCCATCCTCTGGATGTCCGCGAACATCGCATTCGCACGGTTGATCGTCGTCCGGATCTCGGCGAGGCCGTTCTCGTCCACGAGTTGCTTCCGCAGGGCTCCGCTCAGCGCCGACAGGTGCCCCGCCAGCGTGTCCACCCGCGAGAGCACGTCGCCCACCGACGGCGTTGCGCGCCCGGCAGGGATCGTGTCGCCCTCCGCGAACATCTCCGTTGTCGGCGCCGCCGGATGCAGGGCCACCAGCATGTCGCCGAAGAACCCGTTCGGTGCGATCGTCGCCGTCGTGCCCTTCGGCACGAGGTGCTGGTTGCGCACGCGCAGGGTGATCACCAGCAGCCCGTCAGGTCGCAGCTCGACCTCGTCCACGTAGCCGACCGTCACGCCCGCAAGCAGCACGGGCTGACCCTGCTTCACGCCCGCGCCCCAGATGAACTTCGTATAGAGCGGATACCCGGGCGCGAGTCCGCCGCGCGCAAGCCAGAGCGCGCCGATGAAGCCCATCACGAGCGCCACCGTGGCGACGATGCCCACCAGCACTTCGTCCCGTCGTTTCATTATTGCAAATATGGTGCGAGGAGGAGCGCCGTGGCGGCGTCGAGGATCAGGATCCAGATGGACGAAATCACCACTGCCTTGGCCGTGGACTTGCCCACGCCCTCGGCGCCTGCGGCGGTCACGTATCCCTCGAACGTGCACAGGTACGCGATGGCGCCGCCGAAGAGCGTCGCCTTGATCAGGCTGTACGCCACCTGGAAGTGGTCATAGCCCAGCCGCACGCCTTCCACGAACATCGACAGCTGCACGCCGCCGACGAACACCGCCGCCATCGCCCCGGAGACGACGCCGATCACGTCGGCCATCAGCGTGAGCAGCGGTACCATGATGATGGCGGCGATGAGGCGCGGCACCACGAGGTACGCGACAGGGTCGTAGGCCAGCGTCTCGAGCGCGTCGATCTGTTCGGTGACGCGCATCGTGCCGATCTCGGCCGTCATCTTGGCGCCGATGCGTCCGGCGAGCACGAGCCCCGTCAGGAGCGGCCCCGTCTCGAGGATCGTGATTTGCCGCGACGACAGGCCCACGATGGAGAGCTGGATGCCCGGGAAGAGCTGGTACCGGACCTGGATGGCGATGACGCCGCCGATGAACGCGGCGACCATCACGACGAGCGGCACCGAATCCACGCCGATGGCGCGCATCTGCTTGACGATCAGTGGCACGTACGTGTCGGGCTCGCGCAACGCGCGCCGCAAGTCCCGGAGGAACAGCACGCGCTGGCCGAACCCGCCGAAGAACCCGAGCGTGGCCTGGCTCATCCGGCGGAAGAACGCGATCGGTGCCCGCTGGATGATCGGGAACGAGTTGGTCTCCCGGTGTGGCATTACGTGCGCACCCGGATCAGCAGCACCGCGCCGAGCGTGCCGAACACCATTCCCGGGATCCACGCGGCGAGTTCGGGCACGACGATCCCCTTCTCTCCGATCGCCTGCGTGAGTTGCACCAGCATCAGGAACACGACGGTCGTGGCCAGGCTGATGCCCACGCCCAGCGCGGCGCCCCCGCGCTGGGCGCTGGTCGCGAGCGGCGCCCCGAAGAGCATGATGATCACGCAGGTGGCGGGAATGGCGAGCTTGAGCATGCGGGCCGTGCGGAACTTATTCACGTCCACGCCGGAGCGCTCCATCTGCGTGATGAACGCCCCCAGGGCCCAGTAGTCCATTTCCTCGGGGGCCCGGGGGTCGGCCATGAGGATCCGGGGGGCCTCGCGGAACCCGGGATCGCGAAGCGAGTCGAACGTGACGGCGAAGGAGACCGAGTCGGCGGGCATCAGGTGCACGATGCCCTGGCGGAGCGTCCAGCCCGTGCTGTCCGTGTAGCGCGCATTTCGCGCGTAGATCGAGTAACTGGGGTATGCCGGCCCGGTCCCGCGCCGTTCGATCTCGACCTCGTCGAGCGTGCCTTGCAGGGCGTCCGCGCCGCCCACCTTGTATACGCGCGCGTCCTCGCTCGCAAAGGTGAAGTTCGCGCGGAAGTCGGTGTTGCGCGCCTTCCGTTCCTGGAGCAGTTCGCCACGCTTCCGGTTCGCATCGGGCGTGATCGCGGCGAGGCCGAGGCCGAGTCCGGTCGACACGAGGGCGCCAAACGCAATCGGCACGATGAAGCGGTGGAAGCTGATCCCGCTCGCCTTCGCCGCCGTGATCTCGGAGTGGCGGCTGAACGCCCCGATCGAGAACACGGTCGCGAAGAGCACGGCCGCCGGGAGCACGAGGAACATCGTCTCGGGCACGCCGTACAGGTACGCGAGCGCGATGTCGAGCGGGGGCAGCTGCCGTTGGAGGTACTTGCCGAGGCTTTCCGTCACGTCGAGCACGATGACGAGCACCGGGAACCCCACCGTTGCCGCGGCGAAGATCCCGAGGAACTCGCGCAGGACGTAGCGGTCGAGCGGACGCAGGCGAAGACGCACGCGCGTGGGCCGGGCGGTCAGGTGGCGGCCGGCGCGCTGCCGAACCGGCGGCGTAGCCGGCCGCGGAGCCGCCCGAGCGACTCGGAGAGCTCACTGCCGCGGTGCGTCGTGCCTTCCGTGCCCAGCCTCGCGGTCAGGACGACGCCGATCAGCAGGAGCGCCGCGTTGGTGGCCCACATCGCGATGAACGCCGGGAGCAGTCCGCGCCGTGCGAGTTCCTCCCCGGCGATCAGGCCCACGTAATACACGCCGAACACCGCGAGGCTCACGCCGATCGTCATCCCGACGCCGCCGCGCGGAAACCGGAACGCGATCGGCGCGCCAAGCAGGGCAAAGATCACGCACGCGGTGGCGATCGCGAACTTCTTCTCGATCTCCACCTGGTTGCCGTTGATCACCCGCTGCGCGTTGGCCAGCTGCAGCTTCATCCCCTCCAGCAGGACCGGGGTGTTCGTCGGATCCTCCTCCGGCCGCGACGGGAGCGAGATGCCTCCCGCTCGCTGGTCGATCGAGTCATTGGTCACGGCTCCCGCGAGCGCCTGCTGGGCCGTCGCCGCAGCCGTCGACGAATCGTATGCGGCGATCGCAGCCCGGGCCGCGGAGTCCGTCCTCGCCGCGCGCGCGAGCGAGTCGGCTCGCGCCGCCTGCGCCGACGAGTCGGTCCGGCCCGCTTGCACGGCGGGATCCGTCCCCTGCGCGAACGCATCGTCCGCGATCAGGGCGCCGGCCGGCTGCCGGGTGGCCGCCTGCGCCGTGCGCGGGCTCAGCATCCGCAGGAACCCGCAGTACACACTGCCGCTGCTGGCCCGCACCGGCCGTGCGTCGATGGCGCGCGCGGTCGGCGGGCTGATGCGCCCGATCGCCGCGTAGATGCTGTCGCGCTGGGCCACCGACGCCTGGAGTTGCGACTCGAGTTCGCAGACCGTTCGCTCGCGGTCGCTCTTCTCGCCCGCCATCGTGCTCCGCTCGAGGTCGTTGCCGATCCCGCGGACCCGCACGAAGTTCGTCTCGAAGAACACGCGCTGCAGCCGGTTCATCTCGGTGCGATTGATCTCGTTCACGTACCCGTGCGAGAGCGACAGCAGCAGGTCACGGCCGTCGGGTGAAAGCTCGACGTGGCCCGAGTCGGCGCGGATGGTGCGCCGACGCTGCCCGTCCGAAAAGTCGTAGATCGTCACGTCGCGCATTTCGCTCGAACCGCCCTCGAGATGCCCGGCCCGCAGGAACAGGCGGCCCGGCGACACCTCGTTGATCACCTGCGGACGGAGCGCAAACGTCGGCTTCTTGCGCGCGATGTCGTTCATCAGGCTCTGCAGCTGGTAATTCGCGGCAGGCATCACGCGGTCGTTGAAGAACACCATTACCGCCGACAGGGCCAGCCCCGAGAGCACCACCGGGAGCATGATGCGCGGCAGGGCCATGCCGCTCGCCTTGAATGCCGTGATCTCGCTGTCGGCGGCGAGGCGGCTGAATGCGTGTAGCGTCGCCACGAGCACGGCCATCGGCAGCGTCATCGCAATCGTGAACGGCAACGACAGGAGGATGAACTCGGCGATGACGCCGAACGGGAGCCCCTTGCCCACGAGGTTGGGCAGCTGCTTGGCGATGTAGTTCAGCAGCAGCAGCGACGTCAGCGCCGACATCGAGAAGACGAGCGGCCCAAGATGCTCGCGAAGGACGTAGCGGCTGATGATTCTCACGATTCGTGGATGGCTGCGGAGATGCCGAACTCCCTACGGCATAAAGGGTTGTAGCGTCTCGGGCGCTCCGTATATTGAACGGGCCGGCGACTGTCCGAACGCCGCTACAAGTATAGTTGATACCCCGTCCCCGGGCCCGGGTCCGCAACGACGTGCGATTCCTCCGTACCCCGATTGCCGGCTTCCTGGTCCTTGGCGCCGCCGCGACGGCAGCGGACGCCATGCAGGCCGGAGGCGACACGACCCGCGCGCGCAGGGACACGGTCGCCCGCGCCGACACCGTGGCGCAGGCGGACTCGCTCTTTGCACGGCTGTTCGGGCCCGGCAGCGACCTGGGGCTGCAGTTCAACGGTCGGTTCGAGTTCAAGGCCGAGAAGGTGCGCAACGAGCGATGCGTGGCCAGCCAGCTCCTTGTCTTCGGTGCGCAGTGCAACTCGTCGTTCCAGCCGGCGCCCGACTTCCAGTTCGCGCTCCGCACGGGCGGAACCATCGCCGAGCGCGTCAAGACCGACGTGGACTACGACTCGCGACGCGAGTTCGACGGCTCCAACCGGATTGCGCTGTCGTACACCGGCAAGCCGGGCGAGCGATTGCAGCGCGTGGACGTCGGCAATGTCTCGTTCGATATCCCACCGTCACGCTTCATCAGCAGCGGCATCCCGCAGGGAAACTACGGGGTGCAGGCCGCCGCGAAGTTCGGGCGATTCACGGTCAGCGCGATCGCCGCCGAGCAGCAGGGCATCGTGCAGCGGGACCGCGTGTTCACCGTCGGGGGCACCGGGGCGCAGTCGGGCGCACTCGAGATCGACGACTACCAGGTCGAGGCGCGCCGTTTCTTCTTCACCGTCGATCCACGCCGCTTCGCCGGATATCCGAACATTGACATCCTCGACGGCGCGCGGCTTGCCGCCCTCGCCGCGCAGCTGCCGGATAGCGTGCGGCCGGTGCGCGTTTCGCTCTACCGCCAGCTGATCGGCGGTCAGCCGGCCAATCCCAGCGGGCCGCAGTTCCGGCTCATCGGCGATCCAACCTCGCGCACGGGACCGGTGTACGAGCCGCTCCGCGAGAACGTCGACTTCTACGTGGATCCGTCGCAACTCTGGGTGCTGCTGGCGCAGTCGCTCGACCCGAACAAGGAGCGGCTCGTCGTGGCGTACACCGTGCGGGTGGCGGGGCGCGACACGGTCATCGCCACGACAGGGGGTACGCCCGACGTGGTGTACGTCGAGGGACGTGAGCAATATGCGGCGTTGCTGTGGGACCCGAACGTCCGCCCCGGCGACGACGCATTCCACCGGGAGTTCCGCGGCGCATATCGCATCGGCGGCGAGGAAGTCCGGCGTGAGTCGGTGCGGCTCTCAATCGCGACCGGCGGCACGTTCGATCAGGAAAAGCCGCCGGGTGGGTCGGCCGCGTCATTCCTCCAGCTCCTCGGCATGGCCCGGCTCGGGACGCCAACCGAGTTCGATGCCGAAGGGCGCGTGTTCCCGCGGCGTGGTGATCCCGTGCTCACGCTCGCCGGCGCGGCGTCGCAGGCCGTCGTGCGCGAGCGGTTCGTGGTCTTTCCCTCCATCAAGCCGTTTGCGCGCTCCGGGCTCATCACCGATCCGGCCAACCCGGCCAACGACGCGATCTACACGGCGCCCAACGAGGACCTGTATTCGGCGCTGCACCCGCAGCCGTCGTACCGCCTGCGGTTGCAGTTCGAGACCGACGCCGATGCCGACGCCACCTCGTTTTCACTGGGCTCGACCCAGCTCAAGCCGCGGTCGGAACGCCTCGTGCTCGACGACGGGACGGTGCTGCAGCGGGACGTGGACTACACGGTTGACTACGACCTGGGCCGGGTCACGTTGCTGCGTACCGATCTTGGCGCGGCCGGGCCGCGCCGCGTCACGGTGCGGTTCGAGGAAACGCCGATCTTCGTTTCGACGCCGACCAGCATATTCGGTGTCGCTTCGCAGCTCAGGACTGCGCGTGGCGAACTGAATTTCGTCGCCATCGGCCAGCGACAGCATTCCGCGTTCACGCGCCCGCAGCTCGGGTATGCGGATGAGTCCGCGATCGTCGCCGGCGTGAGCGGTGCGTATGCGTTCGACGTTCCGGCGTTCGCGCGGGCCGCGCGTTCGCTCACCGGTGTCGAGCCCACCGCGCCATCGCGGCTCCGCTTCGAGGGCGAGTTCGCAACGAGCCTGCCGCAGGCCGGCGCGTCGGGACAGGCCTACCTCGAGACCTTCGAGGGCGATGGGGCACTGCGCGTGTCGCTCTCCGATCCGGCGTGGTACGTGTCGAGCCAGCCGGCGTTGGGCCGGGCGCTGGCCGGCCGCATTGGTGGCGCCGGCACGCTCGACCTTTCGCGGGCCAGCACCATCGCCTGGCAGACCAACGGTCGCACGCTCGGCGATTCGGTGCCCCGGTTCACGCTGCAGGAAATCGACCCGCTGACCAAGCTTGCGGGGTCCGGGATTGCACAGCCCGAGCAGGTGCTCTGGATGACGCTGTATCCGTTGTCCGTCGGCGGCGCATACGACGATGCGTCGCGCCGTCACCGGTGGAACATCGGCGGGGCGCCGGCGGGTCGGCGCTGGCGCTCGATCCGGCAGGTGCTCGGCCCCGCGTCCGGGGTCAACCTCACCGGCAAGGAGTCGGTCGAATTCTGGGCGCTCGTGGACACGTCGCTCGTGCGCCGAAACCGCAATCCGACGTTCGTGGTGGATCTTGGCGACGTCAGCGAAAACGCCGTGGCGATCGTCCCGACGCAGCTCACGGTGAGCGGGTCGGGTGCGCCCGCCGATTCCGTGTGGACCGGTCGCGCGATCGTGGGACGCGACACGTTGCAGTCCGAACGCGATCCGTTCTCCCGCGCCTTCAACCAGGCGACGAACGACAACGGGCTCCCGGGCGACGTCGTGCCGCGCCTCGTGGTGACGTCCGCCACGGGCGGCGGCATTGCCACGAATGTGGCGATGTGCGCGCGCACCAACCTGCAGGTCGCGCGGCTGGGCGACACCCGGACGAATTGCACCGTCGGCAACGGGCGCCTCGACGAGTGGGACATCGACGGCGACAACGTGCTGAACCTCGACGCGGCGCAGCGGGAGCAGGAGCGCGTGTTCCGCTACGTCGCCGACCTGTCGGACGCCAGGGCGTGGACGCGCGTCGGCGGCTGCCGCGCCGCGCCGAACGACCCGGCCGGCCCGGCGGCGCCCAAGCTGTGCTGGGTGCTGGTGCGCCTACCATTCGCCGCACCGATCGACACCATCAACGGCGGGCCGTCGGTTCAGCGCGTGCGGTCCCTGCGGCTCACGATGGTGTCGGGCACGGGCGTCGGCGACGCCGAGTTCTCGCAGGTCGTGATTTCGCGCTTGCGGCTCGTGGGCGCGAGCTGGCTCAAGCGGTCGGATCGCACGCTGACCGGGATCGGCGGCGAGCGCACGGGCAACGGGCTCGTCTTCGCCGGCGTCGTCGGCACCCGGGATTCGCTCAGCGCCCTCGGCTACCAGTCGCCGCCGGGCGTGATCGACGAGGCGGAGCGCAAGCTGAGCGGCCTGGAGAACGAGGTGATCGTCATCAACGAGCACGCGCTGCGGCTCACGGCGACGGCGCTCGCGCCGCTCGAACGCGCCGAGGCGTTCTACAAGTTCCCCGAGGGTGCCAAGAACTTCCGGCAGTATCGCGAGCTCCGGGTCTGGGCACGCGGGCGCGGCAACGGCTGGGGCCAGGACGGCGAGCTGCAGTTCTTCGTGAAACTCGGCCGCGACCCCAACAGCTTCTACGCGTACCGCACGCCCGCCGGGACGGGAAACACCCAGGCCGCGTGGCTCCCCGAGGTGCGCGTCGACTTCGGCAAGTTCTATGCGTTGCGCGCCCAGCTCGAGAACGCGTACCTGCAGCAACGTCCCGACTCGATTGCCTGCTCCGGCGCCGACCTGGCGCTCATCGAACGGAGCGCCGTGCCCTTCGGCCAGGTGTCGAGCCGGCACGCCGCCTGTCGCGACGGGTACATCGTGTATGCCGCAGATCCCGTCGTGGCTCCGCCCAACCTGACCGCCGTGCAGGAACTCGCTGTCGGCATGATTCGCGTGGACTCCACGGGCGGCGGTGCCTCGCGGATCCTGCCGGGGGACTCGCTCGAGGTCTGGGTGAACGACATCCGCCTCGCGGGCGTGGTGAACACGCCGGGGTACGCTGGCCAGGCCAGCGTCCAGGCAAACCTCGCCGACGCCGTGCACCTGCGCGTGAACGTGTCGCGGCGCGACCCGCATTTCCGGCAGCTCACCGAGGCGCCCACGTATGTGTCCGACGAACGGCTCGAGCTGTCCACGACCATCCGGCTCGACCAGCTGATCCGCGGCGCCCGGGGCTGGGCCATCCCCGTGACCGCGACCTTCGCCCAGGGCAAGTCGGCGCCGCTGTTCCTGAGCCGGTCGGACGTGCGCGCGGCGGACATTGCACGGCTGCGCACGCCGGAACAGCGCACGTCGAGCGTGTCGCTCGCGGTGCGGCGGGCCACGCCTCTCGCGGGCGGATGGCTCGCCCCGTTCGTGAACAACCTCTCGGCCACCGCGGGGGTCGGGGCGAACCGTGCACGCACGGAATTCCAGGTTGCCGACCAGTCGCGGCTGACGGCTGGCGTCGACTACGCGGTCGGCGGCACCTCCGATGCCGGGTCGATGCCCGGCTGGTGGCGCGGCGCTTTCGACCGCATGCCGCGCTGGCTCGCGGGCGCGGAGATCGTGCAGAGCCTTCGCAATGCACGGCCGCGGCTCCAGCCGGCCGAGTTTCGCGCAACCGGCAACTACATCGCGTCAGACGAGAACCGATCGAACTTCCTCACCGTGGCGGCGTCGCCGCGCGACTCGGCTGTCGCGCTGGCCGGCGAGGTGAACGCGTGGCGCAACGCGACATCGGTGGAGCTCCGGCCGTTCGACGCGCTCAGCGCGCGCATCGAGCTGTCGAGCACGCGCGACCTCGTGCAGTACGGCGATTCCACGCCGACGGCCGCCGTGGCGACGAGCGAGCGGGAGCGGCTGCTGGGCGTTGACGCCGGCCTGGAACGCGAACGGGCGCTCACGACGTCGTACACGCTCGCGCCGCAGCTCGAGGGATGGCTGCGGCCACGGGCGTCGATGACCACGAGCTACGGGCACCTCCGCGACCCCAATGCGCGGCTGCTGCTGCGCGAGGGCGATACCACGGGCGCGCTCCGCCTTCCGCGCCGCGTCAACGCGGCCCAGGTCGTGAACGGGGCGGTCGCGTTCGACCTCGCACGGCTCAGCCGGGCGTGGGTGTCCGATTCGGTCGCCCGGGCGCGCCTCGACCGGACGCTCGTGCCGGTCGAAGCGTCGGTGACGCGGACGATCTCGTCGAGCTACGACGGCACACCGCGAACGCCGGGTCTGGGGCTGCAGCTCGGGTGGGGCGGGGAAGGCGCGTTCCTCAGCGACCACGGATTCCTCGCGACGACGGCGAGCAGCAACACGCAGGTCGCGGTGGCCGGCGGGCTGCGGCTGCCGCTCGGCATCACGCTCGACGCACGCACCCAGCGGCTTGCGGCGCGCAACTGGCTGCGGCGTCCCGATCGCAGCGAGGTGATCGTCGATGGCGACTTTGTGACGCTTCCCGACCTCGCGCTCCGTGCCACGTTCCGGCCTCGGGCGCTCGAGCGGGCGGTCGAGAGCGTCACCACGACCGCGCGGTTCGTCGCGACGTCGCAGCAGAGCGTCTTTCCCGGCGTCGCCGGGCGGCCGGGCGACGTCCGCTCCGGGCGCACGCAGAGCTACCCGGTCAGCGTGTCGGTGCAGTGGGCCGACGCCGGCGGCCTCCGGACGGGATTTTCCGCTGCCACCACGAGGCGCGTCGACTCACTGCCCGGCAGTCGCGTCGACGCCACGTCGCGCGACGTGTCGGGCGACATCACGCGCGCTTTCAAGCTGCCCGCCGACTGGGAGCTGAAGAGCGACCTGCGCACCCGGTTCGCGTTTCAGCGGACGTCCACGACGAGCTGGGTGGAGGCCGGCGGCACGTCCGGGCTGCGCAGCCGGCTCGCCGACAACGGACGCGACGCGGTTAGCTTCAACGCAGACACCGACGTTGCCGACAACCTGACCTTCTCGCTGCAGGGCGCGCGGATCGTCACGTTCGACAACAACCTCAGTCGCCGGATTTCGCAGACCGTGTTTTCGGCGGTGCTCCAGATTTCGTTCTTTGCGGGAGAGATGCGATGACCTTCAGTGGCGGACGATCGATCAGGCGGACGGCCCTCGCGGCGGTGCTCACGTGGTCCGCGGGGCCCGCGGTCGCCTGCTCCAAGGGCGGCGATGCCCAGACCGTGGTGCCGGCCGCCCGGGAGTTCAATGGCGACTCCGCGCTGAGCTACGTCCGCCAGCAGCTCGCCTTTGGTCCGCGGGTGCCGGGGACGCCGGGATGGCTGCGCACCGGCGACTGGATCGCCGCGAAGCTCAAGGCCAACGGTGCCGTGGTCACGGAGCAGAAGTGGACGCACACCCTCGCGACCGGCAAGCAGATTCCGCTCAGGAACATCTTCGCGCGCTTCAAGCCCGAAGCCACCGAGCGCATCCTCTACGTCGCGCACTGGGACACCCGTCCGCGCGCCGACAGCGATCCCGACCCGGCCAACCACGACAAGCCGATCCCAGGCGCCAACGACGGGGCGAGCGGCGTGGCGCTGCTCCTCGCCGTGGCCGACGCCCTCCAGAAGGTGCCGCCGTCGATGGGCGTCGACCTGCTGTTCGTGGACGGTGAGGACTACGGCACGTTCGGCCCGGACGTGGACGTGCTGCTGGGCGCCACCTATTTCGCTGCCCATCTGCCGTCGCCCGACTACCGGCCGCTCTTCGGCGTGGTGTGGGACATGATCGGCGACGCCGACCTGAACATCCCGCAGGAGATGTATTCGGCGCAGAAGGCGCCCGAAGTGGTCCAGCGCGTGTGGGCAAAGGCAAAGGAACTCGGATACGAGCAGTACTTCCTGCCCGACATGCGCACGTACCCGATCACCGACGACCACTACCCGCTGATTGCGGCCGGCCTCCGCGTGATCGACGTGATCGACCTCGACTACAACGTGCACCACGCGATGGGCGACGACATCGACCGCGTGAGCGCTCGCTCGCTCCAGATCGTCGGCGACGTGGCGATGGCGCTCCTGCGGTAGCGCCGCCTTCGCGGCCGCGGCGCTCCTGCCGCGATTTCGCTCCGTGTGGCAATGATTCGGTGACGCGTGCGGTGCCGATCGGCATCATCGTCGCACATGCCGACTCCTGCCGAACGCCGCGCGCTGGTCTTCCTCGCCGCACTGGCGGCGCTCGGGGTTGCGGCGCGTGGCATCTCCGGTGGGCGCGGCTCCGCCGCTGACGATCGCTCCGCGCAGGCGCTCGACCGCCAGCTTGCCGCCGTTGACGCCGCTTCGCGCGCTGCGGCCGGCCGGGGCGGCAGTGGCGGGCGGGGAAAGCGGGTGGCGTCGCGTGGCCGCGACACGGTCGGGGCCAAACCGGCCGCGCGGCCGGCGAAGCCCGCGCCGGACGGACCACTGACCGTTCTGCCGGAACTCCTCGCCCTCTACGAAGCGAGGCGTCAGGCGGTCGAGCGGGCCAACGAGGAGGCGCGACGCCGGGTGGCGGAGCGCACGCTGGCGCTCACCACGCCTCGCCGGGGTCCGATCGCATTGCCGGACCCCGGCTCCGCGTCGCCGGCGCCCGGCACGGGGACGCACGGTCGCCGGCCGTCCACGGACACGACGGGGCCCGTGGATCTCGACACCGCGGGGGAGGCGGCGCTGCAGCGGCTTCCTGGCATCGGGCCGGCACTGGCCGCGAGGATCGTTGCCGATCGCCGCTCACGGGGTCCCTTCGGGTCGCTCGACGGCCTGCAGCGCGTCAAGGGGATCGGCCCCTCGCTCGCGGAGCGGCTGCGCCCCTCGGTGACCTTCTCGCGGCGCCTTTCCGCGACGCCGACGCTCGTGCCGACGCGCCGCCTCGCGCCTCCCCGGCGTCGTCCTTGACACACTGCGGGGCCGCGGTCAGCTTCACCCGTCAGGCTCCTTCGCCCCTATAGTTGTGGCGCGAGGAGCAGTCCCCATCAGGCCACCCCGGCAAGCCCAGCGGAGCTATGGCATCTCCTGCAGCAAACGCCAGCGAGCGCATCGGCGATCTCCTCCTCAAGGAGGGGCTGATCTCCAAGGAGCAGCTCGACAAGGCGCTCCAGGAGCAGCGCCAGAACGGGACACGCGTGGGGTACAACCTCATCAAGCTCGGGTTCATCCAGGAGCTGGAACTCGTCCGCGTGCTCGCGCGGCAGTCCAAGATGCAGGCCGTCGACCTGTCCAAGTTCGAG
>CAZLAU010000043.1:0-1854 GCA_964557615.1 uncultured Gemmatimonas sp.
CGTCGCGTTCATTCGCGCACAGGCATCGCTCAAGGCCGTGAAGCTGGACGAGGACGAGCAGATCGGCGTGGACATCGTGCGCCGCGCCATCGAGGAGCCGATCCGCATGATCGTCTTCAATGCCGGAGGCGAAGGCTCGATCGTGGTCGAGAAGGTGCGGGCCTCGAAGGACCGCAACTTCGGCTACAACGCGCTGACCGACACGTACGAGGATCTCGTCGTCGCCGGCGTCATCGACCCGACCAAGGTCACGCGCACGGCGCTGCAGAATGCCGCGTCCATCGCGTCCCTCCTCCTCACGACCGAAGCGCTGATCGTCGAGAAGAAGGAAGACAAGCCGGCTCCGGCCGCGCCGGGTGGCGGCGGAATGGGCGGGATGTACTAGCAGGGCTTGGTCGTCGGCCCGCGAGGGCCGCGGCCGCGAAGACCGCGAAGGGGGTGCCGGGAAACCGGCGCCCCCTTCGTGCGTCGGTACCTAGATCGCCAGCGCGAGTTGGTGGCTCACGCACGCCCCGACGGCCGGACTGGGCGAGCGCCTGATCGCGGCGGCCAGCGTGGCACGGCGCGCAGCACGGTGGAGGGCGCGGCGCGTGGTGGCGCACGCCGTCTGGGGCGTGTTGTTCACCTGGCTCAGGTGAAGGAGCACGACGGCCTCGAGATCGCGCGTGCTGACCGCGTCGATCACCGCCGCGGCCTGCGCGTTGCTGAGGTGGCCGCGCGTGCCCGCAACCCGGGCCTTGAGGGCCGGCGGGTACGGGCCGTGACGCAGCATGTCGGGGTCGTGATTCGCCTCGATGCACAGGAGTTGGGCGCCACGAAAGGCCGCAACGAGGCGGTCCGATGCGATGCCGAGGTCGTGCGCGATGCCTGCGCGCACGCCGCTCGCCCGGCTCGTGATCGTGTACGCCACCGGCTCGTGCGCGTCGTGCGCAACGGGCACCACCTCGACGTCGAAGCCGCCGACCCGGAAGCGCCCGCGAATGATCGACGCGTGCGGACGGAGCGGGGCGGGCAGCCCGCGGGCTGTCCCGGAAGTGCAGAATACGCTCCAGTTCCACCGCTTGACCGCCTGCGCGACTCCGCACACGTGATCCACGTGTTCGTGCGTCACGAGCACCGCCGTCACCTCGTGGGGCCGGACGCCGCTCGCGTTCAGGTGCCTGGCGACGATGCGCGGCCCTAATCCGCAGTCCACGAGCACTCGCGTCACGCCGTCGTCTACCAGGATGGCATTGCCACTGCTGCCGCTGGCCAGCGCCACGATGCGCATCAGCGGTCCCAGGCGGCGCGCAGCACCCGTCGCATGCCGTCAGTCAGGGGCACGTCTCGGCGCTGCATCACCAGGGCGGCCACCTGCAGGAACTTGTCGACCTCGTATCGCCCGAACGGGGCGCGGTCGCCCCACGAGAACGGCGGTACGAACTTGTCCGGCGACCGGTCGCCAAACACGTTTGCCCCGGCTCCGACGATCGTCCCGGTGGTCAGTCGCGTGCCGATCGCGAGCTTCGCATGGTCGCCAACCAGCGACCCGAGGAACTGCATGCCGGTGTCGTGATCGCCGCGGCTGTCGCGCACGCGCACCGGTCCGTAGCTGTTCTTGAGGTTGCTCGTCACCGTGCCGGCGCCGAAGTTCGCCCACCGCCCGATCACCGAATGCCCGATGAACCCGTCGTGCCCCTTGTTGGAATGCCCGACCAGGCTGACGACGCTCATCTCGCCGCAGACCCGTGAGTGCTCGCCGATCGCGCACGTCCGGAACCGTCCGCCGTTCACGTGGACGTGGCGCCCGATGACGCACGGCCCGGCGAGCCGCGTGAATGCCGAGATGCGCGCGCCGTCGAGTACGACAACGTC
>CAZLAU010000043.1:1954-19347 GCA_964557615.1 uncultured Gemmatimonas sp.
GCTGGAACCGGCTCGCGGAGCGCAACCGCCGCGACCTGTCCGTCGCACTGCAGCGCGTCGCCGGCTGCGAGCGCTGTTGGACGAGTGGCGAGTTGCGGTGAAAACCTGGCATTGACGATGACCGTGCCGGGCGGCAGCACACCCGCTGCGCTCGACGGCGCGCCCGGCTCGTCGAAGGACTCGAGGTGCGCCGCGCCGATCCGCCCGGTGACGGAGCCGGCAAGCACGTGCTCCCATCGCTCCCGAACGAGCAACGCGCCGGCGCGCACTTCGCCGAGCGGGCGCGTCAGGGCGAACGGCTCCATCGCACGCGCCTGCGCGTCGTCGAGAATCACGATGCGGGCGGCACTCATCGCGTGCGCACCTCGGGCGGAAGTGCGTCGAGCAGCGACTTGAGGTTCGCCGCACGCTCCACGGTCGTCACGAGTGTGACGCCGCCGAGCGCGACGACGACGAGCCCGTCCACGCCATAGCACACCACGGTCGTCCCGTCGGCGTGCACCACGTTTTCGCTCGAGTCGCGGAACAGGACGCGTCCGGACGGCGCGTTGCCGCTGCCGTCCCGCTCCCGCACGTCGCGCAACGCGGCCCACGTGCCCACGTCGCTCCAGCCGAACGTGCCGGGCAGGACCATCATCCGCGAGCTGCGCTCGAGGACGCCGACGTCAATGGCTATGGACTGTACTGCGCCAAAGAACGCCTCGGCATCGTCGCCGTGCGCGGCGAGCGCCGGCGCCACCTCCGGGCAATGCGCGCGCACCTCGTCGAGGATGTCGCACGCACGCCAGGCAAAGATGCCGGAGTTCCAGAGGCACCCGCCCGCCACCAGCGCCTCGGCGCTGGCGCGGTCGGGTTTCTCCACGAAACGGGCGACCCGGCGGAGGTCGCCACGGACCACATCACCGGGCTGGAGGTAGCCGAGTCCGGTGTCGGGGTGCGTGGGGACGATGCCCACGGTCACCAGCGCCTGCTCCGCGACCGCGGCGTCCGCCGCAGCGACGAGGGTGGCGCGGAATCCGGCCACGTCGCCGATCGCCGAGTCGGCGTGAACCGAGACGATCGGTGAGTCGTGTCCGCCTCGTGACGCGACGAGTTGCGCTGCCCACGCCAGCGCCGCCGCGGTTCCCGCAGGTCGCGGCTCGGCCACGATGTTCTCGCGGGGCAGGGCGGGCAGCGCCCGGGCAACCGCGTCCGCCAGCGACGCATTCGTGAGCACGAGCGTGCGTTCGAGGGGCGCGACGGAGTCAAGCCGCCCGACCGTGTCGAGCAGCATTGGCTGCTCGGTCACGAGTGGAAGCAGTTGCTTGGGTCGGTCCGGCGTGCTCAGCGGCCAGAATCGAGACCCGACGCCGCCGGCGAGGACAACGGCCCACCTCGAGTCAGTCACGTGTTGGTGGGCCGGGCGGCGCGCCGGTGAGCTCGACGACCCGGGCAAGGAGGCGCTTGGGACTGAACGGCTTGGTGAGGAAGTCCTCGACGCCGAGCCGCATGGCTTCTTCGCGCTGCTGATCGTGGCCTGCGGCTGTCAGGATGACGCACGGCAGCGCCTTCCATCGGGCGTCGCCACGCATCCGGCCGAGCACCTCGAGGCCGGACAGTCCCGGCATCATCAGATCGAGGAGCACCAGGGCGATATCGGGGTATTCCTCGAGAGCGCGCACCGCGGCGGTGCCGTCACCAACCAACGTGACCTGGAACGGGCCTTGCTCGAGCTTCGTTTGTATGATGCGGCCGATGTGCGGTTCGTCGTCCGCCACCAAGACGTGGGTTGCCACCGGGTGCGGTCGCGACGGCGCGCGCTAGACGAGCGCCGCGATGTTGGCGCGGTTGCGTCGCAGCTCGTACATGAGCTGGCCGAGGTTGGCCGACGGCTGCACGAGCACCAGCAACACCGCGTCTTCCGACAGGCAGCACACGACGGACATGCCGCGCTCATGCTCCAGGATCGCAGTCTGCAGGGCTCCTCGCTCTGCTGCGGCGCCATACTCGTCGGCGAACTGAACGATCGACGGGACGTGCGCGGCGACGTGCTCGGCATTCACGTGGCCGGCGGCCTCACTGTCGATCAGCAGGCCGTCGCGGCCCAGCACCACCGCCGCCTCGACACCTTCGCGCTGCCGGATGGCGCCAACCAGGTCGCGAATCGTGGGCATGCGCGCTCCGTGAGAAGTTGCCGAAGTGTACCTGTCACGCCAATGAAGTCAAGTTGCTGATTCGCTTGAAGTTGCCCTCTCGGGTACGTACACTACGCCTCCGCCATATGCCACGCATTTTCTCTCGAATCCCGTCGTTTCGAACCGCGGGTCTTGCCGTCGTGCTTTCCGCCGTCGTCGGCGTGGTCGCGTGCTCTGATCCGCTGTCGCTGGTGTTCAACTCGCCGAATGGCGACCAGACGTTTCGCGTGTACGCGCTGTCGGGAACGCCCGTCACGGATCCCAACGGCCTGTACTTCGCCTCACGCAGCATCGTTCGCGTGGACGGCAACTTCGCCTTCGATCTGGCGTTCGACATCGACCCGCAGGGCAATCCGGTCATCCTGCCGGTCGGGCTCGTCGGCACGCCGCTCGGCGGCACCTCGGCCATCGGGCTCAAGCGCGTGACGGGCGGCTACGAAGGCGTCACCGAGGCGCCGCGGGACGGGTATGTGTTTGACTCGGTGATGGTCGTCGCGCCTCGGGCCGCCATCGTGGTCCAGGCGCAGCAGCAGCAGTGTGCCGGGTCGTTCACGCCGTACATTTTCGTGAAGATTGCGTTCGACTCGGTCGACGTGGTCACGCGCGCCTTGTACGGAAAGACGATGATCAACCTCAACTGCGGGTCGCGCCAGCTGATACCGGGCGTCCCGAAGTTCTAGATGCACGATATTCGCCTCGTACGGGAGGCGCCGGACGCACTGCGCGACGCGATGCGACGGCGCGGCAAGCTCGACCTGTACGGCGCCCTGATTGACCGGGCCGTCGTGCTCGAGCAGGAGCGCCGGAACGCCATCCAGGCGTGCGAAGAGCGCAAGGCGGCCCGCAACGCCGCGAGCCAGGAAGTCGCGAAGCGCAAGAAGGCCGGCCAGCCGGCCGACGATTTGCTTGCCTCGGCGCGCGCGATCGGCGATGAGATTGCCGCGCTCGAAGCGCGCCAGGCGGCTGCGCAAACCGAGCTCGACGCATTGCTCGCCGAAATGCCCAATGTCCCGCTCCCCGACGTTCCGGAGGGCGATGAATCGGCCAACGTGACGCTGCGCACGTGGGGTACTCCCCGCGCGGCGGGTGTCCAGCCGCACTGGGACGTTGGCGCGCGGCTCGGGATTCTCGACCTCGAGCGCGGCGTGAAGGTGGCCGGCTCGGGCTTCGTCGTCTTCCGCGGACCGGGTGCCCGCTTGCAGCGGGCGTTGATCGCGATGATGCTCGATCTCCACACCGCTGAACACGGATACGAGGAGGCTACGGTCCCGTACTTCGTCAACCGCGACGCGATGACGGGAACCGGCCAGCTGCCGAAGTTCGAAGACGACATGTACGCGCTTCGCGACGATCCGCTGTTTGCGATCCCGACGGCGGAAGTACCGCTGACCAACCTGTTTCGCGACGAGATGCTCGATGGTGCGCGCCTCCCCATCGCCGTCACGGGTCACTCGGCATGTTTCCGTCGCGAGGCCGGCGCGGCCGGCAAGGACACCCGCGGATTGTTGCGGGTTCACCAGTTCGACAAGGTGGAACTGGTGCGGCTCTGCGCGCCGGAAGATTCGCCCGCCCAGCTCGAGGTGCTGACGGGTCACGCCGAAAAGGTGCTGCAACTGCTCGAACTCCCGTACCGCGTCGTGCTGCTCGCCGCCGGCGATACCGGGTTTTCGAGCGCCAAGACGTATGACCTCGAGGTGTTTGCGCCGGGCGTCGAGCGATGGCTGGAAGTCTCCTCCTGTTCGACCTTCACGGATTTCCAGGCGCGCCGCGCGAACATCCGGTACCGTGCCGCGGCGGGCGACAAGCCGCGGTTCGTGCACACGCTCAATGGATCAGGGCTGGCGCTGCCGCGCGTGGTCGCGGCCCTGCTCGAGCATCACCAGCAGGGCGACGGGTCCGTCAGCATTCCCGAAGCGCTGCAGCCGTATTTCGGCGCCGGCCGGATCGGATAGCCCATGCGCCGCAGCGCGCCGGTTGCCTTCGTCACGATAGGGCTGCTGGCGATGCTCGGCTCATACGTGTGGTACACGCAGCGCGTCGTTGCCGAACTCGGCCGTGAAGCGCGGCAGACGGCGCAGCTCTTTGCCCAGGTCTATGGCGCCACGGCATCGCCGACCGCCGAGGGGACTGCGGCCGCGCAGCTCGAGATGCTGGCGGCGCTTCGCGAACTCGGCGTGCCGATCATCGTCACCGATTCATCGGGCCGTGCCACGGCGGTCGCGAACCTGCCGTTCGAGCACAACGACATCGGCGATCCGCGCGTCACCGCGTACATCGATGTGCTCGATCGCGAGAATCCGCCGGTTGGTGATTCGACGTTCATCCTGGTCCACTTCGGGAAGACGAAGCTCGTCGAAGGCCTCGAGGTCATTCCGTTGCTGCAGGCGGCGCTCGTCGGGATCCTGATCATCGTCGGCATCATCGTCCTTGGCCAGCGGAGTCGCGTCGAGCGCGAACGAGTGTGGGCGGGCATGGCACGCGAGGCGGCCCACCAGCTCGGCACACCGCTGTCCAGCCTCCACGGCTGGGTGGAACTCCTCCGCGACCGTGGGACGTCCGACCCCGCGCTCGCGTCGGCGCTGCCGCACATCGGGAGCGACGTCGATCGCCTCGAACGCGTGGCCCACCGGTTCGAGCGCATCGGGCGGCCGGCGCGCCGCGATCCGCTGGACATCGGCGACCTCGTCGAGCAGGTCGCAGGGTACTACCGCGCGCGCCTGCCCACGCTTGCGCACGCCATCACGATCGACGTGGAACGTCCCGAGGGGTCGCTGTCCGTCCCCGGTGATCGCGTCCTCATCGAGTGGGCGATCGAGTCGCTCGTCAAGAATGCCGTCG
The DNA here is from genome assembly GCA_964557615.1 of uncultured Gemmatimonas sp. Taxonomy (GTDB): domain Bacteria; phylum Gemmatimonadota; class Gemmatimonadetes; order Gemmatimonadales; family Gemmatimonadaceae; genus Fen-1231. Next base: position 6,967 of record CAZLAU010000043.1, read on the forward strand.
ACGCGCTGTCGGGGCAGGGGGGCGCGATCCGGATCGTGGTGCAGGCGGCGGCGGGTGATGGCGCGGCGATTCGCATCATCGACACGGGGCCCGGCATCGCGCGCGAACTGCGGGCCAAGGTGTTCTCTGCCGGCTTCTCCACGAAGGAAGGCGGGTGGGGCATCGGCCTCGCGCTTGCGCGACGCATCGTCGAGGAGGGCCACGGTGGCCGCCTGGTGCTCGTGCCGTCGGATCGGGGCGCCGTATTCGACATTATCTTGCCCGGATGATCGCGGGCACCGCATCGACGGCACTCAATCCGGCACAGCGCGAGGCGGTGGAACACGGCAGCGGTCCGCTGCTCGTGCTTGCGGGGGCCGGCTCGGGAAAGACGCGCGTGCTCACCGCCCGGATTGCGCGGCTGATCCAGGAGGAGGTCGCGCGCGCCGACCAGATCCTTGCGGTCACGTTCACCAACAAGGCCGCGCGCGAAATGCGCGACCGCGTGGCGCGGCTGCTCGGACGCGAACCCCGCGGCATGTGGATCGGCACGTTCCACTCCATCGGCGCGCGCATCGTGCGCGCCAACGCCGCATTCGTGAGCCGCACACCGTCGTATACCATCTACGACCAGGATGACACGCTGCGCGTGGTTCGCCGGCTCATGGACCGGCACCGCGTGTCGACGAAAGTGTGGACGCCGCGGCTCGTCGCCGCGACGATCTCGGAGGCGCGCAACGCGCTCGTCGGGCCGAAGGAATACGAGTCCCTCGCGCTGACGCCGCTGGCGCGCGCCGTGGCACCGGTCTACCGCGACTGGGACAACGCGTTCATCGAGGCCAATGCCGTGTGCTTCGATGACCTGTTGTGGCTGCCGGTTGCGATCCTCCGCGAGCACGCCCCGGTTCGCGACCGGATGGCCCGGCAGTTCGCGCACGTCTTGGTGGACGAGTATCAGGACACGAACGGGGCGCAGTACGAACTCATCAAGCTCATCGCATCGGGCGCGGGCAACGTGTGCGCCGTCGGCGACGACGACCAGGCCATCTACGGCTGGCGCGGAGCCGACGTCCGGAACATCCTCGACTTCGAACGCGATTTCCCGTCGGCCCGCGTCGTGCGCCTCGAGGAGAACTACCGATCCGTGCCGCAGGTGCTCGAGCTGGCGAACGTGGTGATTCGCGAAAACCAGGGCCGTCGCGGCAAGACCCTGCGTGCGACCTTGCCCGACGGCGCGCGCGTGGCCCTTGTTGGCGCGGCAGACGATCGCGACGAGACCGAGGCCATCATCGAGGAGATCCAGTCGCGTCGGGGACGTGCCGAAATCCGCCTCGGCGACGTCGCGATCCTGTACCGGACCAACGCGCAGAGCCGCCCGCTGGAAGAGGCGATGCGCCGCCACGGCATCGCCTACCGGCTCGTCGGCGCCGTGCGCTTCTACGATCGCCGCGAAGTGCGCGACCTCCTCGCGTGGCTGCGCCTCATCGCGAACCCCAACGACCTCGAGGCGTTTACGCGCGCCATTGCCGCGCCCAGGCGCGGCATTGGTGAGACCACGGTCGAGATGCTCATCGCGGCGGCGCGCGAAGCCAGCTTGCCCGTTCTCGACGCTGCGGTGAACGACGCCGTCCTCGCCGGCGCACGGCCGGCCACCCGCGCCGCGCTGGCGAAGTTCGTCGCGGTCGTCCGACGAATGCAGGAACTCGCGGCCGACGCGAGCGTGGATCGCCTGCTGGCAGAACTCGTGTCGGAGATCGGATACATCGACTCCCTCAAGTCGGAACCGGACGGCGTCGAGCGCATCGACAACGTCGCGGAACTCATTCGCGGCGCCGCGGAATCCGTGATCGACGACGGTGGGGAGGTCGGCCTGCGGCCGCTGGATCGGTTCCTCCAGCAGGCGACGCTCGTGGCCGGCATCGACGAGCTCGGCCCCGATGCCGACGTCGTGACGATGATGACGCTGCACACGGCAAAGGGACTGGAGTTTCCGATGGTCGTCATTGCCGGCCTTGAGGACGGCCTCTTCCCGCTCACCCGATCCCTCGATGACCCGGACTTGCTCGAGGAGGAGCGCCGCCTTTTTTATGTTGGGATCACGCGCGCCGAACGCATCCTCCTCCTGACGTGGGCGCGGAGCCGTCGCCGCAATGGCGAATTGGTCATGTCACGGCTATCCAGCTTCGTCACGCCTGAAGCCGAGCGTCTGCTCGCTGTCCGGCAGACGGCTCGCTTGCGTTCCACGCCGCGCGCGTTCGGCGGTGGGGGGCGAGGAACGGGGCGCGCGACCGACCCGTGGGCCGACGACCGGTTCGACGACGAGTTGCCGCGGTGGCGTCCACGGCCGGAGCGCGAGCGCGCGGTGGAGCTCGACGACGTGTCGCAGGACCTGCCCGCATTCATCGTTGGCGAGCGCGTGCGGCACGGGAAGTTCGGGTCTGGAACGATCGCCGCGCTCAGCGGTAGCGGGCGCGACGCGAAGGTGACGATCGACTTTGACTCCGAGGACGTCGGAACGAAGAAACTCGTCGTCGCCTTCGCGGGCCTTGAACGGGACTTCGACTGATGCCGGTGACGCGCGACGACGTGCTCCGGATCGCCTCACTCGCGCGTGTCGGCGTACCCGACGAGCGCGTGGACGCCCTCGTGGCCGAGCTCACTGGCATCCTGACCCACGTTGAGGTGCTGACCACGGTTCGCACAGCCGCGGCCCCGCGTGAGAGTGAACCGATGCCTCTCGCTGAGGACATTCCCGGACCGGTGCCACTGAAACGCGCACGCAAGGACTTCGCTCCCGAAGTCCGTGATGGTTTCTTCCTTGTTCCGCGGCTGGCATCACACGACGACGCGACGGGCGCGGCGTGACGACACCGCGAACGCCCGATTCGGCCGGCGAGATCGCCGAGTCCGTCCGCACAGGGCGATCGACCCCGGCGGACCAGGTCGAGGCCGCATTTGCCGTCGCCGAGGCGGTGCAGGCCGGCGTCGACGGGCTCAATGCGTTCGTGTCCACCGATCGCGCGGCGTCGTTCGATGCGGCGGCCCGCGTGCCGCACGGCGGGCTGCTGGCCGGTGTGCCGGTCGCGATCAAGGACAACATCGCGACGCCCTTCCTCACCACGAGTTGCGGGTCGCGAATCATCGAGGGCTACGTCAGTCCGTTCGAGGCGACGGCCGCCCGCAAGCTTCGCGAGGCCGGCGCCGTGCTCGTCGGCAAGACGACGATGGACGAGTTCGCGATGGGGTCGAGCACGGAGAACAGCGCCTTCGGTCCCGCGCGCAACCCGCACGACAGGGGCCGCGTGCCCGGTGGGAGCTCGGGCGGGTCCGCGGTCGCGGTGGCGGCCGGCATTTGCCCGATCGCGCTGGGTTCGGAAACCGGCGGTTCCGTGCGGCAGCCGGCAGCCTTTTGCGGCGTCGTCGGCGTGAAACCGACGTATGGTCGTGTCAGCCGGTTCGGACTCGTGGCATTCGCATCGTCGCTCGACAACGTTGGCGTCTTTGGGCGCACTGTCGCTGACGCGGCGCTGGCCCTCCGCGTGATTTCCGGGCCCGACCGCGCCAACGACTCCACGTCTGCAGATAGGCCGCCCCCGGGTGTGCCGGCCAGTGGCGACCTCACCGGTCTGGTGATCGGGCTGCCGCGCGAGTACTTCCCGCAGTCCCTCGATGCTGGCGTGCGAGCGGCGTGCGACCAGGCAATTGCTGCGCTCGTGGCGCGTGGAGCGGAATTGCGCGACGTGTCGCTGCCGCACACCGAGTTCGCGGTGCCGGCGTATTACGTCATCGCGCCGGCCGAGTGCTCGGCGAACCTCGCCCGCTTTGACGGCGTGCGGTATGGCATGCGCATCGCCGGCGACGGACTGCGCGCCATGTACGAGGCGACCCGCTCGAGGGGCTTCGGGCCGGAAGTCACGCGGCGCATCCTGCTCGGCACGTACGTGCTGTCCGCCGGCTACTACGACGCGTACTACCTGAATGCGATGCGCGTGCGAGACCTGATCCGGGCGGATTTTGACGCCGTTTTCGCGAGCGGCGTGGACGCCCTGTTCACGCCAACCACCCCGACGCCGGCGTTCCGCTTTGGCGAGATCTCGGATCCGTATGAGATGTACTTGAGTGACATCTTCACGGTCACGGCCAACCTCGCCGAACTGCCGGCGATGTCCGTGCCAATCGGGCGCGTACGCGGCCTGCCCGTTGGCGGCCAGGTGATCGCGCGGAAGTTCGACGAGGACGGCATGCTCCGTGTCGCCGCCGCATTGGAGGCCGAACTGGGGCCGGGCACCCCGCCGTGAGCCACGATCGGTACGAGATGGTCGTGGGGCTCGAGGTGCACGTGCAGCTCCGCACCAGGACCAAGGCATTCTGCCGATGCCCGACGTCGTTCGGCGATCCGCCAAATGTGAACACGTGCCCGGTGTGCCTTGCGTTGCCGGGCGCACTCCCCGTGCTCAACGCCAAGGCGGTCGAGCTCGCGACGCGCGCGTCACTGGCGCTGGGATGCACGCTGAGCGGCGAGTCGGTGTTTGCGCGCAAGAACTACTTCTATCCCGACCTTCCGAAGGGATACCAGATCTCCCAGTTCGACCGGCCCCTCGCGACCGGAGGATCGGTGCAGACCGACACGGGCAGGTCGGTTCGCATTACGCGCATCCACTTGGAAGAGGACGCGGGCAAGTCAGTACACGACCGCTATGCTGGATACACCGCCATCGACCTGAACCGCGCAGGCGTGCCGTTGATCGAGATCGTCAGCGAGCCCGACATCAGGTCCAGCGCGGAGACCGGCGCCTACCTTCGGGCGCTGCGCGAGATCCTGGTGTTCGCCGATGTATCGGACTGCTCCATGGAGGAGGGGAGTCTGCGGGTGGACGCAAATGTGAGTGCCCGACCGCACGGCGATGCCGCCCTGCGAACGCGCACGGAGATCAAGAATCTCAATTCGTTCGCCAACGCCGAACGCGCACTCGAAATCGAATTCGCGCGTCATTGCGCCCTGCACGATGCCGGGTCGCCGGTGGTCCAGCAGACGATGCTGTACAACGACGCCGCGAACACGGTCCGCCCGGCCCGCGCCAAGGAGGAGAGCCACGACTATCGGTATTTCCCCGAGCCGGACCTTCCGCCCCTCGTGTTGACGCCCGCGTACGTCCAGAAGATCCGCGAGTCACTCCCCGAACTGCCCGCAGCCCGACGTGCGCGATACGTCTCGACCCTGGGTGTCTCCGCCGCGGACGCCGCCGTTCTCACGGCAGACCGTCCGCTGGGGGACTACTTCGAGATGGTCGCGACCGCGGTCGGAAGCGGCAAGGTTGCCGCGAACTGGGTGACCGGCGAAGTGCTTGCGGCCCGGAACACGGACCCGGCGGCGTCCCTGGCCGTCGCGCCGGAACGCCTCGCCGCGCTGATCGGCCTGGTCGCGGACGGAACCGTGAGCAACACCGCAGCCAAGAGCATTTTCGCCCAGATGCTCGACGCGCAAGAACCACCCCGGGTGATTGCGGAGCGCGCCGGGCTGCTTCAGGTCGGCGACGACCGTGCGCTGGAAGGCTGGATCGACGAGGTCTTTGCGGAGAGTCCGGACGAGGCGGCGCGCTACGTCGGCGGCGAGGCGCGCCTCAAGGGCGTGCTCGTCGGGCTCGTGATGAAGAAGTCGGGCGGCCGCGCGGACCCGCGAAAGGTCAGTCAGCTCGTCGCCGCACGCGGAGCCGGGAAGTAAAGCGGCTCCGTCACCGCGCCGGAATATCCAAGCGTGGTCGGGCCGAGCCCGAACCGTCGAACCGCCTCTTCTTCGGCGGCGTCGGCGCCTCCGCCCTTCATGGCTTCGCGTCGGACTCGCTTGGCGGTGCGCAGGGCCCGGTCGCCCGACGGGTCATACGTGTACGGCACCGAGCCGGCCTCGCGCATGAGCAGATCCATCACGTAGTCGTATGAGCGCGCCACGTGCGCCGCGACCGTTTCGTCGGCGAGGTCCCAGCGGCTGTTTGCCGCCACCAGGCCGAATACCCGCTGCCAGCTTGCGCTGTCCGACGCGTGCACCATCCCCCGGAAGATCCGCCGGTTTGTGCGGGTGGAAAAGATCGTCGGGCTGAGCACGCGGTCGAGATGCGCGTCACTGGTGGCATGGTCGAGCTGGATCACCTCGACCGCGCGGCGACTGTACCGCTGGCTGATGTGCGTCTCGAACCGGCTCTCCCAGTAGCTGTGACCCAGGGCGGCCGTCGAGGACGTGCGCGCCAGCTGGTGCGGCACGAAGTAGTTGTGCGCCACGACGTCCGCGGCGAGATGCGCGAGGTATCCCCAGGAGAACGCCTGCAGCCGTTCGTCCCGCGCCTCATGCAGGATCTCGAAGCCGACCGTCCACGAATGGCAATGACGTCCGAACCGGGCGTACTTCTTCGCCATGCTGGTGTCTGCCGCAATCGAGCCGTAAAGAAAGTCCCACGGGTGCGCCCGCAGCAGCGCCGCGATGGCCACCGGGAGCACGGCGGCCGAGCGGAGCACGGCTTCACCGAGCAGGATGTGCGTGCCCGGCGTCCACGCCCATGCCTCGGACGGCACGAGCACGATGAGCATCAGGGCGATCCACCCGCGGCGCACGATCACGGCTCGATGCTAGGCGGCACGCCGCACCGGGTCAAGCAACTTGCTCACGCCCGCGTGCGCATCCATCCTTCGGCATCTCCGCCACCCGAGCACCACGCGTCGTGTCGAGCCTCCAATTCGTCGTCGAAGGCAACCGCAAGCTCTCCGGCACCATCCGCCCGAGCGGCAACAAGAATGCCGCGCTCCCGATCGTGGCCGCTGCCCTGCTCACCGACAAACCGGTGACGCTCGAGAATGTGCCACGCATCGGCGACATCGAGACCCTCGTCAACCTCGTGCGCACGACGGGCGCCGAAGTTGAGTGGTCGGCGCAGAACACGCTGAGGATTCACGCGCATCAGCTGAAGGCAGGCGCACTCGACGCCGCGCTCTGCGCCCGGATCCGCGCGTCGATCCTGCTCGCGGCCCCGTTGCTGGCGCGGTGTGGCACGGTGGATCTCACGCCACCCGGTGGTGACGTCATCGGGCGCCGTCGACTCGATACCCATTTCCTCGCCCTCGAACAGCTCGGCGCGGAGCACGACTTCACCGATCGCATCCGGTTCACCACGAAGGGACTTCGCGGCGCCGATGTGTTCCTCGATGAGCCGAGCGTCACCGGTACCGAGAACGCCGTCATGGCCGCCGTGGCGGCGAGCGGCACCACGACCCTGCGCAATGTGGCCAGCGAACCGCACGTGCAGGACCTCTGCCGATTCCTCGTCACGCTCGGCGCGGCGATCGAGGGGATCGGAACGAACGAGCTGACCATCCGCGGCGGCCGGACGCTGGGGGGTGGCACGTATCGTATCGGCCCGGACCACATCGAAGTCGGGTCATTCATCGGCCTTGCCGCCGTGACCCGATCGGCAATTCGCATCGAAGATGCCGGCGTCGAGCACCTGCGGTCGATTCGCATGGGATTCGAGCGGCTGGGGGTGCGCACCACCGTTGATGGTTCTGCGCTGGTCGTCCCTGATGACCAGGCGCTTGAAATCCAGAGCGACCTCGGTGGGCACGTGCCGAAGCTCGAGGACCAGCCCTGGCCGGCGTTCCCGGCCGACGTCATGTCCATTGCCATCGTCACGGCGACGCAGTGCAACGGCATCATCCTGATGCACGAGAAGATGTTCGAGTCCCGGATGTTCTTCGTGGACAAGCTGGTGTCGATGGGTGCGCGCATCGTGCTCTGCGATCCGCATCGCGCGCTGGTCGCCGGTCCGTCGCGCCTCCGTGGTGCCGTCGTCGAGTCCCCGGACATCCGGGCCGGCGCGGCGATGCTGATCGCGGCGCTGTGCGCGACCGGAACGAGCACCATCAACAACGTCGGCCAGATCGAGCGCGGGTACGAGCGAATTCACGAGCGGCTCAATGCCCTCGGCGCCGGCATTCGCCGGGTCGTGGACGGACGGGGATGAACACCGCCGCCGCGCGAGGCACGGTTCCCGCGCGCGATCCGGTGGCCGAACTGGCGTCGCTCGGCATCACCGCGTTCACGACGACGCGCGCCGCCGGCAACTTCGATCTGGGCAGCGCCGCAGCGGTGGACGCCAACACCGATCGCTGGCTCGCTCTGCTTGAGTCACTGAAGCCCGCGGTGACCGGCCTGGTGAGTTCGCGGCAGGTCCACGGCGACGCCATCGCCGTGCACGACTCGCCGTGGGACGGCTGGAGGCGCAGCGATGGATTCGACGCCCACGTCGTGTGCGCCACCGGCGCAGCCGTCGTGACCGTTGCCGACTGCGTTCCCGTGTTCATTGCCCACGAGAGCGGAACGGTTGCGCTGGCGCATGCCGGCTGGCGCGGCACCGCAGCCGGCGTGCTCCCGAAGGTGCTTGCCGCAATCGAGGCCCGCGGCGTGGACGTCACCAAGGCGCATGTCCACCTCGGGCCTGCCGTTTGCGGCCGGTGCTATGAGGTCGCGCCGGATGTCTACGAGCAGCTCACCGGGTGGCAGACGACACGGCACCGGAACGTCGACCTGCGAGCGCTCCTTGCGGAGCAGGCCTCGAATGCAGGTGTGCGACACGTGACGGCGAGCGCGTGGTGCACGCGCTGCGACCGCGACCGCTTCTTCTCGCACCGTGGTGGGGACGCTGGGCGTCAGGTTGCCGTGATCGTGCGGGGCGAGGTGTGACACCGTCGGCTTGACTGGGCCCGCGGCGGCCCGTATCATTCGCACGTTGGGTGCCGCCTCGGCGGCCCCAAGGATGTGGGGGAGGGTGCCCCACATTTTTTTGTCCCTGTTTTTTCCAAAGAAACAACGTGAAAGACCGGTTGCAAGCTATTGCCAATGCAGCAGTTGAGCCGCTCGGCGTTGAGGTCATCGACGTTCGGGTCGGTGGCAGCCGCGGTCGGCCGGTGCTCGACGTCAGGATCGATCGGATCGATGGCGCCAAGGTGCAGGTTGGGGACTGCGAGCGGGCGTCGCGGGCCATCGAGTCGGCGCTGGACGCGACGTCGGGAGTCATTGACGGCCGGTATGTGCTGGAAGTGTCCTCGCCGGGGCTCGACCGCCCGCTCAGGGCAGCGCGGGACTGGATGCGGTTCGTGGGACGACGGGCGACGATCAGGAGTCAGCGATTTGCGGCGCTCGGAGGCCACGTCGAAGTGGAAATCGTAGCGGTGACCGGCGACGGGCCGGATGCCCGGGTGACGGTGCGGGACACGAAAGGAAACGAGCACGAGTTGGCGCTGGCGGACATTGATCAGGCCCGCCTCGCCGTTCATTGGCAAACCTGAGGATCGACCTCGATGGCTGGATCAGCGGAAATCCTGACTGCGATTCGCGAACTCGCGAATCTGAAGCAGATCGAACGCTCCGAGCTCACCGAGCTGCTGAGTGATGGCATTCATGCGGCCCTCGCCAAGAAGCACGGGCCGACGGTCAAGGCCGAGGTGTCGGTCGAGGAGGACCGTGGGGAGATACGCATCGTCCTCCTGAAGAGCGTCGTGGAAACGGTGGACGACCCGGCGTGCCAGATCACGCTCGAGGAGGCCCGCTACGAGGACGAGGAATACGAAGTCGGCGACGTGATGGAAATTCCGGTCGATTTCGCCGAGTTCGGCCGTTCCGCCGTTCAGGCCGCCAAGCAGCGCATCATCCAGCGCGTGCGCGAAGGCGAGCGCACGAAGATCCGCGACGAATTCGCCGGCCGGGTCGGGGACCTGCTGTCCGGCGAGATCCAGCAGATCGAGCGCGGCAAGATTGTCGTGATGCTGAACAAGTTCCGCGAGGCGGAGGCGATCATCCCGTACCGGGAGCAGAACCACCGCGAGAGCTACAAGCAAGGCGAGCCGATCCGGGCCGTCCTCAAGAAGATCGAGGAGACGCCCAAGGGCCCACGGCTCGTGCTGTCGCGCGGCGACGCCCTGTTCGTGCAGGCGCTGTTCCGGCTCGAGGTGCCCGAACTCCAGCAGGGCATTGTCGAGATCCGGGCCGCGGCGCGCGAAGTCGGAAGCCGGACGAAGATCGCCGTCTTCTCGCGCGACGAGGCGATCGACCCGGTCGGCGCGTGCGTAGGCATGAAGGGCGCGCGCGTCCAGACGGTCGTCCAGGAACTCGGCGGCGAGCGCATCGACATCGTCCCGTGGTCGTCGGAGCCGGAACGCTTCGCCCGACTGGCGCTGGCGCCTGCGAAGGTCGCCCGCGTGTTCAGCGACCCGGCCACGAAAACCATCCAGGCGATCGTCGACGAAGATCAGCTTTCGCTTGCCATTGGTCGCAACGGGCAGAACGTACGGCTGGCGTCGGAACTCACCGAATGGAAGATCGATCTCTATTCCAGCCGGGAGTGGCTCGAACGCGGCGGAGACATCCCGTTGTTCCAGCCGCTGCCCGAGGATGGAGACGAGGCCGCCGATGTGAAGCTGTCCGACATCGAGGGCCTTCCCCCGGCCACGATTGCGGTGCTCGAAGCCGGTGGATACGGCACGCTCAATGACATCATCGACCTCGAGAAGGAAGACTTCCTGCGGCTCCCCGGCATTGCGCCTGAGGAAGCCGAGCGCATTATGAAGTTGATCAACGAGCTCACCGAGGATGGCGCAGACGGCACCGAATCGGCAGAGGGCGCCGAGACGGCCGGCGGCGAGGCACGCGAGGAAGGTGCGTAGGCCGATATGACCGCGACCGGGTGGGCGAAGGCGAAGGGACTGCTTGGCCTCGGACTCCGGGCGCGGACGGTGGTCGTGGGCGTGGAACAGGTGAAGGTTGCGGTGGGGAAGCGCACGGCGCGCCTGGTGGTGGTGGCGGACGACGCGTCCGAGAACAGTCGGGGCAAGGTGCTCCCGCTGCTCCGCGCGCGCCGGGTGGAAACGATCGGTGGCATTTCCGCGGCAGATTTGGGCGCGGCGGTCGGGCGGGAGACCACGGCGGCAGTCGCGGTGGTTGATGCGGCGCTGGCGCGGGGCATTCGCGGGGCATTCGCCCCGCGTGCGTCGTGACGGCATAACGGAGGACGGGGTGACGACCAAGCTTCGCGTAACGGATCTGGCTGCGGAATTCGGCATATCGAGCGACGAAGTCGTGGCGATGCTGCGATCGCTCGACGTTGTCGTGCGCAGTCACATCACCCCGCTGACGGACGATCAGGTGGCCCGGGCCCGCACCCGCTGGGAACGTGAGAAGCGAACCCGCGCCGCGCAGTCGGCGTCGAGCGCGTCCACGCCGGCCCGCCGCCGCCGCACGACCGGGTCAACCGAGACCGTTGCCGCCCCCAAGAAGGAGAAGGGCAAGGCGGCCGCGAAGCCCAAGGCCAAGGCGAAGTCGGCGAAGCCGACCAAACGGTCAGCGACGAAGGCGCAGGCCGAGGTGGCGGCCATCGCCGACGAGCCGGTCAAGGCCGCACCGACCACACGCCGTCGCAAGGCCGCCGACCTGCCGCAGGCCACGGAGCCGGAAGCCGTCGCCGAGGAGCAGCTGGCGCAGGCGTCCGAACCTGAGAAGCCCGCGAAGGCCGACGCGTCGGCAGCGCAGGTGGCCGCGCCTTCGCAGCCGACCGCTGCGCCAGCGCCGCCGGCTGCTCAAATGCCAGCGGCCGCCAAATCGCCCGCGACCGCGCCGCCGACACCTGAGGCTGCTCCGGCTCCGCGTGCGGCCGCGGCAAGCACGCCGCCGGCTGCGCCCGCGCGTCCTCGGCCGCGTCCGATCGTTCCGGGCGCGCCACGCTCGCGGCCTGCGGTGGGCGGACTGCCGTTCCCACCCCGGCCCATCGCGTCGGCTTCGCCGGGCGTTCCCGGTGGTGGCATTGCGCGACGCGACGATCGTGGCGGGCGCGGCGGACCTCCGTCCGGGGCCGGCGGGTCGATGCCGTCGAGCGGGCGCAGGAAGAAGGGAAAGCGCGGACAGGTCGATCATCAGGCGGTGTCGGCGAACATCTTCCGCACCATGAAGCAGATGTCGGGCGGGCCGTCCAAGCGACGGCGCCCCGACGAAGTGGATCGTGACGACCTCGAGGCGATGCGCGCCGCGCAGGCGGAGGTCGAGAAGAAGACCGTGCGCGTGAACGAGTTCATCACGGTCAGCGAACTCGCCGGCATCCTCAAGATTCCGGCCACGCAAATCGTCAGCTTCGCGTTCAAGCATCTGGGCCTGATGGTCACGATCAACCAGCGCCTCGATTTCGATCAGATCGAACTGATTGCGTCGGAGTTCGGCTACAACGCGGTGCGGGAGGAGGAATACGCTGCCGCCGTCGAGGAGGCGCCCGAGGACACGCCGGAGTCACTGCGTTCGCGCCCACCCGTCGTGACGATCATGGGCCACGTGGACCACGGCAAGACGTCGCTGCTCGACTACATCCGCAAGGCGAA
>CAZLAU010000044.1:0-16318 GCA_964557615.1 uncultured Gemmatimonas sp.
CATCGCCTTCTGCTCCCAGTCCTGCGACGCCTTGAGTTCCTGCTCCGCCTGGTCCTTGAGCCGCTTTTCGTCAGCGATGGCGGACGCCACCTGTTGCTTGGCCTTTCCAAGCTGGCTCTTCATGTCCACGACGATCTGGTCCAGCATCTTCTCCGGATTCTCGGCCTTCGAGATCAGGTCATTGATGTTGGACTTGAACAGCGTGGCGATGCGGTCGAAGATGCCCATCGTCAGCCTTCCTCACGGAATGAAGCGAGTTCGCGAATGTGCGACGCGAGCGCGAGCGTGATGCTTTCGTATGAAGCGAGGAACTCCTCGAAATCGAGGTGCGACAGTTCCAGTGCCTCGGTGAGCACGACGGCGTTGTCCTGGATGCCGTAGGATCCGTGAAGAAGATCGCCGGCGTTCATCTCGAGCAGGCGACGGTACAGGGCCGTCTGCTTCGCGCCCTTCTTGGGGAGGTCCATCACCTTCACGCGGAGCACGAGCACCGGTGGCGAGTAGTGGACGACGACGCCGAAATCGAGGTCGCCGCCGGGCCGAACGTTCCAGAGGCCGTCGGACACCTCCGTGTACGTCGCACCGCTGGCGTCGAGCCGGTCGAGAAAGCTCTGAATGTCGTCTTGCATGACCATTAGCACAGGCTCCGGTAACGGCTGGTGGCCCTACGGTGCGGTACGACGGAAGTTTCGCTCCGACACGGGGGTGGGCGCCAGTACATTAGATAGCCGATTGGCGCGCTTCGGACCGGGATTGGCGTCAGGCGGGTTGCTACGAGCGCTTGATCTGCACCAGCCGCTCCTTGGCGAGCCGGCGACCGGTTGGGGTCGCCGCGAGACCGCCGCCAGCCGTTTCGCGATACCGAACGTCCATCGAACGGCCGATCTCCCCCATAGTATCGATGACCTCGTCGGCGGGGATGGCAAACTCGACGCCGGCCAGGGCCATCTCGATCGCCGCCAGGGCGATCGCAGCACCGGTCGCATTGCGAAAGACGCACGGCAACTCGACGAGACCGCCGAGGGGATCGCACACCAGACCCAACGTGCCCTGTTGCGCGAGCGCCACGGCGTGGCCGACCTGGCGTGGCGTCCCGCCCAGCATTTCGGTGGCGGCACCCGCCGCCATTCCGGCGGCAGCACCGGTTTCGGCCTGGCAGCCGCCCTCGGCCCCGGACAGGGATGCGCGCTCGGCCACGACGGCGCCAATCAGGCCCGCGGTTGCGAGGGCATCAATCACGCGGTCGTCGCCAAGCCCGTGCGCGGCGGCGAGTCCCGTGAGCACCGCCGGGAGCACCCCGGCGCCGCCGGCGGTCGGTGCGGCAACGATCACGCCCATCGCGGCGTTCACCTCCTGCACGGCCAGCGCCCGGGCCAGCACGTCCTGGAACGGAGTCCCCGAAAAAGGGCCCTGCGTCGAGGCGGCCACCTTCGCGGCGTCACCGCCAACGAGTCCGCTGGCGCTCCGCAGGTCTCCGACGATTCCCTGCTCCACGGCGCCGCGCATCACAACCAACGCCCGACGGAGCGCGTCGCGAATCTCGTCGACGGTCCGTCCCAGGTCGCGTGACTCCGCCTCGAGCGCAATGACGCTCAGCGGCTTCCCTTCCGCTTCGGCAGCGGCAATCGCCGCGTGCAGTGAGGTGTACACGGCCTACCTCAGGCGCTGCGCCGGAGCGCGCATCACGACGACACCTTGTCCAGCCGATGGGTCCAGCGAACCCACGACAGCGCACGAATGTGGTCTCGCACGTGTTCGGCTGGTGCCTCATCAACCTCGATGACCATGAAGGCATCCCCGCCCTTGTGCTTCCTGGTCACGCGCAGCGTCGCGATGTTGATCCCGTCGTCGGCGAGCAGTCCGGCGATGCGCGCGATGCTGCCTTTCACGTCTTCGGCAACGAGGACGATCGTGTGGTGATTGCCGTGCACCTCGACGGGGAACCCGTCGATCTGGCTCACCAGGACGCGGCCCGCGCCGAGCGACGAACCGAGCATTACGTGCTTGCGGTCGCCGCGCTCAACGGTGATGCGCACGGTGTTCGGGTGGACTTCGTTTTCCTCGCCAAGCTTGGTCTTGTCGAAGGTGTACACCAGGCCCTCGCGCTCGGCGATGTCGAGGGCCGTTCGGATGCGGTCATCGTCGGTGCGAAACCCCATGAGGCCGCCGGCGATGGCCTTGTCGGTGCCGTGTCCCTCGCCGGTGCGCGCGAACGATCCGTGCAATTCAACGAAGGCCCGCTCCGGCGTTCCGCCAACGAGGTCGCGCGCCAACAGGCCGAGCCGACACGCGCCCGCCGTGTGGCTGGAGCTCGGGCCGACCATGACCGGGCCGATGATGTCGAGTAGGGATACCACGGGAATGGACGGGGGGTGGGCTGGTAAGGATGGCGGTGTCGGGCAGGTACTCGTTCCGTCAAAGCTATCCGAGAACCTTCTTCAGGTATGCCCCGGTATGGGACGCCTTCACCTTTGCAACGTCTTCCGGGGTGCCTGCGGCAACGATCGTACCACCCTTCGCCCCGCCGTCCGGCCCCATGTCCACCACCCAGTCGGCCGTCTTGATGACATCGAGATTGTGCTCGATCACCAGCACGGTGTTGCCACGGTCCACCAGCCGGTGGAGCACGTCGAGCAGCATGCGCACGTCCTCGAAGTGCAGTCCGGTCGTCGGTTCATCGAGTATGTAGAGCGTGCGACCCGTGTCGCGCTTGGCGAGTTCGGTCGCGAGCTTGACCCGCTGTGCCTCGCCGCCGGACAGCGTAGTGGCGCTCTGGCCGAGGTGCACATAGCCGAGCCCCACTTCATTAAGCACGCGCAGCTTGTCGGCGATGCGCGGCTGGTTCGCGAATGTCTCGAGCGCGTCTTCGACCGTGAGTTCGAGCACGTCGCTGATCGAAAGCCCGCGGAATCGAACCTCGAGCGTCTCCCGGTTGTAGCGCTTGCCCCGGCACGCGTCGCAGGTGACGTACACGTCCGGCAGGAAGTGCATCTCGATCTTGACGAGGCCGTCTCCCTGGCACGACTCGCAGCGGCCGCCCTTGACGTTGAACGAGAAGCGGCCCGGCCCGTAGCCTCGGAGCTTGGCTTCCGGCAGTTCGGAAAAGAGGTCGCGGATCGGTGCAAAGAGGCCCGTGTACGTCGCGGGATTGGAACGCGGCGTCCGTCCGATGGGGCTTTGATCGATGTCGATCACCTTGTCGAGGTGCTCGATGCCGCTCAGGCGATCGTGGGCACCCGGGACCACGCGAGCCCGGTAGAATCGGCGGGCCAGTGCACGATGGAGGATGTCCTGCACGAGCGTGGATTTGCCCGAGCCGCTGACCCCTGTGACCGCCACGAAGAGACCCAGTGGCACCTCGAAATCGACGCCCCTGAGGTTGTGTTCGCGTGCGTTTTCGACGCGCAACATCTTGCGCGCGTCGCGCGGACGGCGGGACTCGCGCGGCGCAATCCGCTTGCGGCCGGACAGGTACGCAGCGGTCACCGAACGCGGGTTCTGCAGCACCTCCGTGATCGTGCCCTCGGCAATCACCTCGCCCCCGTGCTTGCCCGCGCCGGGACCCAGGTCGATGACGTGGTCGGCCGCGCGAATCGTCTCCTCGTCGTGCTCGACCACCAGCACGGTATTGCCGAGGTCGCGGAGCTGTCCAAGGGTCGCGAGGAGGCGTGCGTTGTCCCGCTGGTGGAGCCCGATGCTCGGCTCGTCGAGGATGTACAGCACGCCGACGAGCCGCGATCCGATCTGCGTGGCCAGCCGTATCCGCTGTGCCTCGCCGCCCGACAGCGACTCCGCACTCCGGTTGAGGGTGAGGTACTCGAGGCCGACGTCCACGAGAAACCGGAGCCGCTCACCGACCTCCTTCAGGATGGGGGCGGCGATGTCGGGATCGAGTCCCGGCTTGCCATTCGATCGGAGCGGCACCGACAGGATGAACTTCGCCGTGTCGCCGACCGACAACTCGCCCAGGTCGCCGATGTTGGTGCCGTGGATGGTCACCGCCAGCGATTCCGGCTTGAGCCTGAGGCCTGCGCAGTCGGGGCACTCGGACACGATCATGAATTCCTCGAGATCGGCCCGGATGCTGTCGCTCGTCGTTTCGTTGTACCGCCGCTGGACGTTCGAGAGGATGCCCTCCCACTTGGCGGCGTCGGCGTCCGCCCCTTTCTTGCCGAACCCGTGGAGGAGCACGTCCTGCACGCGCTGCGGCAACGTGCCCCACGGGGCGTTGATCTCGAACTTCAGCTGCCTGGCCAGCGCAGGAAGGATCACCTTCCGCAGGTACCCGTCGGGCTCCCCCCAGGGAAGCACGACGCCCTCGAGGATCGAGATTTTTGGATCGCCGAGCACGAGTTCGGCGCTCGCCAGCCGCCGTGTGCCGAGCCCGCTGCACGCTGGGCACGCGCCAAATGGCGAGTTGAACGAGAAGTGGCGCGGCTCGAGGTCCGGCATCGAGATGCCGCATGCGGCGCAGCCGAACCGCTCGCTGAACAGCGTGGCATCACGCTTTTCGCCGGACACCCGGACGACCTCGACGACTCCGTCGGCCAGGCGAAGCGCCGTTTCGAGCGAGTCGGTCAGCCGCCCGCGGTCGGACTCGCGGACGGCGAGGCGATCCACCACGATGGCGACGTCGTGGTTGACCCGCCGATTGAGTTTGGGCGGGGAGTCGAGGTCGATCACCGCACCGTCCACGATTGCCCGGACGAACCCCTGCTTGCGCGCCGCTTCGAACAGGTCGCGAAACTCGCCCTTTCGGCCGCGGACGAGGGGCGCCAGCACTTCGATGCGGGCGCCGTCCGGCCACGCCAGCACGACCTCCGCAATCTGGCCCGGGCTCTGCCGCTCGACCGGACGGCCGCAGTTGGGACAGTGCGGCGTGCCCGCCCGGGCGTACAGGAGCCGCAGGTAGTCGTGTACCTCGGTGACCGTACCCACGGTCGAACGCGGATTGTGGCCGGCCGTCTTCTGCTCGATCGAGATGGCCGGCGACAGGCCCTCGATGGCGTCGACGTCGGGCTTTTCCATGAGGCCAAGGAACTGCCGCGCGTATGCCGACAATGACTCGACGTAGCGGCGCTGACCCTCGGCAAAGATCGTGTCGAACGCGAGTGACGACTTGCCAGAACCCGAAAGCCCCGTGATGACCGTCAGGCGGTCGCGGGGGATCGTGACATCGATGTTCTTGAGGTTGTGGGCGCGGGCGCCGCGTACGATGAGCGCGTCTTCGGGCATAGCCTGAGAAAGCTGGGCTCGGACCGGGCGGGATACAAGCGCGACGGTTACGGGCATTCGTATAGATTTCGCCGTCAATGCTGCACCCTCGATTCACCGCGGCGCTTGCGGCGCCGATTGGGTCACGCTGATGGCCGGGCCTCGCGACCGGACGCCGCCCGTTCCAGGGCCGGCCGTGCCGGACCCGGACCAGCTGACCCTCGGTGAACTCGTCACGGCGGCGGCCGCGGCGACGGCCATTCGTGAGCAGGAATTAGAGGTTGCAGATGGGGAGGCCATCGTACGCGAGCCTCCGGTCTGCGGCGAGTGGTCGTTCGATCCCGACGAAGTACCGGGCGCGCGCAGCAGCGCGACGATCGTGCCGACACCGCCGATGGCCCAGTCAAGCGTACCGGCGCCGCGGAAGGCCGTGGCCGGCGTCGCAACGGCGGCGCCCGCCACCCTTTCGATGCCGCCGGCTCCTCCGGCGCCGCGCCCGGCACCCCGAAGCCTGACGCCGCCGACGCCACTGCCGGCACTCGATGAACTGAAGAGCATTCACGACGCCCACCCGGGCGACGAGCACACGGCGATGTCCTTGTCCAACGCGCTCGCCCGGCGCGGCAACATCGAGGGTGCGCTGGGCGTGCTGGCGCGGGCAATCGATTCGGGAGGCGATGGCGTGATGCTGCGGTGCGCCCGCGCGGCGATCCTCAGTGGCCGCCTCCGGTACGACGACGCCGAGCGTGAACTCAAGCGGGCGCAGAAGATCAAGCCGGACGACGCAACCGTGCTGCTGCAGCAGGGGATTCTTGCGTGCCGGCGTGCCAAGTGGCGCGAGGCCGTCGATCCGCTGAGCCGGGTGGTCAAGCACGATCCCCACTCGGGTCAGGCCCATTTCTACCTTGGCGAGTCGCTGAGCAAGCTGGACCGGCTGGGTGAGGCGCTGGAGGCGTACCACCGAGCGGCGGAGCTCGAGCCGGAAAACTGGCGGGCGTTCAAGGGAGTGGGCATCGTGCTCGACCGGATGGGACGGTCCGGGGAGGCGGCCGAGTTCTACCGGCGCGCGCGCGACGGCCAGCGCGGCTCAGCATGAGCGAACCGGAGACCGGGGTGACCCACAGCCCGTTCGCCGCCCGCGAGCGGCGGCGTTCCGGGCTCGCGGCCGCGATCCTCATTGCGTGGCTTGGCGGCCTGGTCGTACTCGGCAGCCGGGAGCTGTTCCTCGGGCCGGCCGCGCGGCTCGCCGAGGCCGCGCTGCGCGTGTACCCGGGCGCCACGTACTACGCCGTGGACCAGAACGGCACGCAGATCGGGTTTGCCTCGACGACCCTCGACACCACTGATACCGGGATCGAGGTGGTCGACTATTTCGTCGCTGACCTGCCGGTGGCCGGAGCCGTGCAGCGGGCTTCGGCGCGGTCGATCGTCCGCCTTTCGCGGGGACTCGCGTTGCGCGGGTTCGATGTGAGCGTTGATGCGCCCGGCGCGCGGCTGCTCGCCGGCGGCCGCACCGACGGCGACAGTGCCGTCGTGTACGTGCTGTCCACGAACGGCGAACCGGCCGATAGCCAGCGAATCGAAGTGCGCGGCCCGATCCTGCTGCCGCAGCTGGTGCCGCTCGCGGCGGTGCTCACCGATCCACCGAAGGTCGGTCGCTCGTACACCCTGCCCACATTTGACCCGACGACGATGCAGCAGCAGGCGGTTCGGCTGGCGATCCGCGCGGAATCCGTGTTCACCGTCGTGGACAGCGCCTCATTCGATGCGGCGAAGGGCGAGTGGGTGAGTGCGCTGACCGACACCGTGCGCGCCTGGAGAATCGAACCGGAAGCGCAGGGGAGCGGATTCGCGGGCTGGGTGGATGCGCAAGGGCGCGTGGTGCAGACGACCCAACCCGGCGGCCTGACGCTGCGGCGGATGGCGTACGAAGTGGCGTTTGAGAATTGGCGGATCGCGCGCCAGCGTGGCACGGCGACGAGCGCGACGGCCGACGACATTTCGGAGGTCACGGCGATCGCGGCGAACGTGTCGCTCGGCCGCGCGCGGCTGACGTCACTGAGGGCCCGCATCAGCGGCGTGGACCTGCGCGGCTACGCGCTTGACGGTGGCCGCCAGACCCTCACCGGCGACACGCTGCACGTGTCAATGGACTCCGAACGCGCGCTTCGTCCTGACTGGTCCTTTGGCGTTCCGCGTGACAGCGCGTTTCGCGCACGGTTTCGGGCCGAGCTGGCCGCGGAGCCGCTGCTGCAGCGTGGCGACCCGCGCATGGTGCAGCAGGCGATCCGGATTGTCGGGCTGGAGCGCGATCCGCGCGCGGTGGCCGAGAAGCTCACCCGCTGGGTGCACGACTCGCTGACAAAGGAGGTCGTGTTCAGCGTGCCGAACGCCCTGCAGATTCTGCGGACGCGCCGCGGCGACTGCAACGAGCATACGCAGCTCTACGTGGCGCTGGCGCGCGCCGTGGGCCTTCCGGCGCGCATTGCGACCGGACTGGCGTACGTGCGCGGCAAGTTCTATTACCACGCCTGGCCGGAGGTGTGGCTGGGCGACTGGGTGGCGGTGGATCCGACCTTCGGTCAGTTCCCCGCCGACGCCGCCCACCTGAGGTTCCAGATCGGCGGGCTCGTGCAACAGGCGGAGCTCCTTCGCCTCATCGGCAATCTCCGGATCGACGTCGTGGAGGCGAAGTGATCAAGCTGACCGGTCTCTCGAAGCAATACGGCACATTCACGGCCGTGGACAACATCGACCTGGACGTGCCGGCCGGCCAGCTGTTCGGCTTCCTGGGACCGAACGGCGCCGGGAAGACGACGACGCTGCGGATGATTGCGGGCATTCTCCGGCCCACCGCGGGCACTGTGCACATCGGGGGCGTGGACATCGAGCGCGACCCGATCACGGCGAAGTCGAAGCTCGGCTTCATCCCGGACCGGCCGTTCATCTATGAGAAGCTGACCGGCGCGGAGTTCCTGCGGTTTGTGGCGGGACTGTACGGCCAGCAAGGCCCCGAAGTCGAGCACCGCGCGCGTGAGCTGCTCGCCCTGTTCGACCTCGACGCGTGGCGCGACGAGCTCGTGGAGAGCTACAGCCACGGCATGCGCCAGAAGCTCATCGTGTCGAGCGCGTTCGTGCACCGGCCGCAGGTGATCGTGGTGGACGAACCGCACGTCGGCCTCGACCCGAAGTCGATCAAGATCCTGCGTGACCTGTTCCGCGAGTACTCGCGGCGCGGCCACACGATCATGATGTCCACGCACACGCTGGAGACGGCCGAGTCGCTGTGCGACCGGATCGCGATCATCGTGAACGGCCGGATTGCGGCGCAGGGCACGATGAGTGATCTCCGGCAACAGGCGCAGCACGGTGGTGGCCTGGAGGAGATCTTCCTCAAGTTCACCGGCGAGAACGCCGCCCGGAACCTCGTCGAGGTGCTCGATGCCTGACGCCGGTCGTCCGTCGGGCGCCGCCGCGGCGGTCGCCGCGCTTCCCGACCCGCCCCTGTTGCACCTGTTGCGGCCGAAGTGGCTGACGGCACGGGCGCGCGCCACGGCGGGCAGCGAAGGGAAGTTCTGGCGATTCGCGATTCTCGGTTTCGTGGGCGCGATCTTCTGGGCCGTGATCTTCGGCGTGCTGTTCCGGTTGCTGCGCTACTTCCGCGGCGTCGAGGAAATCGGCCCGCTGCTGGCCGGCAAGCTGCTCGGCCTCGTGCTGCTCAGTTTCTTCTCGATTCTGCTGCTCTCGAACGTGATCACCGCGCTCTCGAGCTTCTTCCTCGCGAAGGACCTCGACCTGCTCGTGGGTGGCCCGGTGGACTGGTTCCGGCTGTACGGCGCCAAGCTGCTCGAGACGGTGATTGCGTCGAGCTGGATGGTGGCGCTGATGTCGGTGCCGATGTTTGCCGCCTACGGCTGGGTGTACGAGGGAGGCTGGCTCTTCGTACCGTACGCCATCGCGCTGTATGTGCCCTTCATCGTGATTCCCTCCGTGATCGGGAGCGCCATCACGCTGATCCTCGTGAACGTTTTTCCGGCGCGGCGCACGCGCGACATCCTCAGCCTCGTGGCCGTGATGACGGCGGCGGGGCTGGTGCTGCTGTTCCGGCTCGTGCGACCCGAGCAACTGGCGCGCCCCGAAGGGTTCAGGTCCCTCGTCGATTTCATCTCGGTGCTGCGGACGCCGACCTCGCCGTTCCTGCCGAACGAGTGGGTGCAGCGTGGCGTGATGAGCTTCCTGTCCGGCACACCGGACTGGCTGTCCGTGTACCTGTTGTGGACCACGGGCGCCGCGGCAATCGTGCTGGGCGCGATGCTGCACCGGAGGTACTACCCGACGGGGTTCAGCAAGGCGCAGGAGAGCGCGCAACGCTGGGTGCGCGGCGGGGCCGGCCGGTCGTTCCTGCGAAGCGTGCTGGCCCCGATGGGCGTGCTGCGGCGTGAACTCGTCCTCAAGGAAATCCGGCTGTTCTTCCGCGACACGACACAGTGGTCGCAGCTGATCCTGCTGGCCGTGCTGGTCGTGGTGTACGTGTTCAACATCAAGTTCCTCCCGCTCCGGGGCGAAGGCATCACGTTCCTGCTCGTGAACATCGTGCCGTTCCTCAACCTCGTGCTCGCCGGGTTCGTCCTCGCGTCCATCGCCGCGCGCTTCATCTTCCCGGCGGTGTCGCTCGAGGGCAGGACGCTCTGGCTGCTGCGGTCGAGCCCGATGAGCATGCGCGACCTGTTGTGGGCGAAGTTCTGGGTGGGCACCACGCCGCTCCTCGTCCTGGCGCTGGTCATCGTCGGGGTGACGGACTACCTGCTGCAGGTCTCGCCGTTCATGTTCGCCGTGTCGGTGCTTTCGATCACCGGGCTCACGTTCGCGGTTTGCGGAATGGCGATCGGGTTCGGGACGATCTTTCCGCAGTTCGAGACGGAGAACGCGGCGCAGATTCCCACATCGTTCGGTGGGCTGCTGTTCATGATGGCGTCGGTTGCCGTGATCGGCGGCGTCGTGATCCTCGAGGCGCGCCCCGTGTACGGCTACGTCTCGGCACGTGCGTTCAACACGGCAACGAATCCGACGGAGATGATCGTCGGCTTCAGCGCGGCGGCGCTGCTCTGCATCGCCGCCACGGTCCTGCCGATGCGCGAGGCGCTCAAGCGCCTGGAACGGGTGGAGCGATGAGCCGGGTCGTGCGCCCCAACGAGCCCGACATCCAGGGCATCGTCGCGCTGAACAACAAGTATGCGCCGGCCGGCCTGACGCTCGAGCGCTCCCCGGAATTCGTTTATGCACACCTCGCCGACTACCGGGTCATCCGCGACGCCGACGGGGCAATCATCGCCTGCGCGGCGCTCGACGAGTACTCGCCGTCGGTGGTCGAAGTGATCTCGCTCGCCGTTTCGCAGGATGAGCATGGCGTCGGGCACGGCAAGGCGCTGATCCGCGCGGTCGAGCAGCTCGCGCGGAAGCGCGGATATGCCGAGATATTCTCCGTGTCGTTCTCCGACGACCTGTTTCTGGCGTGCGGCTTCGAGCACACGGCGCTCGCCAACTACCCCGAGAAAATCGCGCGCTACGAGAAGATCGACCGGAGCGAAATCAAGGTCGGCGAGAAGCACTGCTTCATGAAGCGCCTGGCCTAGCGGCCATCAGCGTCGCGTGTTCCGGCCGGCGGGCGTCGTCCGATCGGGAGGATTGGCCAGAGCACCCACGCCAGCAAGACGGCGGCACCTGCCACGGCCACGACGCCGGTCACGTTGCCTCCTTCGCAGGGACGAGAATGGGCAACAACGTCCCGAGGGCGAGCAGCGCCGCGCCCGGCACGAGCCACGCGGCGAACGGTACGAAGGCGATCCGCAGCGTCTCCGGCGACGTGTCCGCGTCCGTGATGATCAGGCGCGTCTCGACGAAGGCGTTCGTCACGGCGCCGCCGACGAACGCGTCGCGCGCGCTGTGGGCGGGGTCGTCCGTGACGTATGAACGCACCTCGGCGGACAGCATCCCGACGGGTGCGCCGTCGCGCGTCGGCAGGAGCGACACAGTCAGGGACCCGTAGTTCTCGCGGCGCAGCGTGGAGACCCCCTGGCTGGCGAACGACCACCGGTGCCCGAACGGGTCCGTTGCCGTGAAGATCTCCGAGTCGGCAAGCGCCACGTCGTGCACGCGGACCATCCGCGACCCGGCGGCAGCGGCGACCACCAGGATCAGCCCGGCGTGCGCGAGCCAGGCGCCGGACGCGTGGCGTGGAGCGTCGACAATCGTGTTGTCGCCACTGAGCGCGCCGCGGCTCCGGCGCACCGCGACGGCAGTCAGGACGAGCGCCCCGATGGGCACGACGGACATCCAGGCGCCAGACACGCCGCCGGGCGCGGAGAAATGCCCCTGCACGACTGCGCCCGACATCAGCGCGACCGCTCCCATCACGGAAACGAAGACGGCGGTGATGAGGAAGATGCGCATCACGCGGCGCTCGGCCGTCGCGCGGCCGGCATCCACGTGCACGAGCCACGCGCCGACCACGACCGGAAAGAGCCAGAGGGCGGTGGCCGGATCGGCAAGCCACGGTCCGCGCATCGGCTGTCGCGCGTACCACTGCGCGCCGGCGACGGCGCCGAGGAACAGCGCGACCCACGCGCAGGCATTCCAGGTGCGCACGGCGTGCGCTGCCCGCCGGTCCAGTGTTGCCGTCACGAGTGTCGCGATGGTGATCGCGAAGGCGGGGAGCACCACCACCGCACCGGTCATCAGGGCCGCCGCGTGCGCGACTGCGGCCGGATGCTGCAGGTCTGGCGAAATCCCCACGCCGTCGGCCACCGCGCCGGAGACCACCGTGAGCGGCGCGGAGACAAAGGCGACGGCGCCGAGCGCGGGGGCAAGTGCGGCGGCGGCGATCAGGATCACCCACGCCCGTGCGGCGCCGTCGCGCACGGATCGCGTAGCCACGAGCGATGCCAGACCGGCGCACGTCGCCCAGGCGAGCAACGCGCCCCCGGCGTCGCTGAGCACGGCGGATGCGATGTAGCGGCCCGGCATGTGCCACGAGTGGTGACCGGCGACGAACTGCACGGAGAAGTCCCGGTTCACCATTGCCGTGACCAGGTACGTGGTTGCGATCGCGGCGCATATGGTCGCCGCGGCCAGCCCCCGCTGCGCGCTCGACTGCAGATCCCGTCGTGCAGACCGGATGGCCGACGCTGCGGCGATCACGGCCCAGACGGCCATCAGCGGCGCCAGGGCGAGCGCCATCTGCGCGAGAGCAATCACGCCAGTGCCGGCGAAATCAGCGGCGCGCCTCGGCGCGCGGATGGACGACGGTCGTGCGGTCGGGCCGCCGGTCGGCCTGTCGCATGACCGTGGCCCCGGCCGCGCCGCCGACGGCGTCCCACGCGAGGTCGCGCCAGCTCGGATCGCCGCCGCGGCGCATGTCCCATACTTCCTTGCCAACTCCGGCCGTGAGGGTTGCCACGGCGGCGCCACGGCTCGCGGCCGCGTACGTCGCGCCGTTGGCCTTCAGCACGAGGTGCGCTGCGCCCTGAATGGCCATTGAGGCCGTGAAGTGCAGCACCTTGTCCCGCGCAAACCATCGGTCACGACCATCGGGTGGGACCGGGCCGACCGGCGCCGGGTGCACGCCGAACATGAAGACAAAGGCCAGTTCCATCAGCGCGCCCCGTCGCGCGCCCAGTGCAGCGCCGCGCGCACCGCGCGATCCCACCCGCGTGCGGCCTCGACCGCCGCAGCGCGCCCCGGGCCCGGCGCAAAACGCTCATAATGCCGCGACGAGAGGAACTCGGCGCCCGACTTCCACACCCCGGTTGCCAACCCCGCCAACGCCGCGGCGCCCATCGCCGTCGTTTCGATGATGTCCGGGCGTTCGACGGGCACGCCAAGCACATCGGCCTGGAACTGCATCATCCACCCGTTTGCCGTGGCGCCGCCGTCGACGCGCAGCACGTCGAGCGGCGCCCCGCTCGCCGCGCGCATCGCGTGCAGCACATCGGCCGTGCCGTAGCACATCGCCTCGAGCGCGGCGCGCACCAGGTGCTCGCGCGTCGTGCCGCGCGTCAGGCCGACGATCGTGCCGCGTGCATTCGGCTCCCAGGCCGGGGCGCCGAGCCCCGTCAACGCCGGCACGAAATAGACGCCGTCGTTTGACGCGACCGCCGTGGCCAGGGACTCGGCATCGCTGGCACGGGCGATGATGCCCAGACCGTCGCGCAGCCATTGCACGGCGGCGCCTGCAATGAAGATGCTCGCCTCCAGGGCGTACGCGGGACCGCCCGACGGATCGCACGCCACCGTGGTGAGGAGTCCGCCGCCACCCGCTGGACGCGACGTTCCGGTGTGCAGCAGCAGGAAGGCGCCAGTGCCATACGTATTCTTGCTCGACCCTGCGTCCCAGCATCCCTGGCCGAACAGCGCGGCCTGCTGGTCGCCGGCGACGCCGGCAATCGGAATCGCGAGGCCCAGGTGGGCGGCATCGGCCACCCCGAAGTCGCCGGACGATGGGCGCACGTCCGGCAGCATGTCGCGCGGCACGCCAAACAACGTCATCAGCTGTTCGCTCCACGCGTGCGCGTGGATGTCGTACAACATCGTGCGCGACGCGTTGGTCGGATCGGTGGCGTGGACGGCGCCATTCGTGAGCTTCCATATCAACCAGCTGTCGATGGTGCCGGCCGCGAGCGACGAGAGGCCGCCCGGCGCCCGCGACGCGCGGTGCTGAATGACCCACTCCAGCTTGGTTGCCGAGAAGTACGGATCCGTCACGAGTCCCGTCGCCGAGTAGATGGCGTCGCGCTGCGGCGCGAGCGCGGCACACCGGGCCGCCGTGCGGCGATCCTGCCAGACGATCGCGCGTCCCAGCGGCACCCCTGTCGCACGATCCCAGACGACAATCGTCTCGCGCTGGTTGGTGATGCCGATCGCGTCGGGACGCAAGCCGCTCTGGGCGATCGCTTCGCGCGCAGCGTCGCAGGTGCGCGCGAAGATCTCCTCGGCGTCGTGCTCCACCTGCCCAGGCTCCGGGAAATGCTGCGTGATCTCGCGGTATCCGCGACCGGCGACGCGGCCGTCGGCGGTCACGACGAGGCAGGTCGAGCCGGTGGTTCCCTGATCTATGGCGAGGACGGAGCGTGTCATTCGTGAAAACTGTACGGAGCGCGGTGGACTCCGGTATTGGTGACGATTGCGGTCACGAGCGCGGCCGGCGTGACGTCGAAGGCCGGATTCCATACGTCCACGCCTTCGGGAGCGGTCTGCACGCCGCCCACGGTGCGCAACTCGGCCGCGTTGCGCTCCTCGACCACGATGTCGCGTCCGGTGGCCGTTGCCGGGTCAATGGTGGACGTTGGCGCGCACACGACAAACGGAACACCGTGGTGGCGCGCGGCAATGGCGAGCCCGTACGTGCCGATCTTGTTGGCGACATCGCCGTTCGCCGCGATGCGGTCGGCGCCGACGAGCACCACGTCCACCCCCCGCCGCTGCATCAGCGCCGCCGCCATTCCGTCCGCGATGACGGTCACGGGTATTCCGGCCCGCCTCAGCTCCCACGCCGTGAGCCGGCTGCCCTGAAGGAGCGGCCGCGTTTCATCAGCGAACACGTGGACCGTTTTCCCAGCCGCGTGCGCGGTATACACGGGCGCAAGCGCCGTGCCAATTCCGCATGTGGCGAGGGCGCCGGCATTGCAGTGCGTCAGCACCTTGGCGCCGTCACCCACGAATGATGCGCCGTGCAGGCCAATGGCATCGCACATCGCGCGATCGTCGGCGAGGATGGCGGCGGCCTCGCGGCGCATCGCCGCCAACGCGTCGGTCGGCGCGTCGGTGCGAGCGTTTGCGCGCGCCAGCGCGAGCGCCTCGCGCCCCGCCGTCGCCACGCGGCGGACCGCCCACGCCAGGTTCACCGCGGTCGGCCGCGACGCCACGATTGATGCCGCCGCGCGGGTGAGCTCCGCATCGAATTCCTCCACCGATGCCGGCGCGTCGGTGGTGAGTGACGTCACGAGCCCCATCGCCGCCGCCACGCCGATCGCAGGGGCGCCACGCACGGCGAGCGTAGCAATCGCGTCGCGCACGTCGTGGACAGTGCGCAAGTCCCGCTCGACGAGCGCACCTGGCAACAGCCGCTGATCGATGATGCGCACCGACGCGCCGTCGGGTCCCCACTGCACCGCCCGGATCGGATCCACCAGTGAGAACTTAGCGCTCGACGCGACGGCGTGTTGCGTAGATTGCGGGGTCCCAACACCGGTGTGATCCATGGCATTCGAACTCATCCTCGTCGAGACGGCCGACCGCATCGCCACGGTGACGATCAACCGGCCGGACAAGCTGAACGCGCTCAACGCGACGGTATTCAATGAACTCGAGGCGGCGTTCCGGTCCCTGGCCGGTGACCGCTCCGTCGGAGCCATCATCGTCACCGGAGCGGGCCGCTCCTTCGTCGCGGGCGCGGACATCGCCGAGCTCGCGGATGCGACGGCCGCTGCGCTCGAAGCACGGTCGAGGCGCGGGCAGGCAGTGTTCCGGATGATCGAGCGGATGCCCAAGCCGGTCATCGCCGCGGTGAACGGCTTCGCACTCGGCGGCGGCTGCGAGCTCGCGCTGGCCTGCCACGTGCGCTTCGCGTCGGAGAAGGCGAAGTTCGGGCTGCCGGAGGCGAAGCTCGGGCTGATTCCGGGGTATGGAGGCACGCAGCGACTGCCGCGGCTTGTCGGTCGCGGACCGGCACTGCGACTCATCCTGAGCGGCGAAACCATCGACGCCGCCGAGGCGCTGCGCCTCGGGCTGGCCGACTCGGTATCGGCGCCCGACGACCTGTTGCCCGCGGCGAGGGCGTTCGCGACTGCGGTGACGGCGAACGGGCCGCTCGCGATTGCCCGAGCACTTGCGGCGGTGGACCGAGGCCTCGACGTGCCTCTCGACGCCGCGATCGATGTCGAGTCGCGCCTCTTCGGCGAACTGGGCGACACCGCCGACATGCGCGAGGGAACTCGCGCCTTCGTCGAGAAGCGCGCCGCCGTGTTCCGCGGCGAGTGACTGCGGCGCACGGGCATGACGCAGCGGGTTGAGACGGTGGGCGATGCCGTCGCCGGTGGCGCCGCGACCG
>CAZLAU010000044.1:16418-19169 GCA_964557615.1 uncultured Gemmatimonas sp.
CGCATCGAGCGGCTCGTCGTCAGCGGCTTTCGCAACATCACGCGCGCGGAAGTGGCGTTGGCCCCGGACGGCATTGCCGTGGTGGGCGACAACGGCCACGGAAAGACGAACCTGCTCGAGGCCATCGCCTACCTCGAGCTGCTGCGCTCCATGCGGGGGGCCCGCGACCGCGACCTCGTGCAATTCGGAGCCGATGCGTTTCACGTGGCGGCCGCCGTGACCGGCACCCGGGCAACGCACGTGGGCGTGGGCGTCGCGCGCACCGGGGCAAAACGGGCGACCCTCGACGGAGTCGAGCAGTCGCGTCTCGGTGACGCGCTTGGCGCTGTTCCGTCCGTGTGCTTTTCGCCGGCCGACGTCGCGCTGGTCACGGGCGGACCGGCCGACCGCCGACGGGCGATGGACATCATGCTCGCGCTGACCGATCCGTCCTACCTGAACGCCCTCCGGTCATACCGCGCCGCGCTGGCGCGCCGCAACGCGACGCTGCGCTCGGCACGACACGACCTGGCTGCGCTCCGGGCCTGGGAACCGGCGCTCGCAACGCACGGCGCCGGACTCGTGCGCGGCCGCCACGCCTGGGTGGCCGAGTTCGCCGGGCGGTTCAGCGAACTGGCGGCGGCCATCGGCGAGCCGCTGCCATTGACCGTCGCGTACGAGTCGGCCTTCGGCGCGCACGACGACGTCGCCGCAGAGATCGCCGAGGCAATTGCCGGGTCCCGGGAGCAGGATATGCGGCGCGGCGCGACGCAGTGTGGCCCCCACCGCGACGACCTGGGGTTCGCCCTTGGTGGCCGCAGCCTCAAGGTCACCGGGTCCGCCGGCCAGCACCGGACAGCAGCGATCGCGCTTCGCCTCGTGGAGGCCGCAACGTTCCGGACGCGCGCCGGGATTCAGCCGGTGGTGTTGCTCGACGACCCGTTTGCGGAACTGGATCGACGGCGCGCCGACCGCGTGCTCGGGCTGATTCAGGATGCGACGGCCGACGGGCTCGGCCAGGTGGTGTTGTGCGTGCCCCGCGCGGACGAAGTGCCGGCGCAGTTCACGCGACTCGATCGCTGGACCGTGCGCAACGGCGTATTCACCCGGGTGCCGGCCGCGTGACGGAGCGCGACGGCAAACCCGAACCACTCGGCGACGCCCTGTCCGGGTTCCTGAAGTCGCGCGGGCTCGACGCGCGCGTGGGCCGGGCGTCGATCCTCTTCGACTGGGCCGCGCTCGTCGGCCCGCAGATCGCGAAGGTGACGGCGCCTCGGAGCGTCACCGAGGACGGCACGCTGTTCGTCGGAGTCACGACCCACGCCTGGATGACCGAACTGTCCCTGATGGAGGTGCAACTTCTCGCGAAGATCAACGCTCGCGAGGGGCGCGAACCGATCAGGCGAATTCGCTGGGAACTGCGACGGTAAGTTGTTGGCGGGCATCGGCTTGAGGGTGCCGCCGGGCGTTGTGCTTTTATGGATTGCGCGTTAATTATATAGGTCCATTCCGGGGTCTCTTTTTCCGGCGCGAATTTGCGCCCCCGAAGGTGGACACGACTCCCACCTCGACCCCCAGCCCACCCCATGGCGAAAACGAACGACGCTGCGGCATCGAGCTACGGTGCATCTGACATCCAGGTGCTCAAAGGACTCGAGGCGGTGCGCAAGCGGCCGGGCATGTACATCGGCTCGACGAGCTCGCGCGGCCTGCACCACCTCGTGTTCGAAGTGGTGGACAACTCCATCGACGAAGCGCTCGCCGGCTATTGCGACAACGTCGTCGTGTCGATCCTGCCGGACGAGTCGATCCTGGTCGAGGACAACGGGCGCGGAATCCCGGTGGACATCCATCCCGTGGAGAAGATTCCGGGCGTCGAACTGGCGATGACGGTGCTGCACGCCGGCGGCAAGTTCGACAAGAGTTCATACAAGGTGTCGGGCGGCCTGCACGGAGTGGGCGTAAGCGTCGTCAACGCGCTCTCGGAGCAGCTGAAGGTCTGGATCAAGCGCGATGGCAAAGAGCACTACATGGACTTCGCGCGCGGCGGCACGATCACGAAGCTCAAGGAACTCGGCAAGGCCGGCGCCCGGGATTCGGGCACGAAGGTGTGGTTCAAGCCCGACCCGCAGATCTTCACCGAGACGGTGTACGACTACGCGATCATCGAGGCGCGCCTCCGCGAGCTGTCGTACCTGAACAAGGGCGTGAAGATCACGCTCCGCGACGAGCGCCCCGAGCACGAACGCGAAGAGGTGTTCCACGCCAAGGGCGGCCTGAAGGAGTTCGTCAGCTTTCTCAATTCGAACAAGAAGTCCCTGCATCCCGAGATCCTGCACGCAGACGACGAGCGCGACGGAATCGGCATCGAGATCGCGCTGCAGTACAACGACGGGTACAACGAGAACGTGTTCTCGTTCGTGAACAACATCAACACGCACGAGGGGGGCACGCACCTCACCGGCTTCAAGTCCGCGCTGACGAGCGTCATCAACAAGCACCTCGACAAGTCGAGCTTCGCCAAGAAGGACAAGGATCTGAAGCTGTCGGGCGAGGACGTGCGTGAAGGACTGACGGCGGTGCTGTCCGTGAAGGTCAAGGAGCCGCAATTCGAGGGCCAGACGAAGACAAAGCTCGGCAACTCGGAAGTCGAGAGTGCCGTGAAGACGTTCATCAACGAATGGCTGGCGGCGTACCTCGAGGAACATCCGCGCGCCGCGAACATCATCCTGGAGAAGGCCCTCGCCGCGGCGCGCGCGCGCGAGGCGGCGC
>CAZLAU010000045.1:0-18806 GCA_964557615.1 uncultured Gemmatimonas sp.
CTAGGACGGCACCCTTTCAAGGTGCAGAGACGGGTTCGATTCCCGTTGGGGCTATGGGTGGTGCACGACAGCCCCGTGCGGGGCGGCAGGAAACGAGATGGTGTTGGCGGCTATGGTCCCCGCAGTGGTTGGCAGCGCGGAATCAGGAATCGCCGAGTAGTTGGGGGCGTAGCTCAGCTTGGTTAGAGCACTGGACTGTCACTCCAGAGGTCGCGGGTTCGAGCCCCGTCGCTCCCGTGGGACAATCGAAGGTTTGCCCTGATGGTGAAACTGGTAGACACGCCATCTTGAGGGGGTGGTGCCGCAAGGCGTCTCGGTTCGAATCCGAGCCAGGGCATGTTCCGCTTTCGTCGTCGCCACAGTAGCTCAGTGGTAGAGCACTCGATTCGTAATCGAGCGGTCGTCGGTTCAATCCCGACCTGTGGCTCTGAGCACCGGAACAACGAACGCCCCGCCGCGGACGAGCCGCAGCGGGGCGTTCGCCTGTGCCGCTAGCCCGCGTAGGTGTACGAGAACCCGGCTTTCTGTGCCCGCTGCACGGCGACCACGCCGGCCGGGGCCATTCGCGCGGCGGGGATCAGGTTCGCGCCGAGTTCGGCCTCGACCTGTGCGGCGTTCCCGGTGGTACCTGCCAGGATCGTGGCGAAGTACGCGGTGGCCGCGCCGCAAATCGCGAACTGCGCGCCGCGGGCCCGGATGCCCGGAATGTTCGCTCCGGGCTGGTTCTCGACCAAGTCGTGCAGCAGCCAGTTCCGTGTCGCGGGCTTCCCGGTCTTGGGGTCGTTGATCGTGAGCATCGTGGCGATCTGCGGATACTTCGCCCACATCGCGTCGTTGTAGCCGAACGGCGTGGCGAAATGGCGGAAGCACACGACGATGCTGTTCTCGGCATCCTTCGTCCCGAGCTTGTCGGCGCTGAACTTCGCGAAGTTGCGGGCGAACATCACGCCGTCCGGCGGCGATGCGGCGCCCGCGCAGTCGTAGATGGACTTGTACGCGCCTTTCATGCCGGCAAACCACGCATCCATTTCATCGGCGGGCAGGGCGGCGGCAAGCGCCGGAGCGACCGCGACACCGCCAAATGCCGCGCCGAACGCGGCACTCCCTGCCGCGAGGCGTGCGAGAAACGAGCGGCGGGGGACGGCAGAGTGCGTCATATCACACCTCGTTGGCGTGGGCGGCTGCCTCCCGGACCCGAGGGCCGGCTAACCGCCGGGATGGTTCGTCCAAGATGGGCGCGCCGAAACAGGCGTCAAGGGCCAACGCGGCAGGGGCGGCGTGATGGCGCGCTCGGTGAGCGCACGGTGAGCGCCCGGATCGTCAGCTTGGATCCGGGCGGCGCGTGAGGGCAGTCGCGGCATACAGCAGCACGCCGATGGTCAGCACGATCAGTCCGGCAGAACTGGCGGTCGCGGTCGGCGCGGTTGACAGGCGCGAGCCAAAGCCCGATCGGGCCCCGAGCACACCGGTGACCCAGCCCGCATGCTCCCTCGCGAAATCGGAGAGGGGACGACCCGCCGCTGTCCGGTATGCCTCCGCCATCGGAGCGTCGGATTGCCAGAACCCGATGAACCGTTCGGGTCCGAGGTCGCGCGCAAGCATGGTGAACAGGCTCGACGCTGCAGGCTCGTAGGTTTCGGTCGTGGCAGGCAGCGGCGCGCGATCCCCGCGGCCGAACCACTCGAACGATTCGTGAGGCCGTTGCGCCGCGAGCCCGACGACCTGCGCCGCGCACGCGCTGTCGGCACCGGCGACGCAGAGGAAGCTCGCGTCGGAATTCGACTCGTACGGGCCGCCCACCAGGGACCATCGCGAATAAATGGTTCGGAGCTCGTCCGGAAGCCGCGGCATGTAGGCGCGCGCCACGTGATACCGCCCGGTGCCGAGGGTGGCCGCGATCCGCGGGCCGGGCGCGCCGAATGCGTCGTAGAAACCGCAGGCATCGAGCAACGGCCTGTTTGGCGACGACGCGCTCCCGATGCCGTGCCGCATCACGGATGCGTGGAGGCGGACAACGGCGACACACCGACCCCGGGTTGGCGGCGAAGGCAGCAGGGCGCGCGTCGTGTAACCGGCAGAGTTCCGCCAGCCAACCGTCACGCCACCCAGGGTCCTGGCGGTGTCGGCGATGACGAGAACGCCAATCAACGCGCGACCCGGACGGGTGCCGTGCGTAGCGAACTCGTCGGCGAGGCGGGACTGGATCGACCGGCGCAGGCCGTCCTGAAGCCCGGGTTCGAACCAGACCGGGGCTTCTCCCGACGGACCGGGCGGCGGGAGCACGCGGGCCGCGAGGGCGAGGTCGGACGCCTCGCGCATCGCGACCCACATTGAACGGCGGTGGCGGTCGGCGGCCACGCGACGGATCCGCACGTCAACGAAGCCGCTGCCTTCGCAAACGCCGAACGGGCAGTTGAACTCCGGCGTCTCGATGCCGATGACGAGCGCGCCGGCCAGTGTCGCGGCGCTGGCGACAACGAACAGCCACTGCCGAACCTGCGGGTTCACGGACGCCTCCGCGCGGCGATCATTCCGAAGATGAGTGTCCAGCCGACGATGGCGGCCCCTTGGCCGGCGCTCGGCAGTGAGCGCGGGACCGGAGCGGCGGCAACCTGCGCGTGCCAGGCCTCCACGAGATCGCGAGCCGGAACGCCCGCTGCGGCAGAGAGCCGCGAAGCGGGTGTTCCGCCTGTGGCGAGCATTCTGGTGACCGCACCGGGTCCGCCGCGCTCGACCGCGAACGCCATCAGCGTACGGATCGCGTCGTGGCTCATGGGACGCGGGAGGTTCATTGTGCGCACCGCGAGCAGGCACAGACTGTCCACCCGGTCGTCCACGCACCGCGCGCGAAGTGCGCGCTGCGCCGAGTCGCGCGGCGACCATTCGACGACCAGTGCCGTGATGTCGCCCGTGCGGTACCATCGCTGCAGGTTGTCGCCGGCGCGTCCGTCGAGTTCCAGCGCCGAGAGGCAGTCGCCAATCCCGCCCGAGAGGCATCCTCGCGCGAAGGATGATCGCGAGGTGGCAAGCTCGACGCCCACTTCCTGCCAGTCGTCATCGGTGGGAGCCGCGAGTGGAATCCACTGGGCGCCAATCCACGCGGCAAACGGCCGGTCCACGCCACTTGCCACCGCCGACCCGTACAGGTCGACGATCGCCGCCTCCGTCCTGGACGCGTCGACGACGCGACCAAGACTGATGGTGCGCGAATTGCCGACCAGGCCGAGCGAAATGCGAGTCGGTGCGAATCGTCCGCCCGTCACGACGACGACCTCGAGCGGCTCCCGGCCGACCATCGTCGTGACGCCAGGGTCACCGAGCCGGTCGATGGTTGTCCACGCCCGGGTGACGGCGCGTTCGAGCGCCGCGCGGGACGGCGCCGGCAGCGGCGCCCCGACCACGCGCACCACGATCTCGCCCGCGCGCACACTGTCGACGGTCAGGGTGCGACGCCGTTCCGCGACCAGCGAATCGAACATCCCGCGCAGGTCGGCCGCGCGTTTCGATGCCGCCACGAAACGGCGGCGCGCGTCGGTGGCCCGCGCGGCGTATTCCGCCTCGGGTGACGCCTGCGCCGTGGCGACGCCCGGCAGCGCGAGCGCGAGGAGCAACGCGGCCGTCGCGCGGCGACGCCTCGTGCGCTCACACATCGACGAGCATCCAGCGGGCGGTGAGCACTTCAAACGGCCCGGGCCACGATGAGATCAGCGTCCAGGCGCGCGCACTCACGCTCCCCAGGCCCAGGGCCTGGGTTGTGAGCTCGAGCGTCGCCCACGCGATCAGCGTCAGCGCCGCGACGATTGCGGCCCGGCGGCCCGCAATGTGCTGCAGGGCGAACACGGCGGCGTACAGCACCAGCGCGCAGGAGAAGAACCGCGCCGCCACGCTCGCCGGATACACGTGCAGCGTGGCCGGAATCGGGATCAGCAGGCCGGCCAGCGCGCCGCCGAACCACACGGCGGCGGTAGGAATGAGGAGCAACGCCGCGCCAGCCGTGAAGCGAAGCCGGACGAATTCGCTCCATCGCACGGGGAGCGAGAGGGCGAAGACGTGGCCGCGGGCCTGGTCGGTTGTCCACGGGCGCACCGCCGTGCTCACGGCACACGCGAACGCGAGGGTGGCGAGGGCAACGCCGGTGCCGGCCGAGCCGGAGAGCAGGGCGCTGATCGGAATCACCGTTGCCGTTGCTCCCGCCGTACCAGCGATCACCTTCATCACGAACGTGGGAATGACGAACCCGAGCACGGCGTAGACGCCCAGCTCCATCCGCGACCACTTCCACTGGGTGTAGATCATCTGGCGCAGCATCAGTTGGACACCTCCGGCCCGCCCGCGCGCGCCGCGCGAAGCAGCTCGACGAAGCTTTCCTCGAGGTCGAGGTCAATCACTTCGCGCACTTCACCTCCGACGCTGGCGATCCACTGCGACATGTCGGTTTGCCACCCGCGGACGACCCACACTTCCTCGCGGCCCGTCTGCAATCCGCGCGAGAGCATCGTGAACGGGGCCGCACCGACCTCGCGGGGCGCCTGGTTGACGCGAAGCCGCTTGATGCCGCTTCGGAACGCCTGCATCGGCATCTCGGCCACGAGCCGCCCGTCGTCCATCACGCCGACGTGATCGCAGATGCGCTCCTGCTCGTGGACCAGGTGGCTCGAAATCAGCACCGTCGCCTGACGCGACGACACGTACTCGAGCAGGGCGTTGAGGACGTCGCGCCGGACGACAGGGTCGAGGCCGTCCGTCGGCTCGTCGAGTACGAGCAGCTCGGGCTGGTGCGCCAGTGCAAGGAGCATCATCAGCTTGCCGGCCTCACCCTTGGACAGGCGCTCGACCGGCTGCTCGGCCCGCAGCGCGAATTGCCGGCGCAGCTCCTCGGCGCGTGCAGGGTCCCAGTCCGGATAGAAGGAGGAGGTGTACCGGATTGTCTCCCCGACGGTGAGCGTCGGGTAGAGGTGGAGGCGCTCAGGCACGTAGCCAATTCGCGCGAGTGCGTGGTGCACGCCGACGGGAACGTCGTGGCCGAGCACCGTGATGGTGCCGTCGCGGGCCGGCAGCATTCCCAGCAGCAACCGGACCACCGTGGTCTTGCCGGATCCATTGGGGCCGAGGAATCCGTACACCGAACCCGACTTGACCGTCATTGCGAGGTCACGGATCGAGAATTCCTTGCCAGCCCGGTACGACACGTTGCGGGTGACGATGGCGTCACTCATTTGCGGGAGTCTCCATCGAGTTCGTGGGAGAGTGCGGCCTTCAGGTCATCCCTGCCCACGCCGAGGCTTCCGGCCTCCGCCAGCATCGCGCGGACGAGGCGCCGGGCGGCGGCAAGACGTTCCCTGGCACGGCGATCACCCGGCACGTTCGCGATGAAGCTGCCGGCGCCCTGGCGCATTTCGACGATGCCCTCCTGGGCCAGGTCGCGGTACGCCTGGACGACAGTGGCCGGGTTCACGCGCAGGCTGGCCGCGAGACTCCGGACGGAGGGCAGGGCGTCGCCGTGCGCGAGTTCGCCAGCGGCCACGCCAATCCGCACGCGCTCGGCGATCTGGGCGTAGATGGGGGTGGGGCTGCGAGGATCGATGCGTGAGAACATGATTATCGGTGTATCGGTGTAACGATACACTGATGCGAACCCGACCGGCTGTCAAGGGGGCGGTGTCGGTCGGCCGGCGAGTCGTGCCGGCGGGCCCGGTTCGCTAGACTCTTGGGCGTGACTCGCGAGCACACGCTGACGCAGCGGCTGTCGCTGGTGGACCAGGCCACGTCGCGCTGGATTGCCGGGGCGATTCGCCGGCATCCCCTGACACTGTTGATCATGACGGGGGTGATCGTCGCCGCCGACCTGATCGGGGCGTCGGTGGACGTGCGCGCGTACGAGGTGATGGCGGTCTGGTTTGTGCTCGCGCTCGTGGAAGGGCCGTGGTGTGCACGTGCACCGGACTTCGAGGTGCGCCGCCGGCGGTATGGCGTGACGCTTGTCGTGGACACGGTGATGCTTGGCGCCGCGTACTATTTCCTGGACGCGGCCCGCATCGCCGGCGTGTCGGCGTTCCTCCTGATCGTCGTATCGGCGTGGGTCGTGCTGAAGGCGCGAGTCGCCCAGGCGATCGCCGTGCTGGTCCTGGCCGTGTACGTCGTGCTGCTTCTCGTGGCAGTGCGCACGGACAACCCGGTGGCCTCGCCCGTCGGCCTCGCGCCGCTGACGTCCAAGGAGGCCTTCCTCACGGCGAGCGTCGTGGCGTCCGCGGCGGTGATCTATCTGGTGCTGCGGATGCAGGCGCACGTCTTGCGCACGTTCCGGAGCGCGGAAACGCGGCATCAGGCGGTCGTCGAGGCGGCCGCCGACATGATCCTCGTCGCAGATCATCGCGGCCGGATCGTGGAAGTGAACGCCGCGTTGCTGTCGCGCACGGGCTACACGTGGGACGAGCTCAAGGCGTTGCCGAGCCAGGCGCTTTTTCCCGAGCACGAATGGGAGAACGCGCTGGCGCTGTTCCAGGGGGCGCTCGCCGGCGAGACGCTCGAGAAGGAAATCCGGGTGCTGACGAAGGACGGGCGAGTACTCTGGACCGAGGCCACCGTGGCCCCGCTGATGCTGGGCGAGCGGCCCGCGGTCGTGGTGGTGACCCGCGACATCACGGAGCGCCGGGCCCAGGCGGAACTGGTTCGCCAGAACGACGCAAAGCTGGATCTCGTGCTGCGCACGCTGAACAGCGGGTTCTACACGATCGACCGGAACCAGCTCATCACGAGTGTACGCGGGCGGGGCGCGGAGCAGGGGGCGGCGAGCCGGCTTGTCGGCAAGGCGATTTCGACGATCGCACCGTCAGCGGAAGAGGCGCTGATCCAGCGTGAACAGCACGAGAAGGCGCTCGCCGGTGCGGAGGTGACGTGGGTGTGGTCGGTTGGGGCCGGCCGGTGGGTGCGGTCGCACGTGGCGCCGCTGCGGGATGCAGCGGGCGAAATCACGGGCGCCGCCGGGTTCTGGCGCGACGAGACGGCGATCGTGCGGGCGCGGGAGGTCGAGGATTCCCGGTGGAACCGGTTTCGGAGCACGCCGGCATCGATACCGTCGGTGGACGACCCGAGCCGAGGGGAGTCGTCGTAGCGATGGTACGGGGCGCTCGGCTATACTGAGTGCTGTGCGGGCGTAATTCAGTTGGTAGAATGCCAGCTTCCCAAGCTGGACGTCGCCGGTTCGAGTCCGGTCGCCCGCTCTTCAGACAACGCAATGGGAATGATCACGGGGCCGCGCGCGCGCGGCCCCGTTCTTTGTCTTGCGCTTGCGCCGTGCGGCCTGGGTCGTCATATTCGATAGGGTAGGGGGGTATATGACGAGTGCTCAGGAGGCACGCATGGAACGGATGACGCTGGACATCTCGGGAATGAGCTGCGGGCACTGCGTGGGCGCCGTGTCCCGGGCGCTCAAGGGCATCGCCGGAGTCGAGGTCGAGGCGGTGGCGATCGGGTCGGCGACGCTGCAGTACGATCCGGCACGGGTCTCGCGCGAGCAGATCACCGACGCCGTGGCCGACGAAGGCTACGAGGCGGTGGTAGCCCGATAATGGCGGAGTCGATCCGCATCCCGGTCACCGGGATGACGTGCGCGGCGTGCCAGGCGCGGGTGCAGCGCGCGCTGCAGAAGGAGCCCGGCGTCGCCGACGCCACCGTGAACCTGATGATGCACACGGCGACGGTGGAGTACGATCCGGCGTCGGTATCGCCTGAACGGCTGGTCGAGACGATCCGGGACACCGGCTACGGCGCGGAACTGGCGTCGCCGGATCGCACGGCATTCGAGGAGCAGGAAGAGCGCGATGCCGCAGCCGCGCGGGAGTTCACGGAACTCTCGCGCAAGGCGATCCTCACGGGCATCGCGGGCGCCGTGGCAATGCTGGCGTCGATGCCCCTGATGGCTGGTGACGCGGCTGGAATGGCGGGGCACGGCTCGCTGGATCCGTTCATGGCGTGGTCGGCGAGAGTGCTCTCGCCCCTGGTCCAGTCCGCGGCGCCATGGCTCTACGCGGTGCCGACGCAGGCCCTCAGCTGGGGCCTGCTGCTCGTGACCGTGGTGGTGATGGCGTGGG
The DNA here is from genome assembly GCA_964557615.1 of uncultured Gemmatimonas sp. Lineage (GTDB taxonomy): Bacteria > Gemmatimonadota > Gemmatimonadetes > Gemmatimonadales > Gemmatimonadaceae > Fen-1231. The sequence continues at coordinate 8,091 of CAZLAU010000045.1, forward strand.
CGGGACGGCACTTCTATGTACGTGCCTGGGCGGCGGCGCGGCACGGCACGTCGGACATGAACACGCTGGTGGCGGTCGGGACGGGCGCGGCATTCGTGTACTCGGCGGCCGCCACGATCGCCCCGGACTTCTTCATGCGCCACGGGATGGCGCCGGACGTGTACTACGAGGCGGTGATCATCATCATCGCCCTGGTCACGACGGGCAACGCGCTGGAGGCGCGCGCGCGCCGCAACACGGCTGTGGCGCTGCGTTCGCTGGTGCAGTTGCAGCCCAAGCGCGCGCGAGTCGTCCGCGGCTCTGAAGAGGCCGACGTGCCGGTGGAGATGGTCGTGCCGGGCGACATCGTGGTGGTGCGGCCCGGCGAGCGCGTGCCCGTGGACGGCGTGGTCGTTGGGGGAGCCAGTGCCGTGGACGAGAGCATGCTCACGGGCGAGTCGCTGCCGGTGTCGAAGAACCCGGGTGACCGGCTGATCGGCGCGACCGTGAACACGACCGGCGCGCTCCGCTATCGAGCGACCACCGTTGGAAGCGACAGCGTGCTCGCCCAGATTGTGCGGCTCATGCGCGACGCCCAGGGCTCGCGCGCGCCGATCCAGCGGTTGGCGGACCAGGTGTCCGCGGTGTTCGTACCCACGGTGATCGCGATTGCCGTGGTGACGTTCGCGGTGTGGTACATCGCGGCCGATGGGGCCGCCCTGGGCCGCGGCCTCGCGGCGGCCGTAGCCGTGCTGATCATCGCGTGCCCGTGCGCGATGGGGCTCGCCGTGCCGACGGCCGTGATGGTGGCCACGGGGCGCGGCGCCGACCTGGGCGTGCTGATCAAGGGCGGCGAAGCCCTGCAGCGCGCGGGTGACGTGACCACGGTCGTGCTGGACAAGACGGGTACCGTCACGGAGGGCAGGCCGACGGTGACGGACATCATCACGGCGCCGGATGGAGCGTTTGCTGCGCCGGGAGGGAGCCAGCGGATGGTGGCGCTGGCGGCGGCGGTGGAACGCGCGAGTGAACACCCGCTGGCTGACGCCGTCGTGCGCCATGCGGCTGACATCGACGCGGCGGCGACGGTCGAGTCGTTCCAGTCACACACCGGGATGGGGACGACCGGAGTGGTTGATGGACGTGCCGTCGCGGTGGGAAACGCGCGGTTGATGGCTGAGTATGCGATCGACATCGGGCCGGTGGCGGCCGATGCGGAGCGACTCGAACGCCAAGCGCGCACCCCGATGTACGTGGCGGTGGATGGCGCGCTTGCCGGGCTGATCGCAGTCGCCGACCCGGTGCGCGCGACGTCGCGGGCGGCAGTCGAGCGGTTTCACGCGATGGGCATGCGCGTCGTGATGCTCACCGGCGACAACCAGCGGACGGCCGACGCCGTGGCGGCCCAGGCGGGGATCGAGCGAGTGGTGGCCGGCGTGTTGCCCGATGGCAAGGTGTCCGAGGTGCGCCGGCTCCAGGGCGAAGGCGCGGTGGTGGCGATGGTCGGCGACGGCATCAACGACGCGCCGGCCCTCGCCCAGGCCGACGTCGGGATGGCGATCGGGTCCGGAACGGACGTGGCCAACGACGCCGCGGACGTGGTCTTGATGCGCGGCGACCTTCGGACCGCCGCCCAGGCGATCGCACTGTCACGCCGCACGATGCGCACGATGAAACAGAACCTGTTCTGGGCGTTCATCTATAACGTGGTCGGGATTCCCGTGGCGGCAGGCGTGCTCTATCCGGCGTTCGGGCTGCTGCTGAGCCCGGTGTTGGCCAGCGCCGCGATGGCGTTCAGCTCCTTCAGCGTCGTGACCAACAGCCTGCGCCTCAGGGGCGCGAGGATATCGTGATGACCATCATCGATTCGCGTGCGCAGGGGGCGAGATGACGACGCGTCGCAAGACACCGCGACGGGCCACGGATGCGCCGGGTCCGGGCGGGCACGCACACGGCGTGGACGCCGGCATCAAGCAGAGCAACATCAAGCGGCTCCGACGCATCGAAGGTCAGGTCAGGGGCGTCCAGCGGATGGTTGAGGAGGACCGGTATTGCGCGGACATCCTCGTCCAGATCTCGTCGGTGCACGAGGCGCTGCGCGGCGTGGCGCGCGAGCTGATGCGCAACCACCTCCGGCACTGCGCCGCCACGGCGATCCGCAAGGGCGACGCCGATGCCGATGCCATGTACGACGAGTTGGTGGACCTGATGCACGCCCACAACCGCTGACCGGATTCGGGCCGGCCCAGTACCTCCATCGGTCCGGGTGCGGCGACGATCGGGTCGGGCCGATATGTTAGGGCTGTGACCTCGAATCCATCGACACCGCGGAGGGATACGCCGCACGCGGCATACTCGGCGCCAGCCATAGCCGGCTGGATGGCCGATTCGATGTCGCGTCACGCGGTGACGATTGTCGCATCGGCGGCGGTGATTTTCGCTGCGGATCTCTTCGGCGCGCGGGTGGACATCCGCACGTACGCGCTGATGGCGACGTGGGTGGTCGTCAACATCGTCGCGTCTCGCTGGGCCGTGCAACCGGCGGACTACGAACGGCGGCTCCGCCGCTATGCGTGGACGGTGGTCATCGACGTCCTGTTCCTGGCGGCGGCGTATGTGCTCATCGACGCCGCGGCATACCTCGGCGTCGTGTTCTTTGCGCACATGGTGCTGGTGGCGAGCTCCACGCTTCCGCGGCGATGGGCACTCGGGGTGGCGGCGCTGGTGGTGGTCGTGTATTCCGGCCTTGCGGTGCTGGCGGTATACGGACCTCGGATCGTCGAATCTCCGATCGGCCTGCCGCCCGTGACCGGCAACCCGCTGTTCATCGTGTCGAGCGTCGGTGCCGCGATCGGCATGGTGCTGCTGCTGATGCACCTCCAGTCGCGGCTCATCAAGTCGATCCGCGACGCCGAGCTCCGGTACGTGACGCTCGTTCAATCGGCGTCCGACATGGTGATGACGTTCGACGAGGGCGGGCATTTCATCGACGCCAATCCGGCAACGCTCGCCCAGTCGGGTTACACCTGGGAGGAGATCAAGCGGCTGCCGAACACCGGGTTCTTCCCGACCGCCGAGTGGCCCGTGATCCTGGATGCGTTCACCAGGGCGAAGGCCGGTGATCCGGTGCGCGTCGAGGTCCGGTACATCCGGAAGGATGGGGCGGAGCGGTGGGTGCAGGCCTCGGCGTCGCCGCTGCCGCTGGGCGAGCGGGTGGCCACGGTGGTGATCGCGCGCGACGTCACCGAGGCGCACGAGCAGAACAGGGAACTGCGCGAGCGCGACGCGCGGCTTGCGATCGTGCTCGACGCGCTCAACGCGGGCTTCATGACGTTCGACCACGACCTGCGGGTGACGTCGGCGTTCGGCGAGTGGGCGCGCGAGCGACTGGCGCAGGGTGAAACACTGCTCGGCCGGCACTTGTATGAACTCATCGGCTCGCGCGACGTGATCGACCAGCACGAGCACGCCGAGCGGCGGGTGCTGGCGGGCGAAACCCTGTCCGTGACGTGGAGCACCGTGACCGAGGATGGCCGGCGGCTGATGCGGTCACACATCGTTCCGCTGCGCGATGCGAGTGGCGCGGTGACCGGCGGCGCGGGCTTGTGGGTGGACGAGACCAACCTGGCGCGCGCCGAGGAGGAGCGGGAACACCTGCGTCGGCGCATTGCGGACGCCGACCGGGTCGAATCGCTCGGCAAGCTCGTCTCGGGTGTGGCGCACGAGCTGAACAATCCGCTGGCGGCGATCCTCAATTTCACCGAGGACCTGCTCTCCGATGCCCGGGCGCCCGAGGAACGCGTGGCGCTGGAGGTGATCCAGGCACAGGCGCTCCGGTCGCGCACCATCGTGCGCGACCTGCTGACCTATGCGCGTCGCGACGTCGCGCGTGCGCTGACGCCGTCGGCACCGGGGCCGATCCTCACGAGCATAGCGCACGCCATGCGGCCCGGCTTTGCGACGCAGGGCGTCGAATTCACCGTCGAAGTGCACGACGCCGAGACCCCGGTCGCGCTCGACCGTACCGGGTTCGAGCAGGTCGTCACGAACCTGCTGACCAACGCTTCGCATGCGGCCGGCAGCGGCGGCACCGTCCGGATGTCGACACGCGTGAAGGCCGGCCAATTCGAGGTAATTGTCGAGGACAACGGCGCAGGCATTGCACCGGAAGTTGCGGACCGGATGTTCGAGCCGTTCTTCACGACGAAGCCGACCGGTCACGGTGTGGGCCTCGGGCTGTCGGTGTCGCTCGGGATCGTCCACGCGCTCGGTGGAACGTTGACCGGCGAGAACCGGCCCGCGGCGGCCGGGGGCGGTGCGCGGTTCATCTTGCGGCTGCCGCTCGAGTCAAAAGCCGCGGGCGCGGTACCTGGCGGGGCGGGCGTTGGCGGATCGGGAGAAACGGCAGCGGGAGGCACGGCGCGCGTGGTCGCCAGTGGCACCCCCGGTGCGGCGACAGCCGGCACGGCGCCGGCGATCTCCGAGCCACCATCGGTTCCGCGCGCGATGCCCGGCCGAAAGGCGACGATCCTGCTCATCGACGACGAGAGCGCGATCCGGCAGGGCCTGCGCCGGTACTTCACGCGCAAGGGCTGGAGCGTGGAGGAATCTTCGGATGGCGCCGACGCGCTGGCGAAGCTGTTGCGCCCCGAGGCGGCTCGGATCTACGACGTAATCCTGTGCGACCTGAAGATGGCGGGCGTGAGCGGCATGGACGTGTACGACCGGATGCTGTCGGCCGCGCCGGACGTCGCGGCGCGCTTCGTGCTGTCGACCGGCGACACCTCCGCCCCGGACGTGTCCGGCTTTCTCGCGAAGGTCACGGTGCCGATCCTCGAGAAGCCGTTCGAGCTGACGTACCTCGAGTCGCTGGCCGAGCGGATCAGGTCGGGTTCAGCAGCCGGTACGACGACAGGCGGTCGAGTGCCTGCCTGAGGGCGTCCGGCGTCACGGGCTTGGTGACGTAGTCGTCCATTCCCGCAGCGATGCACCGTTCACGGTCGCCCTGCATCGCATTGGCCGTCATCGCGATGATATGGGTGTGCGCGCCGCGGGCTTCGCGTTCGCGGATCTGGCGGGTCGCCTCGAGGCCGTCGAGGTTGGGCATCTGCACATCCATGAAGATCACTTCGTAATCGAACTGCGCCGACATCTTGACGGTCTCGAGCCCGTCGTTGGCGACATCCACCCGGCAGTTGAGGCGCTCGAGCATGCGGACGGCCACCAGCTGGTTGACCGGATTGTCCTCAGCGAGCAGGACGCGAATGGTGGCCAGGTTGTCGGATGCGCGCGACGCGACCGGCGCGGCGCCTGTCGCGGCCGCGGCGGCCGCGGCGAGCGGGTCGGCTTGCGCCAGGGCACGGGGTGCGCGCTCGACGAGGGAGTGCCGGGTGATGATCGGCTGGCGCTCGTACGCGCGGGGTCCCCGCGTGAGCACGGCCTCGCACGCTGCCGCGACGACACTGGGGCGGAACGGCTTGGTCAGGTAGGCGTCGAACCCCGCCGCCTGGAATCGTTCGGCATCGCCGCGCTGCGCGGCTGACGTCGCGAGAATCAGCAGGCACGGCCGAAGGGCGTCGTCGCCGCGAATGGTCCGCCCGAGCATTTCGCCGTCCATCCGGGGCATCAGGTAGTCGAGAATCGCAATGCGGTAGGGGTCGCCGACCGCGACGGCGGCGCGCATGAGTTCGAGGGCGCGGTGCCCTTCCGGCGCGGCATCCACGCGCATGCCCCAGCTGCGCAACCACTCGGTGAGCAGCTGCACGTTCACTTCAACGTCGTCCACGATGAGCGCGCGAATGCCGCCGAGCGCGACGGGCTGGTGCGGTTCGGGCGCGGGACTGCGGTCGATTGGGAGGGTGAGGGTGAACCAGAAGGTCGAGCCCTCGCCCTCGCGGCTCTCGACGCCGACCGCGCCGCCCATCAGCTCGACGAGCCGCTTGCTGATGGACAGGCCCAGGCCGGTGCCACCGAAGCGGCGCGTGGTCGAGGCGTCGGCCTGCTTGAACGGGCTGAACAGGGACGGCAGGACGTGTGCCGGGATGCCAATGCCGGTGTCGGTGACCTCGAACCGCAGCGCGACCGAGTCGGCCTCGGGCACGCCGGTCACGCTCACGGCGACGTGGCCGCGTTCCGTGAACTTGAGGGCGTTGCCGGCAAGGTTGAGCAGCACCTGGCGAATGCGCCCGGAATCGCCGATCACCCGCGCCGGCGCCTCGGGGTTCACGCGCATCACGAGTTCGACCTGCTTTTCGATGGCGCGCGGCACCAGCAGTTCGGCCACCTCGCTGACCGCGGCGTGGAGGTCGAACGGGATCGGCTCGATCGTCATCTTGCCGGCCTCGACCTTCGAGAAGTCGAGGATGTCGTTGATGACGCTCATCAGGAGGTCGGCCGACCGGCGCGTGGCCTCCACGAACTGCCGCTGCTCGGCGGTCAGTCCGGTATCGGCAAGCAGGCTCGTCATGCCGAGGACGCCGTTCATCGGCGTCCGGATCTCGTGGGACATCATCGCGAGGAACTCGCTCTTGGCGCGGGCGCCGGCCTCGGCTTCCTCCTTGGCGGCAATCAGGGCGCGTTCCGTCTCCTTTCGAGCCGTGATGTCGATCATGATTACCGTGTAGAGGTGCTCATCGTGCACCTCGAACGAGCCCCAGCGTACCTCGACGGGGTACTCCGTGCCATCGCCCCGCACGGCGGTTGCCTCAGCGCCGACGGAGTCGAGGAACTTCGGCACATCGCCGCTCTCCAGCTCGATCCCGTTGCGAACGAACGAGCGGATCGAGTCGCCAAGCACGGCCGCGGCCGGACGTCGGAAGAGTCGCTCGGCGGCGTCATTGTGCCGGATGACGCGCCCCGACGAATCGAGCACGAGCACGGCGTTCGGCGACGAGTCGATGATGGCGTTCAGCGTTTGCTCGCGCTCGAGCACGGTGGCTTCGGCGGCCTTCCGCTGGATCCTGAGTCGTCGCGAATGCCGGATGCCGCGCCACGCCACGGTATTCGCGATGATGATGCCGAGGCCGAGCGCCCAGTAGATGTTCCGGAGCACGAAATACTGCTCGAGCGCCTCGGCGCGGTCCACCTCGAACACCACACCCATCCCGAGTGGCACGCTCCACGCCCACGCTCCGACGACGTCGGCGCCCCGCGCGTTGCGGTATCCGCTGACGTCGGAACCCGACTCCCCGCGAATCGCCGATTCGACGGCGCGCGTCAGTACCCGCCCGGCGCTCGTGCCTGCTGCCGTGGCACTATCCGGATCGAGCAGCCAGAACCTGAGGCTCGACGAGCGCCCTTCCGGGATCACGCCCGATTCGACCAGAGCGCCGTCGTACCTCGTACTCGACACGGCGACGCCGTCGCGCCGGAACGCGACGGCGTCTGCGCTTCGGCCGATGCGGCTGCTCCGGAGGACGGGGTCGATGCGCTGCGACGGGCGGACGCGGAACACCAGGGCGCCGAGCGGGCGATCTCCGGCGTCGCGAACGCTGGCACCAACGAAGAGCACCGGCACGCTGTCGAGCATCCGCCCGTCGACGTCTGCCGTCGCGAACGCGGCCGGGACGACATCCGAGAACTGTGGCCGGTCGCGGACCACGGCTGCGCGGAACGCCGCGAGGGGTTCGAGCGTCGCGGCACCGAGCGAATCCATTCCCGCGTGTCGAATCACGGCGCCGCCGGCGTCGAGCAGCGTGGCACCCTCAAACCGGAGGGCCGCCATCAGCGGTTCGAGCTGGCCCCGGAGGCGCGCGATGTCAGCGGTGGCACGCGAACGGAGCGCATCCCGGGCCTGTGGGAGGCCCGCAGCGACCATGGCCGCACTCCGGTCACGTTCCGCGGCCCGATCGAGACCTCCCACAATGGAGATCACGCGCGACTCGAGCATGTCGGCCGCCGTGGTCTCCGAACGGTCGGCGAGGCGGATCACGAAAAACTCGCCGAGGGCGAGGTAGAGAATCGTCAGGCCAAGCAACATCGCCCGCGGTACGCGCAGCGAGCGCGGAACGGGACCCACCAGGCCGCCGAGCCGATCTGGCGCCGCGTGGTCGCCGCTGATCACCGTTGAGAGGCGATGGGCCATGCGGAATAATGCAGGTCGTCGCAGCGTTCCGTCCACTCGGACGACCGGATACGGTCCACCCGCGGCGCCCGCTTGGTATTGTTACCGGGTGTGAGTGTCTCGGATTTCACGACAGGAGAGAAACGGTGCAGGCTTATGGCGGAGCAGAGCTGGCGGCGGCGTTCCGGACGGTGCGCAAAAACACGCTGCAGACGGCGCGGGACATTCCAGAGGACAAGTACGGGTTCAGCCCGGCGCCGGGCGTGCGAACGGTTGCGCAGACCCTCGCGCACATCGCGTACATCAGTCGCGTCGCGGAGGACATGCACCGCGTCCGCCGGATCACCGGTTTCGACGGGTATGACTTCCCGGCGCTGATGCGGACGATCGGTGCGGCGGAGGCGCTACTGACGACGAAGGATGTGATCATCACGGCGCTCGAATCCGAGGGCGAGCACTTTGCCGGCTGGCTCGGGTCCCTGTCGCCCGAGTTCCTTGCGGAGCGCGTGGAGAACTTCGACAAGAGCGGATCGCGATCGCGGCTCGAGATGCTGCTCTCACCGAAGGAGCACGAGATGCACCACCGTGGCCAGCTCATGGTCGTGCAACGCATGCTTGGACTGGTACCGCACCTGACCCGCGAGCGGCAGGCGCGCACCGCGGCGGCTGCCGCTGCCGCCGCGACGCCCGGGCGCTAGCGCGGCGTCAGGCACGTCGGACGGGAATCCACATGGCACTGGCGTTGATGCTGGGTGGGGGCGGGGCACGCGGCGCGTATCAGGCGGGCGTGCTGCGGGGCATCGCCCGCCGCTGTCCGGACCTGACGTTTCCGATCAAGACCGGGATATCCGCCGGCGCCGTGAACACGATCCACTTGGCCGCACATCACGGGACGCCGAGCGAGGCCGCCGACGACCTCGTACGCCTGTGGGTCAGCCTCACACCCGATCAGGTGTTTCGGGTGGGCACCGCGCCGCTCCTATGGAACGTGTTCCGGTGGGGCGCGCGGCTTGCCTCCGGCGGCATTGGACGTGGTCGCGAGCCGATGCGCGGAATGGTGGACACGGAGCCCCTGCGCGAGTTCCTGACGCGGAGCCTCGGCGCCGGCCCGCGGACTGCGCTTGCCGGCATCGAGCGGAACATCGCGTCGGGCGCGCTCAGCGCCGTGGCGTTGTCGGCGACCAGCTACACCAACGGTCAGTCGATGACGTGGGTGGAGGGGCGGGACGTGACGCTCTGGCAGCGACCCCAGCGAAGGAGTGCCGCGGCCAACCTCACGGTGGAGCACGTGATGGCATCGAGCGCGCTGCCGATGTTCTTCCCGGCGGTCGAGATCGGGGACGAGTGGTATGGCGACGGCGGCGTGCGGCTCACCTCACCGCTGTCGCCGGCACTGCATCTGGGCGCGACCCGCATCCTGAACATTTCGACGCGAAAGCAGCGCACCACGGCCGAGGCCGGCGCGCCGCAGACCCGCGGCTATCCGCCACCGGCCCAGGTACTCGGCTCGCTGTACAACGCGATCTTCCTCGACATGATCGACGAGGACATCGTCCACACGCAGATGATGAACCGGCTGCTCGAGGCGCTGCCCGACGAGAAGCGGAACGGCATGCGCATCGTGGACGTGATGGTGATCCGGCCGTCGCGCGACCTCGGCCGGCTGGCGAGCGAGTTCGAGGCCCGGCTGCCGCCGCTCGTGAAGTACCTCACGCGTGGTCTCGGCACGAAGGACACCGCGAGCCCGGACTTGCTGAGTCTGATCCTGTTCCAGGAGGACTACATTCGGGCGCTGGTGGAGATTGGCGAGGAGGACGGCTGGACGCACGCCGAGGGGTTGCACGAGTTCTCGGCGATGGACGGGCGATAGCGCGGGATTCGTGCTGTTCCGGGGTGTGCGTGGTGTGGGCATCCGGCTACATTATGAGTCCCGCGGTGAGGGCGATTTTGCTGCGGCGAATGACGGGACGTAGCGCAGTCCGGTAGCGCACCTGAATGGGGTTCAGGGGGTCGCGGGTTCGAATCCCGCCGTCCCGATACGAAAAAGGAGCAAGCGATTGGCTTGCTCCTTTTTTCGTTCGGGCCGCCGTGCTTCTTGCTGCCGCCGCTCGCCTCTGGCTCGTGGCACGCGCACCGGTTACGTCGCGTCGCGACGCTGTAGCCGCCTTAGGTTGCCATCCGAGGCAGTCATTCACGGCGACGTGACTTCGATGAGGAGCGCACATGGAGTGGTTCATCAAGGCATTCATCAGGGCTTCACTGCTGTGGTTCGCTGCCGGCATCCTGCTCGGTGTGGCGATCGCGATCGAACCGCAGTGGACCATCTATCGCCCGGCGCACGCGCACATGAACGTCGTCGGCTTCCTGACGATGCTGGTGTTCGGCGTGGGGTACCAACTCCTCCCGCGCCTGTTCGGGCACCCGCTGTACAGCCAACGGCTGGCGGTGGCGCACCTCTTTCTCGCCAACATCGGCCTGTTGGGAATCGTTGCCGGATTCTGGACGATGCCGCGAATGCCGGGTGCAGGCCGCTGGATGCTGGCCTCGGGCGGCGTGCTGTTTTCGATCGGGGCGCTGCTGTGGGTGTGGAATCTCTGGCACACCTTCGATGCCGCGGACGCGCGGCAACGTGCACGCGTCGCAGCGGGTTCGAAGGACCTTCCGACGCTCGACGG
>CAZLAU010000046.1:0-18513 GCA_964557615.1 uncultured Gemmatimonas sp.
TCGAGGACCGCATCTACCGGATGCGGTGCGTCGAGGCGTGGTCGATGGTGATCCCGTGGCGCGGGTTCCCGCTCGCGGAGATGCTGACGCGCGCCGAGCCGACGCCGCAGGCCAAGTATGTGGCGTTCACGACGCTCTTCGACCCGCGCCGGATGCCCGGCCAGACGTCCCGCGTGCTCGACTGGCCGTACGTCGAGGGGCTGCGCCTGGACGAAGCGATGCATCCGCTCACTCTGCTGGCCACGGGCGTGTACGGCCGCGACCTGCCGAACCAGAACGGGGCGCCGCTCCGGCTCGTCGTACCGTGGAAGTACGGGTTCAAGGGCATCAAGTCCATCGTGCGCATCCACCTCACCGACAAGCAGCCACCAGCCACGTGGAATATCTCGGCGCCCAACGAGTACGGGTTCTATTCGAACGTGAACCCCGAAGTGGATCATCCGCGGTGGAGCCAGGCCACGGAGCGCCGCATCGGCGAGTTCCTCAAGCGCAAGACGCTGATGTTCAACGGCTACGCCGATGACGTGGCGTCCATGTACGCCGGAATGGACCTGAGGCGGAACTACTGACGCCAGCGCGAGCAGGCGGCGCGAGGCTGACGCGCGGTGGCCACGATGACCGCTGACGCACGACCGGGGTGGCGCGAACGGCTGCGCGCGTTCCGTGAGCCGCCGGGGTTTGGCGTGCTCCTGATCATCGCGCTCTGCGTGCCCGCGGCGCTCGCGATCGCGGGGTTGTTGTCGGACATCCTCACGGGGACGCGCTACTTCGGCTCGAACCCCGTGAAGGAAGGCGAGCACTTCCTGGGGCGGTGGACGCTGCGGCTGCTTGTGGCCACGCTGACGATCACGCCGCTTCGCCAGATCACCGGCTGGAATTGGCTCGCCAAGCATCGCCGCACGCTCGGGCTGTTCGCGTTCGGCTACGTGACGCTGCACTGGATCGCCTACGCGTTTCTCGACGTGCAACTGGACTGGGCCGAACTCACCAAGGACCTGCTGAAGCGGCCATACATCTACCTGGGCATGACCGCGCTCGTGCTCATGATCCCGCTCGTCGTCACCTCCACCAAGGCGATGATTCGCAGGCTCGGGAAGCGCTGGGCGAAGCTGCACCGGCTGATCTACGTGATTGCCGTGCTCGGCGTGATTCACTACGGCATGGCGGTCAAGAAGGACCTGACGGACCCGCTCACATATGCCGCGATCCTCGCGGTGCTCTACGGCTGGCGCATTTCCAAGTGGCAACGCGACCAGCGCCGCGCCGTGGCGTGACGCACGACTGCTTTGCGGTGGCGACGCCGGGTCTGGAGCCGGTCGTCGCCGCCGAGCTCGCGGCGATCGGCGTCGAAACCGGCGAGGTCGTGGCCGGCGGCGTGTCGTTTCGTGGCGGCGATGCCGACGTGTTCGCCGCGAACCTGCACTTGCGTGCGGCCTCGCGTGTGATTGTCCGCGTTGCGTCGTTCACGGCAAGATCGTTCGCCGAGCTGGAGCGGCGCGCGAAGGCGGTGGAATGGCAGTCGTACGCAACCGACGGATCGCCTGTCGCGTTCCGCGTGACGTGTCGGAAGTCGCGACTGTATCACTCGGGCGCGGTGGCGGAACGCCTGGCGCGCTCGCTGACGGCGCGGCTTCCGAACGCGAGGATTGCCGGCGCGGGCGCCAACGACGAATCCGACGGTGACGACCGGCCGGACGGCGCGGCCACGGGGGACGCACCCCGTGCGCCAGCGCGGTCGCAGTCAGCCACGGGCGCCGTGCCCCAGCTGTTCATCGTGCGCCTCGAGCACGACGAATGCACCATCAGTGCCGACGCGTCGGGCGAACTGCTGCACCGGCGCGGATACCGGAAAGCGGTCGCCAAGGCGCCAATCCGCGAGACGATCGCCGCCGGTGTGCTGCTCGCGCTGGGCTATGACGGCTCGGTGCCGCTCGTGGACCCCATGTGCGGGTCGGGGACGATCGCGATCGAGGGCGCGCTCATTGCGCGGCGGATCGCGCCGGGGATCGGGCGGACATTCGCGTGCGAAACCTGGCCCGCGTTCGACGGCGCCGCAGCGTCACGAGCGCGCACCGGGGCGCGTGCCGCGCAGCGTGACGCGGCGGCGGCGCCGATCGTGGCCAGCGACCGTGACGAGGGCGCGATCGCCGCTGCGCTCGCGAACGCCGAGCGCGCCGGCGTTGCCGCGGACGTGACGGTGGAGCACCGCGCGCTGTCGGCGATCGCGCCGCCGGCCGGGCCGGGGCTTCTGGTCGTCAATCCGCCCTACGGCGCGCGCGTCGGAGATTCGGGGACGCTGCGCAACCTGTACGCGCAACTCGGCAATGTCGCGCGCGCGAAGCTGCCGGGTTGGCGAGTGGCGCTCATATCGGCGGACCGTTCGCTGGAGCGGCACACCAAGCTCCCGCTCGTGGAGCGACTCCGCCTGTCGAACGGGGGCATCAGGGTCCGGCTCGTCGCCGGCGACGTGCCGCGCTAGAAGACGAACCCGACGGCGAGGTTCAGGTGGTCGTTGGCGAGCTTGCCGGACGCGTACGTGGTCTCGAGTCGCCGATACTCGAACCCGAGGAGCAGCGGGCCGGCGGGGCGGACGTGCAGGTGTGCTTCAATCGTCGTGTTCTTGCGCCGCGCCGCGGCCGGCAGGTCGCCGTCGTCCGGGTCGTCGAATCCGTACCCTGCGCCGAGCGTGACGCGGGTGCCGAGCTTTGCGTTGGCCTGGCCCCACAGCCCGGTGCTCTCGATCGGCTGGCCGCTCGTGCCGAAGAGCTGACCGATCGCGCCGCCGCCGAGTCCGCGCATGCCGTCGCCAGAATACCACTCGCCGCGGACTTCGAAGTGCCTCGACAGTGGCAGCAGCGCATCGGCGGCCACGGCGAACGACTCCCGCTGGTTCGTCGATCCCGGCGTAGCGAACCACCCCGCGTGCGTGCTCACGCCGATCGAGCCGGCGAGGTCGTCCGCGCCCCACGACACGTGTGCGCGGCCCTCGACGAACGGGCGCTTCGATCGCTCGGCGATGTCGTTGTCGGTGTCGAACAGGCCCGCCGGGTCCCCGCTCGTGGGCGCGAGCACCGCGCCCTGCACGCCGAAGCGCACGGGTCCGCCGGTATGGATGCCCAGCCGCGCCTGCGGGAGCCAGAGCCAGAGGTTGCCGGCCGCGGTGAACCCCGGCACTCCCACCGACGCGAAGCTCACCGGGTTCAGCGGGCTGACCAGTGGACCATCCTGGCCTACCATCAGGTCGGCGTTGGGCCACGAGAGCGTGGCGGTGGCGATGCGCATCCGGAGCAGGGGAAAGGTTCGTCCGCCTGAACTCGGCTGCTGCCCGCCGTAGAAATCGACGTCCAGCGCGCCGACGAACGAGGCGCCGAGCACGCTGCCCGAATTGACCGAAAGCCCGAGCGTCGTTTGGCGGATCGCGATGCCGCCGCCGCCGAGCGGCAGGCCGCTGGCCGTGTCGGGTCGCACGAAGACGGGGACATCCACGTTGTTCACCCGGCGGGAGTTCCCGAATGCGTTCATCAGGACGCGCCCGTTCAATTCCAGCGCCATGCGCGACCGTGTCTGTACGGCGCTCTCGGACTGGTCGGCGAGCTGCTGGCGGAGGAACGCGATCGCCTCTTCTGCGCGTTCGAGGCGCGCGGCGATGCTGTCGCGCGAGGTCCGGGTCGTGTCCTGGGCGGGCAGCTCGGTGACGCACATCACGCCAGCCGCGAGCATTGCTGCGAACCGGCGACCTGACGTGCTTGACCGGCTCGCGCGGAGGTCTCTATAGTTGCAACTTGGATTGTCTGCGGAAGACGGGGAGGTCACGATGCGTCGCATGATGATGTTGGTGGGAACGGGGAGTGTCCGGGCGGCTGCAGGGTTCAGCGCCGTGGTCGTGGTGGGCCTCGGCATCGGCGTGTCACCGGCGCTTGCCCAAGGGACGGTCGCGGGCCGCGTTTCGATACAGGAAAAACCCGGGGAGAAGACCTCCGACTTCGCGAACACCGTAATCTATCTCGAGCCGAAATCGGGTCCGGCGCGCGTGAGCGAAGGGAAGGCGCAGATGGCGATCAACGGCCGGAATTTCGCGCCGCGGGTTCGCGTCGTGACGACCGGCTCGACCGTCGATTACCCGAATCAGGATCCGTTCACCCACAACGTCTTCTCCACGACGCCGGGGGCGCTTTTCGACCTGGGCTCGTACGGCAGCGGCAAGAGCAAGTCCAACAAGTTCGTGAAGGCCGGGGCGTTCCCGATCTACTGCAACGTGCACGCGAAGATGACGGCGTATATCGTGGTCGTGAACACGCCGTGGTTCACGCAGGCGTCAAACGACGGGCGGTGGGACATTCCCAAGGTGCCCGCCGGGAAGTACACGATGACGGTCTGGCACGAACGGGCGAAGCCCGTCGTGTCGGAGATTGACGTTCCGGTAGCCGGCCTCGCGGCGCTCGACACAAAGCTCGACGCGAGCGGGTACAAGGAAGTCGCCCACATGGACAAGAACGGCAAGGATTATTCCAAGCGCGGCGTGATCTACTAGCCGGAAGTCCGTCCCCAGCCCCCGCTCCGTGGCCACACGCGGTCTCTCGCTCACAACCCGAATCTTCCTCAGCACCGCCGCCGTCGTCGCGGCGGTGCTTGGCGTTACGCTCTATTTCACGTCGCGCGAGGCCGGCCGCACGGCCGACACGACCGTGAATCGCGCGCTCGTCCAGGCCACCGACCAGATTTCGACGCAGCTCGACGCGCGGCGGCGTGCGCTGCAGGGCTCGGCCGACATCTTTGCCAAGGACCCGAAGTTCCAGTCGCTCGTGCAGAGCAAGTCGCAGCTGGCCGACCTGCTCGACCAGGCGATCGAGGCGCAGCAGCGGCTTTTCGCGGACTGGGTGCAGATCACCGACGGTGCCGGAGTACGGCTCGCCAAGAGCGACGAGCCCGGCGCCGAACCGGACACGCTCGGCGGCGCGCTGATCGGCGGTGCGCTCTCGGGGACGGCGACGGCGGGCTATGGCGCCGCGCAGGACGAGTTGCTGCAGACGATCGCCGTTCCCGTCACCGTGCAGGCGGGCGCGTCGGAGACGGTCGTCGGCTCGCTGATGGCGGTTCGGGCCGTGGACTCGACCTTCGCGCGGTCGGTGAAGGGGGCGTCGCCCGACTCGATCGACGTCGCCTTCTTCGTGCTCGACGAGGGAACGCCACGCGTCGTGGCGAGCACGATGGGGAGCGGCGATGAGATCGTCGCGACGATCGGCGCCATTCACTGGCCCGCCGAGGACGACACGGCGCAGGCGCCGCAGATGCGCACGCGCACGCAGATCGCCGGCATCGAGTACGTGGCGCTTGGCGCGCCGCTGCGCACCGCGTCCGGCTCGCTGGTCGGGGGCCTCGTGGTGTTCCGGAATCGCGACGTGGAGTTCGCCGCGTTCCGCCGGCTCGAACGGACCATCATCCTGTGGGGCGGGCTCGGCCTCGCGTTCGCGGGCCTGCTCGCCTTCGGCATCGCGCGGCAGATCACCAAGCCTGTGCTGCAGCTCGTGTCGGCCACGCGGCGCGCCGCGGACGGCGACTATACGGCCGATATCAGCGTGAAGGCGTCCGGCGAGGTCGGTACGCTGGCGGACGCGTTCCGCGCGATGCTCGCGGACCTCCGGGAAAAGCAGGCGCTCGTGGAATTCCTGAGCGCGGGCACGACGGACGCAAAGACGGTGCAGATCAACGCGGCAAACGCGCCCACGATGGCCATGAAGATGCAGGAAGGCGGCATCGCGCCGGGCATGACGTTCGCCCAACGGTACGAAGTGAAGGAGATGCTGGGTGTGGGCGGGATGGGGATGGTGTTCAAGGCCGTGGACACCGAACTGGGCGAGATGATCGCCATCAAGACGCTCAAACAGGACGTGCTCGGCGAAGACGCAAGTGCGCTCGAACGGTTCAAGAGCGAGATCCGGCTCGCGCGCAAGATCTCGCACCGGAACGTGGTGCGCACGCACGACCTTGGCGAGTCGGGCGGCGTGTACTTCATCACGATGGAATACGTCGAAGGCCGCTCGCTGAAGGACCTGATCCACTCGCGCGGCAAGCTCCCCGTTCCGGTCACGCTGAGCGTCGCGAAACAGCTTTGCCGCGCGCTCGAGGTTGCCCACGACGAGGGCGTGATCCACCGCGACATCAAGCCGGCGAACATGGTGGTGCAGGCCGACGGCGTGCTCAAGGTGATGGACTTCGGAATTGCGCGGCTTGCCAAGCGTCAGAGCGGCGTAACGCAGCACGGCATGGTGGTGGGCACGCCGGAATACATGGCGCCGGAACAGCTGATGGGCGATGACATTGACGCCCGAGCCGACATCTATGCGGTGGGTTGCGTGCTCTATGAATGCCTGACCGGCAAGACGCCGATCACGGCCGACACCCCGGTGACGCTGATTGCCCGGGTGCTCGAAGATGTGCCGATGGAGCCCCGCGTGGTGAACGGCGAGGTGCCCGAGGCGTTGAACGCGCTGGTGATGTCCTGCCTTGCCAAGGACGCCACCGGCCGGCCCCAGAGCGCCGCCAGGCTTCACGACCTGCTCGAAGCGGTCGGCTAGCACTCCCCCTGCGCCAGCCCCTTCCCCCGGGGCGGGCGGTCGGAAACCCCCACGTGGGCCGTAGGGAGAATGCGGACGCCGGGTCAGGCGCAGTTCCGACTCCGGCGCACCACCGGTCCGGGCATCGTTCGCGGAGTAGCAAACCGTCTGCTCGGTTTGCCCCAGCAACACCCCACTCCAGAGAACATCGAGGCGAGGTATGCCCACATCATCATTGATTCGCCGGATCGCCGGCATCGCCGTGGCGGGAGCAGTTGTCTTCGGCGCGTACTCATGCTCCGGCCGAAAGGCGTCGACCGGGCTGACGGCCAGCGACGCGGCCGGCCGCGTGTACGTGGCGCCGGGCAGTCACGACGAGATGTACGCGTTCCTGTCCGGCGGCTTCAACGGCCAGGTCGGCGTGTACGGCATCCCGTCGGGCCGGCGGCTCAAGACGATCGCGGTATTCTCGCAGTACCCGGAGAACGGGTACGGCTACAGCGAGGAGACGAAGCCGCTCCTCAACACGAGCTATGGGTTCGTCCCGTGGGACGACACCCACCATCCGGCGTTGTCGCAGACCAACGGCGAGGACGACGGCCGCTGGCTGTTCATCAACGGCAACAACACGCCGCGCGTCGCCCGGATCGACCTGACGCGGATGGAAACCGAGGAAATCATCGAAATCCCGAATGCGGCCGGCAACCACGGGTCGCCGTTCGTGACCGAGAACACCGAGTATCTCGTGGCTTCCACGCGGTTCTCGATTCCGGTGCCGAACCGCGATGTGCCCATCGCCGATTTCAAGAAGGCCTTCAAGGGCCAGATCTCGTTCATCGTTGCGAATGAGCCCGGCAAGATGCGGGTGGCGTTCCAGCTCCTCGTGCCGGGGTTCAACTACGACCTCGCGCGCGCGGGCAAGGGGCCAAGCCACGGCTGGATGTTCCTGTCCACGTACAACACGGAGCAGGCGAACTCACTGCTCGAGGTGAATGCGTCACAGAACGACAAGGACTTCGTCGCTGCGGTGAACTGGAAGACAATCGAGGCCTGCGCCAAGGCCGGCAAGGCGCGCGCCACGGCCGCCAACTACGTGCACAACCACATGGACTCGGCGTCGCGCGTCGCCACGAGCACGCGCGTCAACTCGGTGCCGCAGATGACGCCGGCCGATTGCCCGAATTCGATCTACTTCCTGCCGACGCCCAAGTCGCCGCACGGCGCCGACGTGGACCCGACCGGGGAGTTCATCACCGCGGGCGGCAAGCTCGCGTCGCTGATCCCCGTGCACTCGTTCAGCATGATGTTGAAGGCCATCGAAGCCAAGGATTTCCAGGGTGACTTCGAGGGAATCCCGGTGCTGAAGTACGAGTCGACGCTCGCCGGCGAGGTCAAGAACCCCGGGCTGGGACCGTTGCACACCGAGTTCGACGGCAACGGGTTCGCGTACACGTCGTTCTTCATCTCGTCCGAGATCGTGAAGTGGAACGTGGCAACGCGGGAAGTCGTGGACCGGGTGCCAACCTACTACTCCGTCGGCCACCTGATGGTGCCCGGCGGCGGCACGCGCAAGCCGACCGGGAAATACGTGGTGGCGCTGAACAAGATCACGAAGGATCGCTACCTGGGCACGGGCCCCGAACTCACGCAGAGCGCGCAGCTGTATGACATCTCGGGCGACAAGATGAAGCTCCTGCTCGACTTCCCGACCGAGGGCGAGCCGCACTACGCACAGGCGATTCTCGCGTCGAAGATCAAGGATCGTCAGGTCAAGTTCTTCAAGCTGGCCGACAACGCCCATCCGATGGCCACGAAGAACGAGGCGGCGACCGGCGTGAGCCGTCGCGGCAAGCTCGTGACGGTCAAGATGACCGCCATCCGGTCGCACTTCGCGCCGGACAACATCGAAGGCATCATGATTGGCGATACGGTCATGTTCCACGTGACGAACCTGGAGCAGGACTGGGACATTCCGCACGGCCTGGGCGTGCTGGGCAACAACAACGCCGAACTGCTGATCATGCCGGGCGAGACACGTACGCTGCGCTGGGTGCCGACGCGCCCGGGCGTCTTCCCGTTCTACTGCACCGACTTCTGCTCAGCGCTCCACCAGGAGATGCAGGGCTATGTCCGGGTGTCCCCGGCCGGGTCGGCGGTGGCGCTCAGCGGCACTCTCTCGCGCGGCGCGCAGCGAGCGGTCAGCGAAGGCAAGAAGTGAACCAGCGACCAGCGGGGAACGGGTACGCGATCCGTTCCCCGCGGTCCGCATTTCATCAGAGGGGGCGGAAATGACTGGCCGCGCGCGGGCGTTCGTGGCGGCGGCGGGGCTGCTCATTGGCCTTTCGGTGCTGTTCCCACTGTGGCGCATCGACCTGTACGCGCCGCAGTACCCGGAGGGACTCGGGCTGCTCATCAGTTCGCACAAGATCGAAGGACTGAAGGAGGGTGACATCAATTCCATCAACGGGCTCAACCACTACATCGGCATGGCAGCCATCGATCCAGCGGCGATGCCCGAACTCCGCTTCATGCGGCCGCTGTTCCTGACACTGGCGGCGGCCGGGCTTGGCGTCGCGGCGATCGGCCGGCGCGTGCCGGTGATCGTCTGGGCCGTGCTGTTTGCGCTGTTCATGCTCGGCGGGCTCGCCGACATGTACCGGTGGGGGTACGAATACGGCCACAACCTCGACCCCAACGCGATCTTCAAGGTGCCGGGCATGACGTACCAGCCCCCGCTGATCGGGTCGAAGCAACTGCTCAACTTCAACGCCAGTTCGTGGCCGGCGCTGGGGGGATGGCTGCTGACGGCCGCGGCGCTCCTCACGGCCGGGGCGGTGTTTCGTGGCCCGTGGCAGGGCCGGCCGCGTCAGGCGCCGGAGGTGGCCGCGTGACCCGCGCCATGCTGCCCGTGGGTGCGGCGCTCGTGATGCTGGCCGCGTGCGTGAGCACCGAACCCCGACCGATCGCGCTGAATGAGGATTCGTGCACGTACTGCCGGATGACGATCTCCGACTCGCGCTTCGGTGGCGAGGTGGTGACGAAGACCGGCCGCGTGCTCACGTTCGACTCGATCGAGTGCCTTGCTGGATGGTATCGGACCGCCGACACGGCAACCGTGGCCGGCGTATACACGATCGACCTCCAGCACCCGGGCACGTTCGTGGATGCGCGGAAGGGGGGTTTCCTGCGAGGGGCCGTGCTCAAGAGTCCAATGGGTGAATCGATCGTGGGGTTCGTCTCGGCCGAGGTCGCCGAGCAGCAGCGCACGATGCTGGGCGGTGTCGTGATGACGTGGGAGCAGCTTCTGGCGGGCTCCGGCGCGGCCGAGGCGGTGAAGCACTGATGCGCCGGCCGACCGTCATGCTGACCGCCGTGGGCACGGCGCTCGTGTTCGGCGTGCCCGGCACTGCCGCCGCGGCCGACATCATCGTCGCGCCCGGCTCGCCGGTGCCGACACTCACGGCCGCGCTGGCGCGGGCATTGCCCGGCGACCGCATCATCGTGCGCGCCGGGCGGTATGCCGAGCCGATGATCGTCGTCACGGTGCCCGGGATCACGATCGAAGGGCGCGACTGGCCAGAGTTCACCGGGCAGTCGGAGCACAGCGTGCTCGTCGTCGCCGCCGACAGCGTCACGGTCCGCGGACTCGTGCTGACGCAGTCCGGCGCGTCCGACCTCGACGACCGTGCGGGACTGCTCGTGCGCGGCGCGCGGGGCTGCGTTGTGGAACGCAATCGGCTGCGCGACAACCTGTTCGGCATCTACCTGAACAGCGCCTCGGGATGCGTCATCCGGGAGAATCGGGTCGAAGGCAGCGCGTCGTCGTCGTCCACCGGTGGCAACGGCATCCACCTCTGGTCGTCGCCGGGGAATCGCGTGGAGTCGAACGTCGTCTCCGGTCACCGCGACGCCATCTACTTCGAGTTTTCGCCGTCGAGCATCGCCAAGGACAACGAGAGCCACGGCAGCCTCCGGTACGGCCTGCACTTCATGTTCTCGGACTCGTGCGAGTACGTCGGCAATGTGTTTAGCGACAACACGTCCGGCGTTGCGGTGATGTACAGCCGCGATGTCGTGATCAGCGGAAACCAGTTCGAACGCGCCCGCGGGGCAGCGGCGTACGGGTTGCTGATGAAGGACATCCTTGGCGGCCGCGTGACCGGCAACACGTTCGACGACAACTCGACGGGCATGCATCTCGAAGGTTCGTCACGGCTCGAGATCTCGGGAAACACCTTCGTTCGGAACGGGTGGGCCGTTCGGGTGCTGGCAAACGCCGACGACAACCGGTTCACGGGCAACCGGTTCGTGGGCAACGCCTTCGATGTCGTCACGAACTCGCGCGCCGCCACGTCGACCTTCGATCGCAACTGGTGGGATGCCTATCGCGGCTACGACCTGAACCGCGACGGCGTCGGCGACGTGCCGTTCCGGCCCGTGCGCCTGTTCGCGCTGGTGGTCGAACAGCACGCGCCGGCGATCCTCCTCCTTCGCAGCCCGCTCGTCGGCCTGCTCGATGCGGCTGAACGGGTCCTCCCGGTGCTCACGCCCGACACCCTCGTGGACCGGAATCCCCTGATGCGGCAACCGCAATGATCACGTTCAGCGACGTTCGCAAGGCGTTCTCCGGGCGCACGGTGCTCGACGGTGTGACGCTCGACGTCCTGCCCGGGCGTGTCACGGCGCTGGTGGGGCCCAATGGTTCAGGGAAGACCACCCTGATGAAGATCCTGCTCGGCCTCGGCACGCCCGACGCGGGCACGGTTTCGATAGACGGCGTGCCGCTGGATCGTGCCGGGGAGTACCGGCGCGCCGTCGGGTACATGCCGCAGGCCGCGCGGTTTCCCGATCATCTCCGCGTTCGTGAAGTCGTCGAGCTGGTGTCGTCGCTGCGGCCACGTGACGCGCGCGATGAGGAACTGATCGAGCTGTTCGGGCTTGCCAGCGAGTGGGATCGCCCGGTGGGCAAGCTGTCCGGCGGCACCCGCCAGAAGGTGAACGCGGCCATTGCGTTCCTGTTCTCGCCGCAGATCCTGATTCTGGATGAGCCGACGGCTGGCCTGGATCCCATTGCGGCCGGCATCCTGAGGAATCGCGTGCACCGCGAACGCGCGGCCGGCCGCCTCGTCATCGTCACGTCGCACGTGCTGGCGGAACTCGAGGACCTGGCGCAGGACATCGCGTTCCTCTGCGACGGCACGCTGCAGTTTTCGGGCTCCATTCCCGAGCTCTTCGCGCGAACCGGGACCACGCGCGTCGAAACTGCGATCGCGGCGCTGCTGTGCAAGGCGCGCGCCGGCGCGCCGCAGACGGATCGCGGGCTGCTGCCGAACACTGCGCCGGAGGCGGCGTGAACGCGACGGCGGTGGTGCTGCGCTCCGGGCTGCGCGATCTCGGCCGGAACCGGTGGATCGTCGGGTACGCGGCGGGCTTTTTCGTGATCGCGGAGGCGCTGTTCTGGTTCGGCGGCACGGGCACGCAGGTGATTCTCAGCCTGCTGAACATCGTCCTGATGGTCGTGCCGCTCGTGTCCCTGGTGTTCGGTGCGATGTACGTGTACGGCGCGCGAGAGTTCACCGAACTCCTGCTCGCCCAGCCGGTGGCGCGGCGGGCACTGTTCACCGGGCATTTCCTCGGACTTGCCGTCCCGCTGGCCGGAGCATTCCTGGCTGGTGCGGGGCTGCCGTTCCTGATCCACGGCGGGGCCGGCGCCCACCCCGGCGCGATCGCTGCGCTGCTGGTCGCCGGAACGGGACTCAGCGTCTCGTGCGCCGCGATCGCCGTCGGGATTGCCTTGTACAGTGACGACCGGCTTCGCGGAGTCGGGATCGCGCTCGGCGCCTGGCTGACGATGACGATCCTGTATGACGCGGCAATGCTCGCGTTCGCCGCAACCTTCGGCGACTGGCCGCTCGAACAGCTGCTGCTCGGCCTGATGATGCTCAACCCGGTGGATCTGGCCCGGGGACTCGTGCTGACCCAGCTCGACGTGTCGGCGCTGATGGGCTACACCGGCGCATTGTTCGAGCAGACATTTGGCTCTCTGACCGGCACCATCGTGTCGGTCACATCCCTCGCGGTCTGGATTGCCGTACCGTTCGCCATTGCCGCCCGACGCTTCGCGCGGCGCGACTTCTGACACCATCCCTTCCCAACATTCCCGGAGCACCCCGATGCGTCTCGCGTTCATCCCGGTCATCGCAGTCCTCGCCGCCGCGTGCGGCGGCGGCGACCAGTCCGCAGCCGACAGCGCGGGCGGCGCCGCGTCGGCGGCGGGCGCCGTCGTGGATCCCGCCACGCTCGACCCGGCGTCGATCACCCCCGCCGAACTGGCCCTCGGCGACAGCCTCTTTCACGGACTCATCGGCGCGGTGTCGTGCCAGGCCTGCCATGGCGCGGACGCCAAGGGTGGCACGGTCGCGCCGAACCTGACCGACTCCGAGTGGCTGCATAGCGACGGGAGCTATGGGGCGATCTACAAGCAGATCGAGACCGGCGTGATGGCGCCGAAGCAGTACGCCAGCATGATGATGCCGTTCGGAGGCATCCCGCTCACGCCGCAGCAGCACCGCGCGGTGGCGGCGTATGTCTATCGGCTGAGTCATCCGGCTCCGTAGCGCACACCCGGCGAAAAAGAACGACCGGCTGGCTCCCGCCAGCCGGTCGTTTTGCCGTTCGTCCCCGGTTGAGCGTGCGCTACGGCTTCGGCGCGCCCGGCACGAGGACGGCATCGATCACGTGCACCCAGCCGTTCGACCCACGCACCGAAGCCAGCACCTTGGCGCTTCCGATGTACGTGTCGTTCCCCTTCTTCGTGATCTGCTCGCTGACGCCGTCGGCCATGCCGACCATCTGGCCGTCGGTGAAGAACGACAGCTCAAGCGCCGACGTCGTGACGTGGTGGGTCAGGACTTCGGAGAGCTTGCTCTTGTTCGCCGGTTTCAGCAGGTCGTCGACGGTGCCGGCGGGAAGCTTGTCAAACGCGGCGTTCGTCGGTGCGAACACGGTGAATGGCCCGGCGTTCGCCAGCGAGTTGACCAGCTCGGCGGCCTTCAGCGCAGCCACGAGTGTCGTGTGGTCCTTCGATCCGACCGCGATCTTGACGATGTCCTGCTGCGAGTCGTTGTCCGCGACGGATGCCTGCCCGCCCGTCGCGTCGGACGATGACGCAGCACTGTCGTCAGCGGTCCCTGCACACGAAGCAAGCAACAAAGTCACCGCGAGCGTGGCCACTGCCGAGTGTACGCGAGTCAGCATATGAGATACTCCGAACGATGGGTGATGGCGGATTCCGACGGTCCTTCATCATCGTCCCGCCGAAATCCCCGTGGAGTCGGATAATCCCCTAGCGTCCGTCAGTGGAATTGGCAGCCGGCAGTGACCGCCGGGCAAACGCCGTGAGGTGCCCGATCAGCCCCGGGCGTCGGGCGAGCAGGTACGCGCCGGCAAACACCACGGCGGCTGCGTTCGCGACGACGATGGACCACCACGGAAGCACTGATCGCATCGGCTCGGTGGCAACACCCACGCCGACGATGGTTACGACGAACCCGGACACGATGATTGTCAGTGAAAAGCCCGACCTGCCGGGGTTTCGTTCGGCCAGGTCCACCAGGGAGACCACGATCTGGCCGATCGCCATCGATGCAACGAAGTGCACGGCGTTGTACAGGAAGACGGCTGCGAGGTCGACCGGAATCGGCATTTGCAGCACTGCCGGATCTCGCATTCCGCGAAACACGGCGCTGCCCAGGACATTCACCGTGTACAACGGGCCGCGTGCGGCCAGGAGGTCGAACGCGCCGTAGAACGCCGCCACCGCGACATATGCGATCAGCCCGACGACGAGGCCGCTGCGGAAGGTGCGATTCGGATCCGGCATCAGAGGCTCCGGTTGAGTCGCGGATACGTTGGGACCCGACGACGTGCCCGACAGAGAGGGAATCCCCGACTTCGCGGCCGAAACCAGAGCGTTGAGGCGCGTGACTGGCCGGATACGGACCGGCGGGCTGGCCGGCCGCGGATGGTTGACGCACTATTCAACACTCTGGCGAAGCCGGATTGCCGGTCCCCCACCCCCCGATCGGCAACGCGCAGTTCGACTCACGAGGAACGCATGACCACCACACATCTCTCTCGGTATTGGCGACGGCACCTGGCCGGCGCCGCCACCGCCATTGCGGTTATTGCCACGGCGCAGCCCGTGCTTGGCCAGCAGCTTCCCGCCGGGGTAACGCGCATCGCGTCCGTGGAGGGGATCACGGAATACCGGCTGTCGAACGGGCTTCAGGTCCTGTTGTTCCCCGACGCGAGCAAGCCCACGGCGACGATCAACATGACGTACATGGTCGGATCGCGGCACGAAGGGTACGGTGAGAGCGGAATGTCGCACCTGCTCGAGCACCTCGTGTTCAAGGGCACGCCAAAGCACCCCAACATTCCGCAGGAGCTCACCGAGCACGGCGCCCGTCCCAACGGCAGCACCTGGTTCGACCGGACCAACTACTTCGAGACCGTCCCCGCGACGGACGCGAACATCGAGTGGGCGCTCGACCTGGAAGCCGACCGGATGGTGAACAGCTTCATCGCGAAGAAGGATCTCGAGAGCGAGTACACGGTCGTGCGCAACGAGTTCGAGTCGCGCGAAAACTCGCCGCAGAACGTGCTGCTCGAGCGCGTGATGAGCACGGCATACCTCTGGCACGGCTACGGGCGGAGCACGATCGGCGCCAAGGCCGACCTCGAGAACGTGCCGATCGAGCGGCTCCAGGCGTACTACCGGCGATACTACCAGCCCGACAACGCGATGCTCGTGGTGGCCGGCAAGATCGACCCGGCAAAGGTGCTGCCGATCATCGCGCAGAAGTTCGGGGCAATCCCGAAGCCGGTGCGTTCGCTCGACCGCGGCAACATGATCTTCCCGACCTACACGGAAGAACCGACGCAGGACGGTGAGCGCGAGGTGTCGCTGCGCCGCACTGGCGACGTGCAGGTGGCAATGGCGGCGTACCACGTGCCGGCAGCCGCGCATCCGGACTACCCCGCCGTGGCGGTGCTCGCGCACGTCCTTGGCAGCGCGCCGAGCGGACGCCTGTACAAGGCGCTCGTCGAGTCGAAGAAGGCGGCGAGCGCCGGCGCGTTCTCCTGGGCGCTCAAGGAGCCGAGCCTGCTGATGGCCAATGCCAGTGTGCGCAAGGATCAGTCGCTCGACGAGGCGAAGGCGCTCCTCGTGAACACCACCGAGGCGATCACGGGCATGGCGGCCACCGCCGAGGAAGTGGAGCGCGCGAGGACGGCGCTGGTCAAGAACATCGAGCTGCAGCTCACCAACTCGGAATCGGTCGGGCTCGACCTGTCGGAATGGGCGTCGGCGGGAGACTGGCGGCTGATCTACATCTACCGCGACCGGCTGAAGAAGGTGACGCCCGCCGACGTGCAGCGCGTGGCGTCTGCGTACCTCAAGCCGTCGAACCGGACCGTCGGGCTGTTCCATCCGACCGACAAGCCCGATCGCGCGGTTGTGGCGGCAGTGACCGACGCAGAAGTGCGCACGCTGGCAGCGGCGTACCGCGGCGACAGCAGCTATGTGGCGGGCGAGGCGTTTGACCCGTCACCGACGAACATCGATGCACGCACCACCCGATCGGCGTTGCCCAACGGGATGAAGCTCGCGCTGCTGCCGAAGGGCACGCGCGGCGCGACGGTGACCGCGCGCATCACCCTCCGCTTCGGCGACGAACAGTCGCTCGCCGGGCGCGTGGCGGCAGCGCGGTGGATGGGTGCGATGCTGAGCCGCGGCACGAAGAGCAAGACCCGCCAGCAGATCTCCGACGCCTTCGACCAGCTCAAGACCCAGGCGTCGTTCTCGAGCAGCGGCAATGCCATCACGGCGAACATCACGACGACACGACCCAACCTCCACGCCGCCCTGCGGCTCGCGGCCGAGGTGCTCAAGGAGCCGGCGTTCCCGCAGCAGGAGTTCGACACGTACAAGGCGCAGCAGCTCGCGTCGGTCGAGAACTTCCGTACGGAGCCGCAGGTCATTGCGCAAACCGCATTGATGAAGAAGCTCACGCCGTACCCGAAGGGCCACCCGCAGTACGTCACGTCGGTGGACGAGGACATCGAGAACTTCAAGGCGATCACGGTGGACGCCGTGAAGGGCGTGTACACGGACCTGGTCGGGGCGTCGTACGGCGACCTGGCCGCCGTCGGCGACTTTTCCGCAGACTCGGTCACGGCCATTGCCCGCGAACTGTTCGGCGCGTGGCGCAGCCCGAAGCCGTTCACCCGGTTTGTGCGCACCTACTTCGACGTGAACGGCACGACCGAAAAGATCGAGACACCCGACAAGGCGAACGCCGTGTACTTCGCGGGCCAGAACCTGAAGGTGCGCGACGACAGTCGCGAGTGGCCTGCGCTCGTGATCGGGAACTACATGATGGGAGGCGGGTTCCTGAACTCCCGGCTCGCCACGCGGATCCGCCAGCGGGACGGCCTGAGCTACGGGGTCGGCTCCGGAATCTCCGCGCAGCAACTCGACAGCGTCGGCACCTTCACCGAGAGCGCGATCTACAACCCCGAGAACGTCGTGCGCCTCGAGGCGGCGTTCCAGGAGGAGCTGGAGAAGGTGCTCAAGGACGGCTTCACGGCCGACGAAGTCGAGAAGGCCAAGCAGGGCTACCTGCAGCAGATGCTGCAGAACCGGGCGCAGGATTCGTTCCTTGTCGGCCTCTTCTCCAGTCAGGCCCTGACCGGCCGCACGATGCGGTACGACACGCAATTCGAAACCTGGATGGCGGCGCTGACGCCGGCGGAGGTCAATGCCGCGATCAAGAAGCACATTGACCCGAAGAAGCTGTCCGTGGTGATGGCGGGCGACTTCAAGAACAAGCCGCCGAAGATCGTTCCGTAGCCAAGGTCGCGAGTGAAACGCAAAACCGCCGGTCGCGCGAAATGCGCGGCCGGCGGTTTGGTTTTCTCGTGTGCCCCGTCGCCCACGAGGAATGTCGGACGCCGGCTCACGCCTGCGCACCCCCGTCTATGCCGGCGCGCGCTGGTCCCCGATGTCCACCTTGATGTCGCGCCACTTGCCCTGGTTGAACCGCCACACGCTGAGGCCGCAGCGGGTCATGTGCCCTGCGAGGATCGCGAACCAGATGTGGAGCGGCTCCAGCGTGCCCATCCGCTGGATCACGAAGCAGATGCCGAGCGGGATGATGACCTGCGACACGATGGAGATGTAGAGTGGGCTCTTCGTGTCGCCGGTGCCCTGAAGGCCACCGGTGTAGGTGAGGGCCACCGTGATGAACAGGCCGGACACACTGAGCACGCGCAGCAGCTTCACGCCGATGTCGATCACGATCGGCTCGTGCATGCCGAACAGCCCAAGCAGTTGCGCCGGAATCGCCATGAACAACACGCCGATGAAGGCCGCAACGGCGAGCCCGAACCGCGCCGCTACGTGCACCGCGTCGCGGGCACGATCGGGGTTGCCCGCACCGAGGTTCTGGCCCGCCACCGCCGCCGCGGCACCGAGGAGCGCCGTTGAAGTCCACGTGATGAACGAGAACAGCTCTGTGTACCCGACGGCGAACGTCGCCTGCGCCTCGGCGCCGTACGCCACCGACCCGATGAAGCCGAGCAGGAGCACGCCACCGACATTCATCGCGATGCCCTGGATTCCCGTGGGGAGGCCGAACTTGAACAGCGACTTGATGATTGGCCAGTCGGGCTTGAATCCGTGGTGGCGCGGGAACGACACGACCCATCCGCCGCTCCACAGCTTGTACAGCGAATAGAGGCCGACGAGTCCGAACGCGGTGGTCGTGCCCATTGCCGAGCCCTTGGTGCCGAACGCCGGGATCGGTCCGAGACCGCGGATGAGCACCACATTGAGCACGACATTCAGCACCGTCGTGACGAGGCCCAGCACCATCGGGGTCCGCGCGTCACCGGC
>CAZLAU010000047.1:0-11356 GCA_964557615.1 uncultured Gemmatimonas sp.
GACATCGTGATCGCGAACCAGACGGCGGAACCGCAGTCGGTGCGGATCTACCAGACCGACTACCGCTTCCTCGCCGACGGAACGTCGAACTTCGACGACCCGGGCACCGGCGCCCGCTCGAACGCCCGTTGGATCGTGCCACAGACGACACGCATCGTGGTTCCGCCACGCGCGCGCGTCACGGTGCCGTACTCGGTCACGGTGCCGGCCGCCGACACGCTCAAGGGCACGTTCTGGAGCGCGGTGATGGTCGAGGGAGTTCCGCAGGCTCCGGCTGCTGCCGCAACGACGCGCGAGATCGCCGTGGGGTCGGTGATGCGCTACGCGATCCAGGTCGCGACCCACATCGGCGGAACGGGTGAGCGCAACGTGCGCTTCGACGCTCCCGGCGCGGGATCGGCGCCGGATGGCAAGGCGCTGCTCGAGCTGGATGTCGTCAACAGTGGTGAGCGCGGCATCCGTCCCGCGTTGTCGGTCGAAGTGTATGACGGCGACGGGAAGATGCGCGCGAAGGCCAAGCAGCAGCGGGGGCTGCTCTATCCGGGCACCTCGCTGCGCCAGCGCTTCGAGCTCGGCGCACTTCCGCCTGGCACGTACAAGGCCATCGTGTACGCCGATACGGGCGCCGAGCCGGTGCTCGCCACCCAGTACACGATCACCTGGTAGTCGCCTGACCTGATGCCCGGTCCCGCGCCCTTCACCTCGCTGCGCCGCACGGCGGCGGTCGCGTTCCTCGCGATCGCCGCTTTCGCGCGCGTTGGGGATGCGCAGGGAGCGCCGGCAGAGGCTGGCCCCGCGGTCACGATCCGCGCGGCCCGCAGCGACACCGTGCGCGTTGACGCGGGTGCGGCGCTGACCGCGGTGTTCGCGCTGCGCAACGTGTCGCCGACGGACTCGGCGCGCGTGACCGTGCGCCTCGCACTGCCGGCGGCGTGGCGCACGGTGACCGGCGAATCGCAGTTCGTGCTCGCACCCGGTGCGGGCGACACGTGGCTGGCCGGCGTGTCGGTGCCGGTCGCAGCGGCGTCCGGCACGTACCTCGTGCGCGGGTCGCTGGATGGCGGTGGGAGCGACTCGCTGGTCGTGCAGGTCGCCGAGCGGCGGGGCCTCGAGGTTGTTGCGCTCGATGCTCCGGGATGGGTGATGGCTGGTGACGGCTACGAGGCGCGGTTCATGGTGCGCAACACGGGCAACGTTCCGGCGACCGTGCAGCTGGTACCGGGCGCGGGTCGCGCCGCGAGCGCGGTCGCGGAACCGGCGTCGCTCAAGCTTGCTGCTGCCGCCTCCGCCGTGGTCACGGTGCGCACGGCGATCACCCCGGCCGCGCGGCACACGGCCGACGACGTCGTGCAGCTCGTGGCGATCGACGTTGACAATGCGGACGCGCGCGCGAGGGCGTCCGCGCGCACGACGGTAGTGCCGCGGAACGCCGGCGCTGGCGCCTACACGACGGTTCCGGTGATGTTCGCGGTCCGCTCGACCGGCGCATCGGGCGTGTCGCCGCTCGTCGTTGGTGGTTCGGGACGGCTCGCCGATGGCCGCACCAACGTGGACTTCTTCCTGCAAGCGCCCACCGACCAGCGCTCGCAGTGGGGCTTCGGCGAGCGCGACGAGTACCGCGTCGAGCTGTCCCGCGACGGGAACACCCTGCGGCTCGGCGATCACGTGTTCGGCAAGTCACCGCTCACGACGACGGGCGCGCTTGGCTCAGGCGCCGAATTTTCGCGCACCAGCGGCCCGGTGAAGGCCGGCGTGTTCGCGCAGCAGTACCGCTGGATTCCGGGACACGCCACCGAGCAGGGGGTGTACGCGGACATTCGGCGCGATTCACTGACTGGCGCGGCGGCGACCGCACTGATGCGCCAGTCCGGTGGCGCCAACGTCTCCGCGGGAGCGCTTGGGGGAAGCACCCGGCTTCCGCTGGGTGGTCGCGTGGAAGTCGAGGGCGCGCTCAGCGACAGCGCCCGCGTGGCGGGCGCCGCGTGGCGCGCCCGGATTGCCGGCGACACCCTCGGCGTGCGCTACGAAGCCGCGGTGTACGCAGGTGACGACTCGTTCACCGGCCCTGCGCGAGGGACGCGCGCGGCAAACGTCGCGATCGGAGCGTCGCTGCCGCGTGACCTCGACGTCAGTGCCAACGTGAGCCGCCGCAGCTGGAGCCACCCGGCGTCGACCGGGCGCATGGGTCAGGCGTACTCGACGGCAACGATCGCGGCGACGTGGCGTGGCGCCAACGCGATCGAGTACGGGATGCTTTCGCGGCGTGATGAAGGGGCGGCACTGCCGGTCGACGGTTCGCAACACGGCGTACGGGTGTCCACGGTCCGCCAGTTCGGTTCCGTGGGCGCGTCGGGCAGCGTGGAGCACGGCGCCATGAAGGAGACGCGGGATGGGCCGTCGAGTCGATATGCCCTCGTCTCGCTCGCGCTGCGCGCGGGGCTCGGATCGATCGGCTCGGTTGGCGTATCCGGATCGAAGAGCGTCGGTCGCACTCTGGCGGGAGCGAACGGCGATGTCCTAGCCGCCGGCGCGAACGCACAGCTGCGCCTGCCGCTCGGTCTCGAAGTCGGCTTCACCATGACCGCCCAACGCGCGACGTTCGGAGTGCTCGACACGTCGGGTGCGTGGTTCAGCGTTGCCGACGCCCGGGTCAGTCGGCGCTTCGAGAATGGCGCGACCGTCGGGCTGCACGCACGCATGTTGCAGAGCCCCGGGGCACTCGGCACGGGCAATACACGCGCGGTGTACCTGGAGTATCGCGGCCCGTTCCGGATGCCGGTCGGCCGGTCACGCGAAGCCGGCCGCGCCATCGGCCAGGTGATGGACGCCGATCGTCGTGCCCCGGTCGCCGGTGTGCTTGTTCGGCTTGGCGACGAGGCGGCGGTCAGCGATCGCAACGGATTCGTCAGGTTCGCCGGTCTCGAGGGCAAGGCGTACCGCGTGACGGTGGATCCGACCGGCGTGAGCGCCGGAGCGATCCTCGTCGGTGACCTCGACGTGGACATGTCGGCCGCCACAGCCACGCCGCGCCAGTTCGCGGTTGCGGTCACGCGCGGCGCCCGAGTGGCGGCGTATGTCGGGAAGGCGGATGCGGATCAGCTGGACCAGCCCGCTGGCGGCCCCGCACCGTCGCCCTCGCGCATGACGATTCCGGTCGCGGGCGCCCTCGTGGCGCTCGTCGGCCCGCGCGACACGATCTACCAGATGAGTGATACGCGGGGCGCCGTCGAGTTCGGAACCGTCGCGCCGGGTTCGTGGACCGTTGCGGTCGTCCAGGCGCAGGGCGACGACTACATGGAACTGGACCGCGACCGGATCGACGTGACGGTCGCGGCGGGTGAGCGCAAGGCGGTCGAGTTCGTGATGCTGCCGGTGGCGCGCAGGGTCAACCTGATTGACGGCGGTGTGTCGCTGCAGGCACGGCCCATCGCGCGTGGCATCGCGCCGGCGCGCACGGTGGAGTCACCGGCCACCGCGCCGACGCGTGAATCCGCGCCGCCGGTGACGGTGGTCGCCGGCGGCGCGGCCCCAAAGGGCCGGCTACTTGTCGCCGACGCGCCGCATCGTGAGGTCGAACGCCATCGCCTGGCCGCCGAAGTTCGCCGAAACGGAGCCGGTCATGGTGTCGCCCTTGAGCACCCAGGTGTACCAGAGCTGGATGCTCTGACCCTGCATCGAAATCAGGGCGCCGGCGGTGACGTTCTCGCCGTCGACCGCAATGTCGTGCATCGCAACGTCGCCCTCGGGACCCGAAATCGTGCCGCTGTACCCGGTCGAGTCCTTCTTGAAGATGGCGTTGACGTCCATCGAGCCGTTGGGCGTGGTGATCGCGCCTCTCCACGTGCCGACTGGTCCGGCGGCCGGGGTGGCGGGCTTGGCCTTGGTCGTGTCGGCCTGGGCGGCAGCGGTGGACGGGGAGGCCGCGGCCAGAATCAGCCCGGCGGCCAGGACGGTGAGAGAGCGCATGCGGTGCCTCAGGGCGCGAAAGGGTCGGACGCGTTGGAGCGATTGCCATCAAGCTATAGCCCGCCATCCCGGCCAGCCAGCGGAATCGCAGCTCCGGACCGCGGCACCGGGTCGCAACGTTCCACGAGCCAGCCGGCATTGCGGGTATCATCGTTCGGGCTATCGCCGCCCGGGGCAGTCGCGAACGAACTGACGGACGCACGGGGCTTTGCCGGACGCAGCCCGCGCCCTTGAAACCGTTCGGCTGACGTGGCGTAGGGGCAAGAGTTCGCCCGTTGTGCGTGCACTCGAACCCGCCACGACATGGAACGGTTGTTCCGCGACTTCCGCTATGGCCTTCGCTCGCTGCTCAAGAGCCCGGGCCTGACCATCGTTGCCACCATCGCCCTGACCTTGGGGATTGGCCTGACGACGATGATGTTCTCCATTGTGTACGGCGCCTTGATGAAGGGGCTGCCGTACGCCGAAGGGGACCGGATCGTCGAAGTGCGCCGTGACCGCCCGTCACGCGACAACCGGCGAATGAATACGCCGATTGCCGAGTTCGAGGACTTCAGGGCGCGCCAGAAGTCGCTCGACGCGATCGCCGCCTGGTATTCGGGAACGGTCAACGTGTCCGGCACGGGCGACGCCGAGCGGTACACCGGCGCGTTCGTGACGGCCGGCGCGTTCGAGCTGCCCCGGGTGCAGCCGCTGATTGGCCGGGCGATCCTTGCCGGCGAGGACGTCGAGAACGGTCCGCGCGTCGCGGTGATCGGCTACTCGATGTGGCAGCGGCGGTTCGGCGGCGACTCGGCGGTCATCGGCACGATCATTCGCGCAAATGGCCAGCCGTATTCGATCGTCGGCGTGATGCCGGACGGATATGTGTTTCCCGACAACGCCGCGATCTGGCTGCCGTTGCAGGTGTCCCGCACGCCGGCCGAGCGCACGGCGGGGCAGTGGGTCAAGGTGGCCGGACGGCTCAAGCCGGGCGTCACGATCGAACGGGCGAGCGCCGATTTCGGCGCCATCAGCCGCCAGCTCGAGGCTGAGCACAAGGAGGCGAACGAGGGGATCACGGCATACGCGATGAACTTCGTGGACGCGGAGCTCGGCCCCCAGCCGCGCCAGTTGCTGCTGACGATGCTCGGCGCAGTGTTCTTCGTGCTGCTGATCGCGTGCGCCAACGTCGCGAACCTCCTGCTGGACCGCGCGGCACACAAGACGAAGGAGGTGGGCATCCGGACGGCGCTGGGCGCATCACGCGCCGCGGTGGTGCGTCAGTTCCTCTCCGAGGCGCTCGTGCTTGCCGTCGTCGGCGCCGTGGTCGGCACCGGGCTCGCCCAACTCGGGATCAGTGCATTCAATCGTGCGATCGTGGACACGCAGCCGCCGTTCTTCATCGACATTCGCCTGCACCCGCCGGTCATCGCGTTCACGATCGGGATGGCGGCCCTCGCCACGCTGTTCTCGGGGTTGATTCCGGCGATCCAGTCGGCGCGCGCGGACATCAACGAGGTGCTCAAGGACGAGAACCGCGGCTCGTCGAGTCTTCGCATCGGGAAGATGAGCCGGGCGCTCGTCGTGTTCGAGATCGCGCTCTCCTGCGGCTTGCTCGTGGCCTCGGGCCTGATGATCAAGAGCGTGACGCGGCTGAACACGATGGATCCGGGGTTCCGGACCGAGAACATATTCACCGCGCGCATCGGGTTCCCCGCCGGCTATACCGACACGACGCAGCAGCGGCAGTTCTTCGACCAGCTGCGGCAGCGCCTCGCGGTGCTGCCCGGCGCCCAGAACGCCACCATCACCAACGGGCTGCCGGGCGTGGGCAGTGGCGACGACGTGTTCATGGTGGAGGGGACGTCGTACGCGACCGAGGACGACCTGCGGAGCGCCGGCAACCTGTCGGTGGCCGCCGGGTTCTTTGAGACATTCAACATCCCGGTGCTTTCCGGCCGTGCGTTCACCGAGGGTGACCGTCTGGACAGCGAGCCGGTCGTGGTGGTGAACCAGGCGTTCGTGGATCGCTTCCTGGGCGGCAAGGACGCACTCGGGCGACGGATTCGGCAGGGCGGGTTCACGAGCCGGGCGCCGTGGATGACGGTGGTCGGTGTCGTTCCAACGGTCTTCAGTGGCCAGCAGGACGAGCCGCGGCGCGCCGAGTTCTACGTGCCGCTGGCGCAGCGGTATTCCGCGTTCGTGAGCCTTGCGGTGGCGACGACGGGTCCGCCGCTCGCGATCACCGCGCAGGTGCGATCGGCGATTGCGTCGCTGAATCCCGACATCCCGATGTACTGGATCTACTCGATGGAGGAGGCGCTGGCGCGGCCCACGTGGTTCATTCGCGTGTTCGGGACGCTCTTCATGATCTTCGGCGTGATCGCCCTGTTCCTCGCGTCGGTCGGCCTGTACGCCGTGATGTCGTTCTCCGTGCGGAGGCGGGTCCGTGAGGTCGGGATCCGGATGGCGCTTGGCGCGCGATCGGGCGACGTCGTGCGGATGATCTTCCGGCAGGGCGTCGCTCAGGTGGTGATCGGCGTGGTGCTCGGACTCGGCCTCGCGGCGGGCGTTGCGCAGCTCATGCAGGTGATCCTGTTCGAGGTCCAGCCGCGTGACCCGGTGATCTTCGGCGGGGTGGTGGTGGTGCTCGGCGTCGTGGCGCTGGTGGCGTGCCTGTTGCCGGCCCGGCGCGCCACGCGGATCGATCCGCTGGTCGCGCTTCGCACGGAGTAAGTGGCATATTGTCATCGCGAAGTGCGCCGATGCCATGCTGCCAGGAGCTCCCGTGACCCGTCACTCCCGCCGTCTCGTTCTTGCCGCGTTCGTCTCGCCACTCTTCGGCCTGCCGTCCGTCGCCCAGGCGCAAGCGGCGCCGGCGCCACCTGCGCCCGAGATCTTCCTGCGCACTCCCGCGAACGGCGCCACGGTTGCCCCGACATTCGACGTCGTGTTCGGGCTGCGCAACTACGGTGTGGCGCCGGCGGGCGTCAACATCAATGGCACCGGGCATTTTCACGTGCTGATCAACGTGGAGGCGCCGGCGCCGGGTGTGGTGATTCCGTCGGATTCACTCAACCGGCACTTCGGGTCGGGCGTGATCGAGACGAAACTCACGCTGCCGCCGGGGCGGCACACCCTGCGGGTCGTCCTTGGCGACCACGAACACAAGGTGATTCGTCCCGAACTCGTGTCGGCGCCGGTCACCGTCACCGTCCGTCCATAATCGCACGGCGGTCGGGCGTACCGTTCGAGGTCCGCGACTCGCCGATGCAGGGCCGCGGCGCGTTCGCCACGCGTCGCATCGCGGCTGGCGTGCGCCTGATCGAGTATGCGGGTGAGCGGCTCACCCCAGCGGAATCCGATGCGCGCTACCCCGACGTCACGGGCGAGCGGCACCACACGTATCTCTTTGCGATCGACGACGATGTCGTGATCGACGCCGCGGTGAACGGCAACGATGCGCGGTGGATCAACCATTCCTGCGACCCGAATTGCGACGCGGTGGTTGACGACGGGCGCATCTGGATCGAGACGATCCGCGAGATCGCGCCGGGCGAGGAGCTCGCGTACGACTACGCGTACGTGCTCGACGAGCGGCACACGACGGCAGCGAAGCGCCGGTTTCCGTGCAACTGCGGTGCGGCGACGTGCCGCGGGACGATCCTGGCGAAGAAGCGCTGAGGTGCGGCGGTTCGCGCGCCGCCGCCGCGCCGGGGACTACCGGTCGCCTGCGTGCCGCCGTTCCTCACTCACGCAGTCGCCCTGATTGGCGAACGGCCGGCCGTCGCCGGAGCGCAGCTGCCGCCATCCGCCATCCTTGCAGTCGCCGGCGGACCGGGGCACGCTGAACGTCGCGATGCGCACGTCGTCGATCACGAACCCGAAGCCGAGCGTGGCTGGTGCGGGCGTACCGGGCAGGCCGCGGTGTGCATCGCTCCCCGTGCGAAACATCAACCGGTTGACGGCCGGTGGGTTGCCGCCGAACTGCGCGGCGCCACCCGGTTCGAGCCGGTAGTAGGTCTCCCAACTGGCGCCGACGTGGCGCCGCTTGGCGTCGACGTACACTCGCACCACATCGTCGCCCGGTCCGTCGAGGAAGTCCAGGACGAGCCTGATCGTGTGCGCGTGCCGGCGATCGAGCCCTGCGGCAATGACCGCTTGGCGAATCGCGCCCGGGTCGGCTGGATCGGAACGCTCGCCGAACGTCACCGCGATGCCGTCCGGAAGATCGGCCATCTGCACCCAGCTCATTCGGTGGCTGTCGCCCCGTGCGGGACTGACCACCATCTCGAGCCCGGGCTGCTGCACGTTCGGCGTGGCGGAGGCGAAGGTCCACTCGGCCTCGAAGTGGTTGCGGAGCACGCCGCCCGGCAGCGAGTAATCGACCAGTCCGTTTGCAGACCGTGCGGTGGCGCCCGCCTGACCGGCGGGATCGCGCACTCGCGCTGAAAACGTCTGGTCGCCGTAGCATCCGGAGGTCACGGCATTGGAGATCCGCAGG
The DNA here is from genome assembly GCA_964557615.1 of uncultured Gemmatimonas sp. Lineage (GTDB taxonomy): Bacteria > Gemmatimonadota > Gemmatimonadetes > Gemmatimonadales > Gemmatimonadaceae > Fen-1231. Next base: position 8,453 of record CAZLAU010000047.1, read on the forward strand.
CTTCGCTCGCCGAACGCCTGGTCCCGTGGCTTGTCGGGGTTGACCGTGATCTCGTGGTCGTACACCGCGCAGCGGGCCGTGCTGACCGGAGGTGGCGCGCCCGCTCCGCCAAGGCTCTGCCAGTCGAACTGGCGGTCGATGCCGCCGGGTGCGAACAACTCGAAATCGACGACGATTCGTGATTCAGTGTCTCGCACCTCATCGTGGTCGTATGCCGGTGTGACTGCCGCGGCGGATGGGGGAGGCGTCAGGACCGTGACCGGGTCGCGGGCGTCGCGCGAACAGGCAGCGGTGACGAACGCCAGCAGGACAATCGCGGCTCTCATGCACGCTCCACGGCACAGGTGCGCGGCAGGCAACGCTCCAATCATACTGCTTGCGGTTCGCGGAGGCGACTCGCGATACTGCCGGTCCACCTCAAACACCCACTGACAATGACCCATCGTCCCGTGCATGCCGCAAACCTGCCGAAGCCAGTCGGGCCGTACTCGCCGGGCATGGGCTTCGAGCGCCTGGTGTTCGTGTCGGGTCAGGGCGCGACGGATCCGTCCACCGGGCAGATCGTCAGCGCGGACCCCGGGGCCCAGACGGAGCAGTGCCTCAAGAACGTGCAGGCGATTCTGCAGGCCGCGGGCTCAGACCTCAAGTACGTGCTGCGATGCGGCGTATTCCTGATCGACATGAAGGAGTTCGCCCAGATGAACGCGGTGTATTCGCGAATGTTCGGCGACCACCGGCCGGCGAGGACGACGATCCAGGCGGCGGGGCTTCCGGGTGAGGGGTTGCGCGTCGAGATCGACTGCATCGCGTACGTGCCCTGAGCAGGCCGCGCTCCGCTGCGGCAGGTGAGCGCGCGCGGACGCCCTGCGCCCGCGTCAGGGCGGGCCCACACGGCAGGTGCGGTGCGGAACACGGCGCGATCGTGCGCCGCGTCACCGCCCGGCACGTTTCCCGCTGGGCAAATTGCCTGTGACCTTGAAGAGGAGGGCACAATGCACTTTCGCATTCGCGGGACACTGCTCATCGCCGTTGCGGCGCTTGCGCTTGCACCGATGGGCTCGCTCGCAGGGCAGGATGCTTCCAGCGCGCAATCGGCCGTCGAGCAGCAGGCCAAGCTCGCACGCCGCGGCGCGGGTGTGATGATCGGCACCTGGTCGCTCGTGGACGACCCTGCGACCGGCGGCGCCAAGACGTCGGACTCACCACTCGCGGAGGGGTATTTCCGGAAGGGAATCGACAAGCATCTCGCGCTGGAGACGACCGCGGGCGTGTGGCGGCGCACCATTGAAACGCCGGCGTCCGGCGGGATCGGCGGATCGGCGGGCGGCAAGACGTCCGTGATCCTGATTCCCCAGTTCACGGCGATCAAGCTGTACCCCTTCACGACGCCGGACGACACGTTCGAGCCCTTCGTCTCCGGTGGCGTCGGGTTCACGCTTGGCTTTCAAAGCCAGTCGGGCGGCGGCGGCGTGCTGGGTGGTGGCGGCGCGAACGGCCTGATCGTGGGCGTCGGCGGAAGCGCCGCGGCCGGCGTCGAGTGGCGGTTCAGCACCGCGTTCGGGCTCGCGCTCGGCGCGCACTACAGCTACATCCAGTTTTTCGACGCACTGGCGGGCGAGAAGATGTACCGCGGCACCGGCGCCAAGGCAGGCCTGACGTACCGCTTCCAATACTAGGCCCGCCCTCGCGGGCGGCGCACCACGAACCGGCCGGCGCCTTCGCGTCGGCCGGTTCGGCGTCTATGCCGGTTCGGCTTCCGCGGTCTGGACTGGCGTGCCCAGCAGTCGGAGGCACTCCTGACGCGCGACCTGTTCTGTGATTCCGGCCTCGATCAGCACCTGGCTGGCGACGCTGGCCGGCTCATTCAGGATGCCGAGGAGCACGTGTTCGGTCCCGATGTAGGAGTGACCGAGGGTGCGCGCTTCCTGTTCGGCGTACGCGAACGAGAGCCGGCACTTGTCGGTCATCGCCCGTTCCGGGGCGACGCCCTCCGGGAACTTCCCCTGCTGGATGACCACGTCGAGCCGCTTGCGCAGCTCGATCGGCGGGACCCCGAATTTCGTGAGGACCTCCGCCGCAACGCCTTCGCCCGAATCCACCAGACCCATCAGCAGGTGCGCGGTCCCGACATACTCGTGGTGCCGGCGCACCGCCTCATCGTTGGCGAGTTCCATGGCCCTCCGGACTCGCTCGGTCACGTGCAGATCTGATGGCTCGCTGATCATTGGATGATCCCTCCGGGGTTCGGTGTGTCGGCTACCGAGAAACGGCTCCGCGGGTCGGGTGCGTCAGGCGCATCCAAATCACACGTTGCGACATTCGGGGTCGGTGCGCAATCCCGTCGGATTCATCCATCAGGCCGGTCGCAGCGGGGCGCAGCGGCCACGAGCAACCTGCGGCCCGGCTACGGTCCGGGGCAGCGTCGCTTCACGAACGCCCCCACCCGCTCGGCGGCGACGGCCGCGGCGGAATCGGCCATCCCGACGTCGCCGGTCGTGTGCCACGATGCGCGCGGTCGCCCGGTGGCGAGGCGTACGTCAACGTTCTCGAGGCCGGCGATCGAGACATCCACGAGCCTGGTGAGACGGCCGCGCGAATCCTCGGTCGCGGTCAGCTGGCGTACCGGCTTGCCGCGTTCGCTGACGACGTACACGCGGGTGACGCCCGAGTCGCGCTGGGGCGCGGCGCCGACGAATCGCGAGACCGTGCACGTGCCCTGGTCGGCCGGCGTGGACAGCAATCGTGGTGGCGCGGCGTCCTGGGCGCGAAGCGGCGCAGCGCCGATGAGTGCGGCGGCGATGGCAAGGCGAATGGAGTTCATCGGATGTCGTGGCGGGGTGGCCGGTCGGCGGCGTGAGTGTTCCTGATATTACTGCCCGCCCGAACGCAGCGTTGGCGCCGTGT
>CAZLAU010000047.1:11456-18462 GCA_964557615.1 uncultured Gemmatimonas sp.
CGGCGTGAGTGTTCCTGATATTACTGCCCGCCCGAACGCAGCGTTGGCGCCGTGTTCTCACGCCGCGCGGGTCACCCCGCGCGACGGAAGAGCTGGTGATTGCCCGGCTTCCACGTCGCTCCGCCATCCTCCGTGTACTCCATGCGCGACTCGAACGTGTCGGTCTTCACGTTGTAGCGCGTGAAGCGCAGCCGGCCGGTTCCCGTAGCGGTTCGATATTCCTGCGTCGTGCGTACTTCGCCGCCGAGCGGGCCGGTCATGATCCAGAGCATGCCGTCCGCGCCGACAGACGACATCTCGATCTGGCGCCTCGCGGGGTTCACGTAGAACAGGATTGCCGATACCTGGCTGCGCGACGGGATCTCGCTGCGGCCGGACACCACGCGATCCGGAATCACCCACGCGAACTCGTACGTGCCTTCGGCCGACGTCGCGACCGTGCCGTCGTCCCTCAGGAACTCCGTGGTGACGTTCCACTTGCCGATGGACGAGCGGAGCTGCTCCACCGAATGACGCAGGTCGGCCGAATCGAGCGGAACCGGTTGCTGCGCCTCTGCAGGCCTGGCGACCGTCGCGAGCGCTGCCGCCAATGCGAGGGTGAGTGTGGCACGAGTCACAGGACGATTCCTCCAAGGGGAAGGCGAGCGAGCCCGATGCCGTGTATTACCCGGGCAGCACCTGTTTCTGTTGCGCGTTCAGTCCAGGTCGCCGAACAGCTCGCGTGCGCGCTCCAGTTCGGGTGACGGAATGCAAACGTCCAGTCCGCCGGGCATCACGCCCTGGAAACCGGGTCCGAAGATGCCGGGCTGGAGGCCACGGACGAGCACCGGGATGCCGGCTTCTTCGAGCATGAGCTTGAGCTGCTCGGCCTCGAACGCCGTCGAGCGCACGGCGACCCGCACCCATTGCGCCTGCTCGCCGTGCGGGACGAGTTCGTCGGCGCCGTCGTCCGCGGGCCCACCGGTCATCGCACGGCGTTGGTGATCGCGCGAAAGAGCGCCCATTCGTCCACGACGGCGCCTCCGGTCGGTCGGGGTCGTGCACTCCAGACGACGATGACCACCCGTGCGGCGGGATTGACGTACAGGAACTGGCCGTGAATGCCTTCCGCTGCGAACGCGTGATCGCGGCGGTCGGCTGCCGACGTGCCCGTCCACCACAGGTAGCCGTAGTCGAGCGCCTTGCCCCCGGCGAGCACCGTGGGGCGCGTCGCTTCCTCGAGCCAGCCCGATGGCAGGATCGAGTCCGTACCGATCACGCCGCCGTTCATCACGAAGACGCCGAACCGGCCGTAATCCCGCAGCGTCGCGCTGAAGCCGCTGCCGCCGATCTCCACGCCGTCCGGCGAGTCCAGCCACCAGTTGGCATCGGCCTCCATGCCGACGCGGCTCCAGATGCGTTCCTCGAGGTACTGGGCGAGCGACGTTCCCGCAGCGTTGCGGAGGATCTCCGCGGCCACCTGCGTTTCGCCCGTGCTGTAGGTGTTGCGCGCGCCGGGCGCAGCGGCGCGGGGCAGGCCCTTCATCACGTCGATCGCAGCGCCCGGCCGCTGCGAGATCTGGGCCTCGAGCAGCCGGCGACGGTCGGACGCGGGGTTGGTGTAGGTCTCGGTCCAGCGCGCGCCCGACGCCATCATCAGCACGTCGCGCACGGACGCGCCGTCGTACGCACTGCCGGTGAGGGCGGGCACGTACTTCGTCACCGGATCGGCGAGGGACGCGATGCGGCCCTGCTTTACGGCGGCGCCGATGAGTGTTGACGTGATCGACTTCGCGATGGACATGGACATCCACCGCGTGCGTTCGGTGTTGCCGAATCGGTAACGCTCGAGCGCGATCTGGCCATCCTTGAGCACGAGGATTGCGGCGATGCGATTGACGTCGAGCACCCGGTCGAGCGTGTACGTGCGGCCGCGATACGCCGTGGTGACCGCGGTGAGCGGCCGCGCGGCCGCTGGCAGCGGCATCGGGTTCGAGGAGCGCATCACGACGCGCGTCGGGAACAGCCGGTCGATGTTCCGGAACGTGTTGACCGCGAGTTCGGGCGAAAGCACGCCATCATAGATCTCGCGTACGGAGCCGATCGAGTCGGCGGCGTGGGGATTCGGCTGCGGGACCGGCGTCGGGCGGATCGCCGGCTGCTGCTCGGGTGTCGTGCACGCGCCGGCGAAGCCCGCAGTGGCGAACGCGAGCGCGGCGACGAGGGGGCGCGGCCACGGCATCCACGCGCTTCGGTGGGCTGGCGCGTGGCGGGCCCGGCGTCCTCGCGCGCCGTTCACGAGTCGTCCTCGCTCGGCGTGCGCTCTGCCAGCTCCTGCGCGCGCGCCGCCAGCGCGTCCATCTGTCGCGTGCGGCGTCGCGCCCATCCGGGCAGCCGGAACGCGCCCACGCCGAACATGCCCCCGCCCAGGAGGCCGACCAGCGAGACCACGGGCCACGGCGGCCCTTCGGCGCCGGTGCCGAGCGCGCCGATGAAGAGCACGGCGATCCCCACCCCCGCGACCGCGAGTCCGAAATTCATCCAGAATCGCGCGGCGCCGTTCACGGTGCGCATGCGCAGGCGATGCCCGGTCTCCGACGGCTCGAGCATGATATGCAGGTTGCCGTTCGTCCACTCGCGAAACGCGCCGTCGGCGCGCAGCGTGCCGCGCGCGTCGAACGCCTCTCGGACGTCGACGACAAGGTGGTCCCACTCGTCGTCGGTGAGCTTGCGCCCCAGCTCGATGGTCCGGCCCACGCCAAGGGGGAGGCCGAGGAATCGCGGCGGCGGTGGCGGCGCGCCCGGTCGGTCCACGGATCGCGCGGCGCGGGCGACGATCTCTGGCGGAATCCCGACCTGCTCCCCGATCTCCTGAAGCGCGGCCAGCGTCATGCCGTCGCGCTGCACCACCTGGCGCGGCGCGCCGTGCTGAGCCTCGGCGGCGCGCTCGAAGATCTCGGCGACTTCGCGCTCGGAGTACCGGCGTTCGCTCATCGTACGCTCAAACTCGCCGCCGTCCGCCCGCAGGGCAACGCCGGCGCCCGGATCGACGACCTAAAGGCGCACCCCGCACAGCTTGCAGAACGAAGCGTCTCCGTCGTGCGCGACCGACCCGCACCCGCTGCAGATGCGGAGCGGCGCGCTGCGGCCGCGTGTCATCTCGACGGTCACGATGCCGGTCGGCACGGCGACGATCGCGTAGCCGAGCAGCATGATCACGGATGCGAACGTCTGGCCCAGCGGCGTTTCCGGGGCGATGTCACCGTATCCCACCGTGGTGATCGTGACGATCGTCCAGTAGATGGACTGCGGGATGCTCGTGAACCCGTTCGTCGAGCCCTCGACGATGTACATCGCGCAGCCGAGGATCACGGCGAGCACGAGCACCGTGCCGATGAAGATTGCCAGCTTGCGCCGGCTGCGACTCAGGGCCTCGATCAGCAGGTCGGCTTCGCTGACGTATTCGGCCAGCTTGAGCACGCGGAACACGCGCAGCACGCGCAGCACGCGGATCACCTGGAGGTACTGTGATCCCGGCAGGATCAGGCTGAGGTAGGTGGGCAGGATGGACGCCAGGTCCACGATGCCGAAGAAACTCGTCGCGTAGGCGCCGGGGCGCGGCGCACACGTCAGCCGCATCGCGTATTCGATCGTGAACAGCACCGTGAACACCCATTCCGCCGCGTACAGCGCGCCGCCCGCGGCCGCGCGCACGCTGGCGATCGAGTCGAGCATCACGGCGATGACGCTGAGGATGATCGTGACGATCAGCGCGACGTCGAACGTCTTGCCGGCGTAGGTCCCGTGACCAAAGATCACTTGGTGGAGGCCACGCCTCCACGCGGGCCAGTGGGCAGGTGCCGCTTCGGACTCGGGACTGATCACGCGTGCCTCCGTTGCGTCGGATGCTACACCGTGGGGCTGGCCGGCGCGACGCCGGCGAGCATTCGGCCCGCGATTTCCTTCACCAGTTTCGCTGCGACGATGGCCGTGACGCCCGTCGGGTCCTGCGCCGGGTTCAGTTCCACCACGTCCGCGCCGACCAGTGTGCCGCCGCACGTCTGGATCAGCGTGATCACGTCGCGCGTGGTCAGCCCGCCGGGCTCGCGATGCGACACACCGGGGGCAAACGCCGGGTCGAGGCCGTCGAGGTCAATCGAGAGGTACACCGGCCCGGTCACCGACGGCCGGGCGCCGGCCGACCACGCGCGCATGTCGATCACTTCCACGCCGAACCGCGCCGCCTGGGCCTGCTGGTGCGCGTTCATCGTGCGGATGCCGACCTGGACGTGCCGCGACGCGAGGCGCTCGTCGTGGATGCGGGCGAACGGACAGGCGTGGGAGTACCGGTCTCCCTCGAACTCGTCGTACAGGTCGGGATGCGCATCTATATGAAGGATCGTCGGTCGCGGGTGGACGACGTTGACTGCCCTGAGGATCGGCCACGTCACGGAGTGGTCGCCGCCCAGCGCAATCGGACGCCTTCCGTCCGCGAGCACCCGACCGACACCAGCCTCGATCACGTCCCGTGCGTCGCCGTTGGGTGGGAGGTCCAGATCGCCGACGTCGCGCAGCCGGCCGCCGCCGATGTCGGTCAGCGACTCGGTCCACGAGTTTCCGGCGGGCGAGTGCAGCGCGCCACGAATGGCCGCTGGCGCGGCGGCCGGGCCGCGAAGGAACGACGAACTGGCGTCGTACGGGAGTCCGATCAGGCAGGGCATCGAGGTCAATGCTACGCCACCGCCGGCGCCGGCGCGAACGGTGCACCGCGGGCGTGAAACGAGGCGCGCGGCGGCGGCGTGTCACGCGTTGCGAATTGGGCTATGATTGAAATCCTGCGGTTGCGCACGAAGCGCGTCGCGACCCTCGCAACACGCTCCCATGATCGAATTCGCCAAATCGGATCCCTTCACGCTCGGAGTGGAAGTCGAACTCCAGATCGTGGATCGGGCCACCAACGAACTGAAACCCAAGGCGGAGCAGCTGCTCGGCGAGTGGAAGGGTCCGCCAAAGGTGCAGCCGGAGATCTTCCAGTCGATGCTGGAGATCAACACGGGCGTCTGCCGGACCGCCGAGGAGGCGGAGCGCGACCTTCGCGGAACGGCGCGTCCGCTGCTCGAGCTGGCCCGGGCGCACGGCCTGCGGTTCATCTCGACGGGAACGCATCCGGTCGCGCGGTACCAGGAGCGGCAGCTCTTCCCGGCCGAGCGCTATCACGGCCTCATTGCCCGCAACCAGTGGATTGCCCGTCGGCTGCTGATCTTCGGGCTGCACGTCCACATCGGCATGCCGGACGCGGAGACGTGCATCGCGGTGCAGAACGAACTGCTGCACGACCTGTCGCTGTTGCTCGCGGTGTCCACGAGCTCGCCGTTCTGGCAGGGTGAGGCGACAGGACTGTCGTCGTCGCGGATCACGGTGTTCGAGGCGATGCCGACCGCGGCGATGCCGGCGCTCGTGTCCGACTGGGCGGAATTCGGCGACGTCGTGAACGCGCTGCTGCGCGCGCGGGCGATCACGTCGCTCAAGGATCTCTGGTGGGACATCCGCCCGAGCCCGCGCTACGGCACGCTGGAGATCCGTGTGTGCGACGGACTCGCGACGATCCGCGAGACCTGCGTGGTGGTGGCGCTCGCCCAGGCGCTTGCGCGGCGGGCGGCAGTGCGCGTCGCGGCCGGCACGGGACGCCTGTACCCGCCGGGGTGGCGCATTCGCGAGAACAAGTGGCGTGCGTCGCGCCACGGAATGAACGCCGACTTTGTGCTCGACTCGGCAGGCGACACGATGCCGATCCGTGACTGGCTCCGCGTGACGCTCGACGACCTCGAGGGCGCGGGGCACTTTGCCGGCGGCGAGTCGTACCTGCCCGACCTCCGGCGCCTTGCGGACGGCGGGCCCACGAGCGCCGATCGCCAGCTCGCGCTCTACAAGGAGACCAGCGACATCGGCGCCGTGACCACGGCGCTCGCCGCCGAGTTTGAACACGACCTGATCGGGGGGTAACCGACGATGCCGAGCCGATTCCAGATGGTGGCCGCTGCCGCGTTCCTTTCGCTCGCCGCCGCGGCGCCCGCCGGGAACCCCGAGGTGGACTGGGCGATGGTCGCGAAGATCCGCGAGGAAGGGCTGCAGCGGTCGCGCGTGATGGACTTCGAGGGATACATCGCCGACGTCCTTGGGGCGCGCCTCACCAACTCGCGCGACATGCAGCGGGCCCAGGAGTGGGCGAAGGCCGAGATGACGCGGATCGGGCTCGTGAACGTGGCCGCCGAGCCGTTCATGGACTACGGCGTGACGTGGGACAACGAGTACGTCTCGCTGCACATGGTCGAGCCAGACTATTCGCCGATGGTGGGGTACCCGATCGCGCACACGGCCGGCACGAACGGCCGGCAGGTGGTCGATGCAGTGATCGTTGATCTCGTGTCTCGCGACGACCTCGCGAAATTCCGTGGTACGCTGAAGGGAAAGGCCGTGCTCGTGACGCCTCCCGTGGCGCTCGACCTCGTGGCGATGACCAATGGCGTGCCCCGCTACACGCAGGCCGACCTCGAGCGCCTGGAGCAGACGGTGATCGCGCCGGCGCGGCCGACGCCGGCGCGCGCGGTGCCGAATCCGAATGTGCTGACGGCGATCGACAAGGCGGCGTTCTACAAGGCCGAGGGCGTGGCCGCGGTGCTCCAGAGCGAGAGTGGTTGGCTCGGTGCCGTGCGCGGCTTCTCGCGGCCGGACTCCAAGATTGACCTGTGGTCGCGCGCGGGGAACCTGGCGTCGCCGCCGATGATCGCGATCACGCCGGAGCACTACAACAGGATGCATCGCATCCTGCAGCGCGGCATTCCGGTGAAGGTGGACGTCGAGGTTCGCAACCGGATGGGTGACACGGTCGTGAAGGCGGCCAACCTCGTTGGCGAGATTGCCGGCAGCGACCTGCGCGACGAAGTGGTGATGCTTGGTGCGCACTTCGACACGTGGCACGCCAGCCCGAACGCGAGTGACAACACGTCCGGCGTTGCCGTGATGATGG
>CAZLAU010000048.1:0-708 GCA_964557615.1 uncultured Gemmatimonas sp.
TACTGAACAAGATCGACCTGCCCGGCGCCGAGCCCGATAAGCGCCGCGACGAAGTCGTTGGGCTCCTGGGCTGCAAGCCGGAGGACATCCTCCTCGTGAGCGCCAAGGAAGGACTTGGCATTCCGGAACTGCTCGAGGAAGTGGTGAAGAAGGTTCCGCCGCCGCGCGGCGACCCGTCGGCCCCGCTGCGCGCGCTGATCTACGACTCGTACTACGACAAGTATCGCGGTGCGATCCCGAGCATTCGCGTCGTGGACGGCACGATCCGCAAGGGCATGAAGATCACCTTCGGCGCGAGCGAGAGCGTGTACGAGGTGGACGAGGTCGGCTACAACCAGCTCCGCCAGGTGGAGACCGAGTCGCTGGGCGCTGGTGAGGTCGGCTACGTCGTGGCGAGCGTCAAGTCGGTCCGGGAGACCCGGGCCGGCGACACGGTGTTCGATGCGGAGCATCACGCCGCCGATGCGCTCCCGGGCTACCAGGCGGTGAAGTCGTTCGTGTTCGCCGGCCTCTATCCAACCGACACGCAGCAGTACGAAGACCTGCGCGACGCTCTGGAGAAGCTCCAGCTCAATGACGCGTCGCTCAACTACGAGCCCGAAACGTCGACCGCCCTCGGCTTCGGCTTCCGGTGTGGCTTCCTCGGCCTCCTGCACATGGAGATCGTCCGCGAGCGGCTCGAGCGGGAGTTCGACCTGTCGCTGGTCA
>CAZLAU010000048.1:718-18325 GCA_964557615.1 uncultured Gemmatimonas sp.
TGCCGACGGTGGAATACCGGGTGCACAAGACGGACGGTGAACTGGTGCTGGTCGAGAATCCGGCGCTGATGCCACCGCAGTCGGTGATCGACTACGTGGAGGAGCCGTATGTGAAGGCCCGGATCATGGCGCCGGCCGAGTACATCGGCCCGATCATGACCCTCGGGACGGAGCGCCGCGGCGAGTACAAGGGTATGCAGTACATCGACACGTCGCGCGTCGAGTTCGACTGGGAGTTTCCGCTCGGCGAAATCATCCTGGATTTCTTCGACCGCCTGAAATCCGTGTCGCGCGGGTACGCGTCGCTCGATTACGAAATCATCGGGGACCGCCGCAGCGACCTCGTGCGGCTCGACATGCTGATCAATGGCGAGGCGATTGACGCGTTCAGCGTGATCATCCACGCCGACAAGGCGTACGAGTGGGGCCGCAAGATCGCGGACAAGCTCAAGGACCTGATCCCGCGCCAGCTTTTCGCGGTCGCGATCCAGGCGGCGATCGGCGTGAAGGTCATTGCGCGCACCACCGTAAAGCCGCTCCGGAAGGACGTGCTGGCGAAATGCTACGGCGGCGACATCACGCGCAAGCGCAAGCTGCTGGAAAAGCAGAAGGAAGGAAAGAAGCGGATGAAGCAGGTCGGGAGCGTCGAGATTCCGCAGGAAGCGTTCCTGGCGGTGCTGCAGGTCGAGTAGCGCCTCTCCAACCGCCAGCCACGAGCGTCCGTGTCGCCTTCGGTGGTCATCCAGACCTCGTTCCTCGGCGACGTCATCCTCACGACGCCGCTGATCGCCGAACTCGCGGCGCGCGGTCCCGTGGACGTGGTCACCACGCCGGCCGCCGCGCCCGTCCTCGCGAACAATCCGGGCGTGCGCTCAGTCATTACGTACGACAAGCGGGGTGCGGAGCGCGGCGCCGGCGGTTTTCTGCGCCTCGCAGGGCGCCTGCGTGGCGCGGGTTATGAGGCGGCATACCTCGCGCAGGGTTCGTGGCGCAGCGCGGCGCTCGCCCTGGTGGCGCGGATTCCGATGCGCGTGGGGTTCGCGACGAGCGCCGGCCGCCTGCTGTACACGGCGCGGGTGCCGCGCCCGAGCGGCCGGCATCACGCCGAGCATCTGTGGCGCCTCGCCGCAGGTCACGCCGCCGCGACACCAGCCGAAGATGTCATCCGCCCGAAGCTTCATCCGGGCAGCGCAGACCGCGACGCGGCAGCCGCGCTGCTCCGCGACGTGCCGCGCGACGGCGCCACGCTGGTCGCGCTCGCACCGGGCAGTGTGTGGGGCACGAAACGCTGGCCACACTTTCCTGCCCTTGCCGCTCGACTGGCTCCGCTGCATCGACTGGTTGTGGTCGGCTCGGCGGACGACACACCGCTCGCCGCCGCCATTTCCGCAGCTGCCGGGCGCGAGCGGACGATCGACGCGACCGGCCGGCTCTCGCTGCTGGCCTCGGCGGCGCTGCTCGAACGGTGCGCCGCGCTGGTGACCAATGACTCCGCGCCGCTCCACCTCGCCAGCGCGACGGGCACGCCGACGGTGGCGCTGTTCGGGCCGACGGTTCCGGCGTTCGGATTCGGCCCGTTGGCGCCGCGCCGCACGATTCAGGGGGTCGAGGGACTCCCCTGCCGCCCGTGCGACTCCCACGGACCGGCGCAATGTCCACTCGGGCACTGGAAATGCATGCGCGACCTCGACGCCAAGGGCGTGCTCGAGGCGGTGCAGGCGCTCGTCCGCAGCTGAGTTCCTCGCACCGCGAGATCGTCGACGCGGCCGCGCATCATTCGCGCTCCCCACGCTAGGTTTGCTCATGCCCTACGTCGTCGGCGTTGACCTTGGAGGCACCAAGTTCGCGGTTGGCGCGCTGAGCACCGACGGCGCGCAGACCTGTGCCTTCGCATCACAGGCGACGCTGCCCCACCAAGGGGCGGATGACGTAGTGGCGCGCATTGCGGCGCAGGTGGAAGCCACGATCGGCGCGACGATGAAACAGACCGGCGCTTCGCGCGACGAGTTTCTCGGCGTGGGAGTCGGCGCCCCGGGGCCCCTGCGGCGCGCGGACGGGATCGTCGTCGTCGCGCCGAACCTCGGATGGCACGACTATCCGCTGCGCGACCGGATTGCCGAGCGCGTCGGCCTGCCGGTCACGCTGGACAACGACGCCACCTGCGCGACGGTCGGCGAATGGTGGATTGGCGCGGCGCGCGGCGCGCGCAACGTCGTGGGGATCACCATCGGCACCGGGATCGGCGGCGGGCTCATCATCGACGGCCGCCTGCACCACGGGTCGAACGACGTGGCCGGCGAGATCGGACACACCACGATCGAAACCGGCGGGCGCCGCTGCAAGTGCGGCAACTATGGCTGCCTCGAGGCATACGCGTCGGGACCGGCGATCGCCGAGCGGGCGCGCGAGGCGCTCGACAGCGACACGCCGTCGCTGCTGCGCACGCTCTCGCCGGACCGCGCGGCGCTCACGGCGCAGCACGTGTACGATGCCGCCCGCGCCGGCGACGAGATCGCACGCGAGGTCGTTCGCGATACGGCGCGCTATCTGGGAGCCGGCGTGGCCAACCTGCTCAACATCGTCAATCCCGACGTCGTGGTGCTCGCCGGTGGCGTGACCGAAGCCGGCGAGCAACTCCTGGCCCCCCTCCGCGCCGAGGTCCGCAAGCGGGCATTTCGGCCTGCGGTGGAGGCTGCCCGCATCGTGCCGGGCTCGCTTGGCAACCGTGCCGGGGTTGCCGGCGCCGTCGCAACGTTCCTCGCGGAGCGCGACGTCACCGCGTGACCGTACCGCCAGTCCGCCACGGCCCCCCCACGAGGCGGTCGGCGTGACGCGCCGGCGGGTCGGGGTGATCGGCACGTTCGTATGGGACGTGATTCACGGGCGCGACATCCGGCGTGCGCCGGTCGAAGAGTGGGGCGGCATCACATACGCGCTGTCGGGGTTTGACGCGGCCCTCCCCGACGACTGGGAGTTCGTGCCGCTGGTGAAGGTGGGCGAGGATCTTGCGCCGCGCGCCCGGGACTTCCTTCGCACACTCCGCCGCGCCGCGCCGGACGCCGCGCCCATCGCCGTGCCGCACCCCAACAACCGCGTCGAACTGGTGTACCGCGACGCCGAGCGCCGCAGCGAGGTGCTGACCGGAGGCGTGCCCGGGTGGAGCTGGGTTGGCCTCGCCCCGCTCTTGAAGGACCTGGACGCCCTGTACGTCAACCTCATCAGCGGGTGGGAGCTCGACCTGCCGACGTTGCAGCTCGTGCGGCAGCACTTCCGGGGCCCGATCTACTGTGACCTGCATTCGCTCGTGCTTGGCGTTCGCGACGACGGACTCCGCACCTTGCGCCCGCTCGCCGACGCCGAGGCGTGGTGCCGGTGCGTGGACTTCCTGCAGGTGAACGAGGACGAGATGTCGATGATGGCGAGCGATCCGATGGCGCTCGCCGGCATCGCCCTTGGTGCCGGCGTGAGCGCGGTGATCGTGACGCTCGGGCGACGCGGCGCCGTGTACTTCGCGGCGCCCACCTTCACGCGCCTGCGCGACCTTGCGTCGCGGCGCGCGCACGCCGTCGACGCACACCGCGGCCCGCTGCGCACGGCGCTGGTTCCTGCAGCACTCGCACGCGATGCGCAAGGGGGCGACCCGACGGGATGCGGCGACGTGTGGGGCGCGACGTTCTTCTCGCACCTGCTTCGTGATGATATACTGACAGACGCGTTACACGCGGCGATGATCGCCGCGGCGCGCAATGTCGAGCATCGGGGAGCGACCGGTCTCGCCAATCACCTTCGCGGAGAGCTGAGTTCCTCGTGACCGCCGTCATCACCGTGCCGTCGTCGCTGGATGATCTCTCCTTCGAGCAGGTGCTCGAACAGCTCGCGGCACAACCGGCGGATGCGAAGGTGATCGTCGACGCCCGTCACTGCACGTTCGCGTCGCCGTACGGCCTCACGGCCCTGCTGACGCTGGCGCAATCGCGGTCCGAGCGGCCGACCTTCCTGCCGCCGGAGGACCAGGACAAGGTGACGTACTGGGCACGGGCGGGGTTCTTCCGCCACGCCGAGGAATTGTACGACGTGCAGGGCACGGTGCCGCGGCCTCGCACCACGCGCGAGAGCGACGTGCTGCTCGAGCTCACACCCGTCGTGAAGAGCGACGACGTGCACACGGTCGTGGAGCGCATCAAGGACAAGGCCACCCAGATCCTCACCAACCGGCTGCACCTCATATCGCGCGCCACGATGGGATTCACGATGGCGCTCTCCGAGGCGTGCCAGAACATCGTCGAGCACGCCGGGCGCGGTGGCTGGGTCATGGTGCAGGTCTACCAGTATCGAAAGCGGCTCGGCGGTCGTCTTGCAGTAGTCATCGCAGTGTGTGACGCCGGCGTGGGCTTCCGCCGATCCCTCGAGTCGAGCCCGCGCCGTCCGCTCACGGACCGGTGGGACGACGGCTTCGCGCTCGAGACCGCCGTCATCAACGGTGTCAGCCGGTACGCCGAGGCGGGTCGCGGTCAGGGGTTGAAGGGGATCAGGGGGTACGTGCATCGATGGGACGGCAAGCTGTCCGTGCGAAGCGGAACGGCGCGAATCGCGCTCGTGCCCGCGTGGGACGACGACGTCCCGCGCCGCGACAACCTCCCGCCGTTCGCCGGGGCGCAGCTCCAGATCACCATCCCGGAGAAGTCGGCAGCGTGACGCGCATCGACGTGGGTTCCGTGCTGCGCGTGTCGGCGAACATCCCCTACGCCGACCTCGTCACGCGCTCGACCGGTGCGGCCGTCCGCCGCTGCATCGAGGCGGAGATCGCGACGGTCGGCGCCGACGACGTCGTCACGCTCGATTTCACGCACATCGGCATGATGGACTACTCGTGCGCCGATGAGGTGGTGGCCAAGCTGCTCCTCGACCTGGCGCGGCGCGGGGCGCGTCCGTCGTCACTGGTCTTCCACGGGATCACCGACGCCCACCTCGAGGCCATCGAGGACGTGCTGCTGCACCACGGCCTGGCGCTCGTGGTGCATTTCGCCGACGGCGCCGCACGACTCGTCGGCGCGGTGAGCGAGGACGAGCGCGTCGTCTGGCAGCTGGTCCACGCACGCGGCGCCTCGCACGTCGACGAGCTCGCGCGGGAGAGCGATCGCGAGTCGGCCGAACTGCTGCTGGTGCTCGAGGCGCTGCTCGACCGGCGGCTGCTCCGCCGCGACGGCCCCACCTTCGCCCCGATCGGCGCGGTGTCGTGATGGCGGAGCTGTACAATCCGCCATTGCAGGTCGTCGCGTTCATCGCCACGCGATCCGGCGACGCCGAGCGCGGCCCCGAGATTCGCCTGTCATCGGACGAGGCGCGGCTCCGGATGGTGCACGACGGCGAACTGGTGTGGGTGTACGGTCCCCGCCGCCACGACCTGGCCGCCGTGCGCCTGGACGACTCGGTCCCGCGCGGCGGCATCGTGGCCCGCGACATCGTCGGGCTCGCGCCGAGCGAGATCGTCCGGCTCGTGCGCGTCGACTCGGATCGCCCCATTATCAACTCATCCCACGCCTGAGCGGTCCCGTGGCCACTCCCCGCAAGAAAGCATCGCAGGCAACGATCGCCATCCACGGCGGCGCCGGTCCGCACCACGCCGGCGACCCCGTCGCGCCGCCGCTGGTCCAGTCGGTGAACTTCGTGCAGGAGATCGGCACCGAGGCGGGCCTGCTGTACACGCGATACGGCAACACGCCGAACCTGGAACGCGTCCAGAAGCGGCTGGCGCTGCTCGAGGGCGCCGAGGCGGCGCTGCTCCTCTCGAGCGGCATGGGTGCCACAGCGTGCGCGATGATGGCCCTGCTCCGCCCCGGCGACCACCTGCTCGCGAGTTCGCACATCTATGGTGGCACACTCCGGCTGCTGACCGAGGAGTTCACCCGAAACGGAGTGGACGTCACACTCGTCGACCCCCACGAGCCGCGCGTCTGGCGCAAGCGCATGCGCAAGGAGACGCGCGCGGTGTTCGTCGAGTCGCCCATCAACCCGACCTGCCGCGTCGTGGATCTCCGGCCGATCTCGTACCTGACCAAGGAGGAAGGGCTCGCCCTGGTCGTGGATTCCACGTTCGCGAGCCCGGTCAACCTGCGGCCCATCGAGCACGGCGCGGACGTCGTCATTCACTCGGGAACGAAGTTCCTCAACGGCCACCACGACGCCATGTGCGGCGTCGTGGCCGGGACGGAGCCGTACATCCAGGAAGTGCTCCAGAAGATGATCGTCTGGGGCCAGGCGGCCGACCCGTTCGCGGCGTGGCTCCTCGAACGCGGACTGAAGACGCTGGATGTCCGGGTGCGCCGCCAGAACGACAACGCGATGCAGATCGCCACCTGGTGCGCCAAGCGAAAGGAAATCCGCCGCGTGCACTATCCGGGACTCGTGGACCATCCGGACCACGAGGTCGCGCGCGCGATCCTCGACGGATACGGCGCGATGATGGCGATCGAACTGACCGGCGCCGGAAAGGCCAGCGAGCGGTTCCTCCGTCGGCTCAAGATCTTCCAGCACGCGGCCAGCCTCGGCGGCGTGGACTCCCTGGTGTCGGAACCGCGGTACACGTCGCACGCCCGCCTGACGAGCGAGGAACGCGCGCGCGCCGGCGTCCCCGACGGGTTCATCCGGATGTCGATCGGGCTCGAGGACGCGGACGACCTGATCGCCGACATCGAGCAGGCCCTGAAGTAGGGTGGCACGCATCCGCCGACCATCGTGATGATCCGGTTCACGCGCGTCCGCAAGGAATACCCGCGTACCGGCGTCGCTCTCGATGACGTGTCGTTCGGCGTCGGCAAGGGAGAGTTCGTCTTCCTCACGGGCCCAAGTGGCGCCGGCAAGAGCACGATCCTCAAGCTGATCTTCGCCGAGGAACTGCCCACCAGCGGCGAAGTGAAGATCGCGAACGTGAGCTCCGCCACGCTCCGCCATCGCGACGTGGCCAGGCTGCGTCGCAAGCTCGGCGTGGTGTTCCAGGACTTTCGCCTGCTCGAGGACAGGTCGGTCGAGGCGAACATCGGCTTCGCGCTCGAGGTGACGGGAACCCCGGCGAGCGTGATCCGCCCCAAGGTGGCGCGCCTGCTCACCCAGGTCGGTCTGGCATCGAAGGCGCATGCGCTGCCGCCGGAGCTGTCCGGAGGCGAGCAGCAACGCGTGGCCATCGCCCGCGCGCTCGCGAACGACCCCGTCGTCCTGCTCGCCGATGAGCCCACCGGGAACCTCGACGAACGCGCGACCCGGGGCGTGTTTCAGCTGCTGCGCGAGATCAACGGCACGGGAACGGCCGTCATGATGGCGACCCACAACCTCGAGCTGGTCCGCCGCTCGGACTGCCGCACGATCGAGCTCAACCACGGCAGGATCGTGCTCGACACGGCTGATGCAGCCGTGGAGGCGCCGTGAGCCTCGCAACACGCGAAGCCCTCCTGGCGTTTCGCCGGGCGCCGATGCTGAGCGCACTCTCGGTCACGACGATCGCGTTCTCGCTGTTCGCGTTCGGACTCTTTGGCCTCGTCGCCCTCAACATCCGCCAGGCGCTGGCCGACCTCGAGGACCGGGTCGAGATCCGCGCGTTCCTCGGCGACGGCACTGCCGTCGAAGCCTCGGCCGCCGCGCTCGGCGACATCCAGGCGTTCCCTGAGGTGGCCGATGCCGCGCTGGTGACGCCGACGCAGGCGCTCGAACGCGCACGGCGCGAGCTGGGAGAGTTCAGCGACGTCTTCGACGCGGGAATTCTCCCCGCGTCGATCGACATCCGCCTGAAGCCGGGCTTCCGCGATCCAGCCAGCGTCCGCGCCGTGGCCGCCCGCATCCGGACCTACGACTTCATCGAGGACGTGCGGTTCGGTGAGGAATGGGTCGAGAAGCTGCACCAGATCCGGAACGTCGCGACCGCCACCGGCACCGTGCTCGGACTCACCTTCGCCATCGTCGCCGTGATCATCATCGGCTCGACGATCCGGATGGCCGTACTGGCGCGGGCCCGGGAAATCGCGATCATGCGGCTGGTCGGCGCGACGGACGGCTTCATTCGCCGGCCATTCCTGATCGAGGGAGCGCTCAAGGGCGCACTGGGTGGTATCCTCGCCCTGTTCCTGACCTGGGCGACCAACGGCATCATCGCGCGCGTCGTGTTCGAGGGGCAGTTCTTTGACGTGCGGGTGTCGGTCGCCGGGATTTTTGCCGGCGCGCTGATCGGGCTCGCGGGGAGCGCGGCAAGCGTGGGCCGGCACCTGAAGAGCGTGTGATGCGGCGCGCGTCCGCGATCGTGCCGCGGACGGCCGCCCTGTCGCTGGCCGTGCTGCTCCTCGCCATCGGTGGCGCGCCCCCGGCCTCGGCACAGAACCCGCCCCCAACCCCCGACCGGATCCGCCAGCAGCGCGAGGAGCTTGACCGAATCCGGCGCGAGCGCGCCGACCTCGAAGCGCGCATGCGCGAGCTGCGGACCACCGTCCACGACCTGTCCGCGGAGCGCACGAACCTCGACCGGCAGGCCGATGCCACGGCGCGGGTCGTGCGTACCCTCGACCAGCAGATCCTGTCGCTCGCGGACGAGCAGGCCGACGCGACGGTGCAGCTCGTGCAGGCACAGGACGAGCTCGCGATCAAGGAGGCGATCCTGCGCTACCGCGTGCGCGAGATCTACAAGCGTGGCGGAATGTTCACGCTCGAAGCCCTCTTGTCGGCGAATTCGTTCGGCGAGCTGCTCGCCCGGTACAAGTACCTGCACCTCGTGGCCCTGCGCGACCGCGCGCTGGTGGCGCGCGTCGCGACGCTCAACGATCAGATCGCCCGCCAGCGCAGCAGCCTCGTGAAGCTCCGGAACGACGCCGAGGCATCCCGCGAGGAAAAGGCCACCGAGGAGCAACGCCTCCGGGCGCTCGAACGGCAGCGCGGCCGCACGCAGGCGCAGACCGAGTCGCGGCAGCGGCAGGTGGAGGCGAGGCTTGCCGACATCGCGCGGACCGAGACACGAATGACAGCGCTGCTGGCAACCCTCGAGGACGCGCGCCGGCGCGCCGATGCCGCGCCGGGCGCCCCTCCCCCGTCCGCCAGCACCCTTCGCACCAGCGATCTGGGCCGGCTCGACTGGCCTGTCGAGGGCGACATCCTCTACCGGTTCGGCCGCCAGGTCAATCCGAACAACACCTTGGTGCGGTGGAACGGCATCGGGATCGCCGCGCCGACTGGCACACCGGTCAAGGCCGTCAGCGCCGGCACGGTCGTGTACGTGGACCGCTTCGGGACGTATGGCCTGATGGTCGTGCTCAGCCACGGCGAGGGGGCCCTCTCCACCTACGGCTCCCTCGACAAGGCCAGCGTGGCACTCGGGGCGCGGGTGACGAAGGGGCAGGTCATCGGGACGGTGGGAACGTCTGATGCCGACCTCGACCCCCACCTGCATTTCGAGATCCGGCCCACCGGGCGTCAGGCCGTCGACCCGCTCGACTGGCTCCGGGCCCGCCGGTGATCGTGAAGCGGTGCGCCACGTGCGGCCGGTTCCGGTCGTACGAGGCCGATGACGAATATTGCGTCGCCTGCGGGAACGACACGCTCGAATCGGCGTGCTCGTGCGGCCGCGGGTACGAGTACGCGCCCGGCGAAAGCACCGATGAGTTGCACTGTCCGCGTTGCGGCCGGCGCTTGCGCGGTCGTGCGCCGGGACTCGACTGAATGGCGGCCGCCCGGGGCGCGCCCTCGCGCCGTCCGCGGATGCCGGCGTACACGGGCGCACCGCTCGGTGCACACGTGTCCACCGCCGGCGGCGTCGCGAACGCCCCGGCACGCGCCGACGCGATCGGCGCCACGGCGATGCAGATCTTCACGAAGACGCCGAGCCAGTGGCGTGAGGTCGTGATAGGCCCCGCCGAGGGCGTCGCGTTCCGCTCCGCCCTCGCAGCCAGCGGCGTCGAGTTCGTGAACGCCCACGACAGCTACCTGATCAACCTGGCGTCGCCCGACCGTGCACTGCGCGCGCGTTCCATCGCGAGCTTTCGGGCGGAACTGGCGCGTTGCCGGGTGCTTAAGCTCGACGCATTGGTGTCGCACCCCGGCAACTTCATGGACGACCGCGCCAGTGGGATCGCCCGCAACGCGGACGCCATCACCGAGGCGCTCGAAGCGGAGCCGGGGCCGACGAAGCTGCTGATGGAACTGACCGCCGGCCAGGGCACCGTGATCGGGTCGACGTTCGAGGAGATGGCCGCACTGCTCGCACGCATCCCCGGCCGGCTGCGCCGGCGCGTCGGCGTTTGCTTCGACACGGCGCACGTGTTTGCCGCCGGCTACGACCTCGCCGGCGACTACGAAGGCGTCTGGAAGCGATTCAGTGACGTCATCGGCTTCCACCGCCTCGGCGCAATGCACCTGAACGATTCCAAGGTGCCCCTGGGCGCCCGAAAGGACCGCCATGAACTCATCGGTGTAGGACACATCGGGCGGCGGGCATTTGCGCAGATCATGGTCGATCCGCGCCTGGCCGACGTCCCCAAGCTGCTGGAGACACCCAAAGGCGGCGATCTCGTCACCAACGACCGACGGATGATCCGCCTGCTTCGGGGCTCGGCTCGCCCGGACGCGGCCGTCCGGAAACGCCGGGCGGGCTAACGATAGACCTTCCGATTGCGTAGTGTATTCGTGTCCATGACGTTTACCACCGCATTCCTGCGGGCCGCGCGCCGCCATTCGCGACACATCGCCGCGGCCCTCATCGTATCGCTGCAGCTTGGCGTCGCGACGTCGGCGGTATGGGAGGGGCGCGCCGAGCGGCGCTTGGACACGCACGTCGAGGAAAACGGCACCCGACACCTCGATCAGCACAATGAGGACACCTGCGCGCTGTGCTCCGTGCGCACGCAGACGCCCATGCCGGCCGACCTCGCCGACCGTGTCGTGGCCGGGGGGGAAGCCGGCGTTGGCCCGGCCGGATCACACCGGTCGGTACCATCGGCGCAAGCGCGGACGACCCTGTCACGAGCGCCGCCCGCACTCCAGTCCTGACGATCCGGACGGCGCCGTGCCGCTCCGGAAATCCTGATTGGAGCGCGCAACACATGAAAAGAGGATTCATCATCGCGGCCGCGGTCGCGATGTTCGTGCCTGGCGGCGTCCCGCTGGGCGCACAACAGGCAGCGGACAGCGCCGCGCGGGCTCAGCGGCAATCGCTCGACTCGCTCTCGGCGGCGCTGCGGGCCCTTCAGGCCCGACTCGACAGCGCCCAGCGGCCGTCGCTGGCGTCGACGCAGCGCCCGCCTGGCGCCTACATGAACGTGAGCTTCGTCGGCCTGAGCGCGTTCGGATGGTCGTCCGAGGCCGACGTCGCGTCGCTCCAAGTAGGCGACCACGACCCGCGCCAGCGCGGATTCACTGTCCCGAACGCCGAGCTTGTGCTCGAAGGCACGGTGGACCCGTACTTCAAGGGATTCGTCAATCTCGTGCACAAGCTCGACGAGCACGGCGAAACGCGTGCCGAGCTCGAGGAGATGTTCCTCCTCACGACGGCGCTGCCCGGTAACCTCCAGTTCAAGGCGGGGCAGTTCTTTGGCGAGTTCGGCCGGCAGAACTCGCAGCATCCTCACGCGTGGGGTTTCGCAGACCAGCCCCTGGCCCTGAATCGCATGTTCGGCGGCGAGGGATTTCGCGGCCAGGGCGCGCGCCTGTCGTGGCTCCTGCCGACTCGTTGGTACACCGAAGCAATGCTCGGCGTGATGAACAGCGCCGGCGAGACGACCTTCAGCTTCCGCAGCGAGGAGTCGGCCGAGATCCACGGTGGCACACCGGTTGAACGCGCCGTTGGCGACCTCGGCGATCTCCTCTACGTTCCGCGGATCACGACGTCGGTCGACCTGACGGACAACCAGGTCCTGCTCGTCGGAGCGTCGGGCGTGTTCGGTCCGAATAATTCCGGCCCGACCGCGCGCACCACGATCACCGGGGCCGATGTGTACTGGAAGTGGAAGTCGCCGCGCGCGCACCAAGGGTTTCCGTTCGTGTCGGTCCAGGCCGAATACCTCAACCGTGCCTACGACGCGGACGCCCGTCCCAGCGCCGATGACGCCGCGGTCGTGCTGGCGCCCGCCACCCTTCGGGACGACGGCGCCTACGCGCAGTTGCTGTGGGGGATGAAGCCGCGCGTCGTTGCCGGTTTCCGAGGCGAATACGTGAGCGCGGACGCCGCGACGTTCGTCTCGGACGCACGCGCAAACCGGACGCGCTTCTCGCCCAGCCTCACCTGGTATCCCAGCGAATTCTCGAAACTTCGCGTGCAGTACAACTTCGACGATCGTGCAGGCATAGGCCGCGATCACACCGTGTGGCTCCAGTTCGAATTCCTGCTCGGCGCCCACGCCGCCCACAAGTTCTAGGCCGGCTCATGCACAAGACCACCATTCCCCTCCTGCACATCGTGCTGGCGTCCGCCTTGCTCGACGGCGGGCTCGCGGCACGCCCGTCGCCCGCCCCGCCAGCCGCGCGGCTCAACGTGGTCGCCACGACGCCCGACCTCGCGGCCCTTGCCGAGGCAGTGGGTGGCGCCCGTGTGGACGTCAAGGCGCTCGCGAAGCCGACCGAGGACCCGCACTTCGTCGACGCAAAGCCCAGCCACATCGTGACCCTCAACCGCGCCGACGTCGTCATCGAAGGGGGCGCCGAACTCGAGATGGGCTGGCTTCCCGCTCTGCTTGAAAGCGCCAGGAACGACAAGCTGGCTCCCGGCTCTCCGGGCCGGATCGTCGCGTCGGAAGGGATCCGCCTCGCCGAGATTCCCACTGTGTTTGACCGATCGAAGGGCGATGTGCACGCGCTCGGCAATCCGCACTTCCTGCTTGACCCGGAGAACGCCAAGCTCGTGGCGCGCAAGATCGCCACCCATTTCTCGACGATCGACCCGGCGTCTGCTTCCACGTACGCCGCAAACCTGAAGGCCTTCACCACGGCGCTTGACGGCAAGGAAGCCGAGTGGGACGCGCTGCTCGCGCCGTTTCGGGGTGCGAAGATCGTGACGTACCACAAGGACTACGTCTACCTTGCCGCGCGCTTCAAGCTGCAAGTGGTCGAACAGCTCGAGCCAAAACCGGGCATCGCGCCGTCGCCGGCACATCTGGCGCGCGTCATCGAGACGATGAAGGCCAACAACGTGCGGGTGGTCCTGATCCAGCCGTTCCAGAGCCGGCGCACCGCCGAAACGGTCGCTCGACAAACGGGGGCGACGGTGCTCGAGTTACCCCAGCAGCCACGGGCCGTCCGGCACACCGACACCTACATCGATCTCATGGACTCGATTGTGCGAACCCTCGCCGGCGGACTCGGAGCCGCCAAATGAACCCCGTCGACTTCGCGACGGTCTGGGAGGTCATGAAATGGCCGCTCGCGGCCTGCCTCGTGCTGCCACCGCTGCTCGTGTATCTCGGCCTCCACGTCGTGCAGCGCGAAGTGATTTTCGTGGACCTCGCCCTCGCGCAGATGGCCGCGCTGGGCACGTGCGTCGCGCTGATGCTGGGGTACCACTTCGACGATCGGGCCACGTTCTGGACGTCGCTCGGCGTGACGTTCCTTGGTGCCGCGCTGTTCAGCTGGTCGCGATCGAGCCGTGAGCATCAGGTGCCGCAGGAGGCGATCATCGGCATCACCTTCGTCGTGGCGGCGGCTGGCGTCATCCTGCTGCTCAGTCGCGTTTCGGGCGGCAAGGAAGAACTCGAGCACCTGCTCACCGGCGACATCCTCAATGTGAGGGGCGGGGACGTCGCCAAGCTCGCCTCGCTGTTCGCGGCGCTCGGCGTGTTCTACGGCGTGCTCCACCGGCGGTTTGCGCTGATCTCCACCGATGCGGACGCGGCCACTGGTCAGGGCATGCGCGTGCGCCTCTGGGACTTCCTGTTCTACGCGGCGTTCGCCGTGGTCGTCGTGAGCTTCGTTCGGGTGGCCGGCGTGCTCCTGACGTTCGCCTACCTGATCGTACCCGCCGTGTGCGCCGTGATGCTCGCGAGGACGTGGGTCGCGCGGATCGTGACGGGATGCGGTATCGCCACAATCGCGAGCCTCGGCGGCCTGTGGGCGTCCTACCGACTGGATCTCCCGACCGGCGCCGCCATCGTCGCCGCGTGTGGATTGGCGCTGCTTCTCACCAACGTGTACGTATCGCTGCGCCCGGCGCGCGCTGGGTAGCGGCACGCGCTCGCGGCAGCCAGCACGGCCGAAGACACCCCGAATCCCCGACCCCGCCGACCCCCGCGGACCGTTAGTTTTGTGCGTCTATGAGACGCGAAGACGCGCTGGACTACCACGCGCGAGGCCGACCCGGAAAGATCGCCGTTGTCCCCACCAAGCCGCTGACGAACCAGCGCGATCTGGCGCTGGCGTACTCGCCAGGCGTCGCCGAGCCCTGCCTCGAGATCAAGAACAACCCCGAGGATGCGTACCGCTACACGGCCAAGGGCAACCTGGTCGCCGTCGTGACGAACGGTACGGCGGTGCTCGGCCTCGGCAATATCGGCGCAGTCGCCGGGAAGCCGGTGATGGAGGGCAAGGGCAACCTGTTCAAGCAGTTTGCCGACATCGACGTGTTCGACCTCGAGGTCGGCTCGGAGAGCCCCGACGATGTCATCAAGTTCTGCCAGCTGCTCGAGCCGACCGTCGGCGGCATCAACCTCGAGGACATCAAGGCCCCGGACTGCTTCTACATCGAGGAGACACTTCGGAAGACCATGAAGATCCCGGTCTTCCACGACGACCAGCACGGCACGGCCATCATCTCGGGGGCCGCCCTGCTCAACGCGCTCGAGGTCGTGGGCAAGAAGATCGAGGAGATCAAGGTCGTGTTCTCCGGCGCGGGCGCTGCAGCGATCTCGACCGCCGACCACTACATCCGGCTCGGCGTGAAGCGCGAGCACCTGATCATGTGCGACCGGCCGGGCGTGATCTACGAAGGCCGCGTCGAGCACATGGATCCCTACAAGGCACGGTTTGCCGTCCGGACCGATGCCAGGACGCTTGCCGACGCGATCGTGGGCGCCGACGTGTTCGTCGGACTGTCCGCCGCCGGCGCCATGTCCCGCGAGATGGTGAAGGCAATGGCGCCGCGACCGATCATTTTCGCGCTCGCCAACCCCGTTCCCGAAATCCTGCCGGCCGACGTGCGCGCCGTGCGTGACGACGCGATCATCGCGACGGGACGAAGCGACTTTCCCAACCAGGTCAACAACGTCCTCGGGTTCCCGTTCATTTTCCGCGGTGCGCTCGACGTGCGCGCCACGGAGATCAACGAGGAGATGAAGATGGCCGCCACGCGCGCGCTGGCCGCGCTGGCCAAGGAGGACGTGCCGGACAGCGTCGCCGAACTGTACGGCCTGCAATCCGTGAAGTTCGGCCCGGACTACCTGATCCCGTTCCCGTTCGACCCGCGAGTCCTCTTGTGGGTGGCCCCGGCAATCGCATGGGCCGCGGTCGCGTCCGGCGTGGCGCGGGGGATGATCGACCTGGAGCAGTACCGCGACTCGCTCGAGTCCCGGCTCGGGCGCGCCCGCGGGCTCATGCGCGGCATCATCAGCCGCGCACAGCAGGATCCCAAGCGCATCGTCTTCCCCGAAGGTGAGGATCCGCGCGTGCTGCGAGCGGCGCAGATTCTCGTGGACGAGGGAATCGCGAGCCCCGTGCTCCTGGGCCGCCGGCAGCGCATCATCGATGCCGCGAACGCCGCCGAGATATCGCTCGATGGCATCGTGGTGGAGGAGCCCGGCACCGCGCCCGAGCGTGAGCGCTACGCCGATTACCTGTTCCAGCGCCGGCAACGCAAGGGACTGTCCCGCGCGGAAGCCGACCAACGGTCGTTCAAGCCGGTGTACTATGGCACCGCCAAGGTCGCGGTGGGCGATGCGGACGGCATCGTCGCCGGGCTTGGGAAGCACTACCCCGAGACGATCCGTCCCGCGCTCGAGGTCATCGGCGCGCATCACGTCACGAAGCTCGCCAGCGGCCTGTACATGCTGGTGTTCGAGAAGCACGTGATCTTCTGCGGCGACACGACCGTGAACATCGATCCGACGGCGGAGGAACTCGCCCAGATCGCGATTTCGGCGGCCGGGCTGGTCGCGAATTTCGGCCAGGTGCCGCGTATCGCGATGCTGTCGTTCTCGAACTTCGGCTCCGTCAAGCATCCCGCGGCGGAGAAGATGGCCGAGGCCGTGCGCATCGTGCGCGACCGCCGTCCGACCTTGATGGTGGACGGCGAAATGCAGGCCGACACGGCGTTCAGCGCGGAGGAGCTCGTGAGCCGCTATCCGTTCAGCAAGCTCACGGAAACGGCCAACGTCCTGATCTTCCCGAACCTCAGCGCCGGCAACATCGCCTACAAGCTCCTCACGAAGCTCGGCGGCGCCACCGCGATCGGCCCCATCCTCGTCGGCATGGCCCATCCGGTGCACGTGCTCGAGGAGCACGCCGGCGTCCAGGACATCGTGAACATGGCCGCCGTCGCCGTGATCGATGCGCAATGGCGCGTCCGCACGACGAGCGGCACGTACGTCCCGGTCGGCACGACGGGCGAAATGCGCACCACCGAAGTTCCCGCCAAGGGCGCCAAGGGCGCCGGCACCACTCCCCCACCCCGCGCCGCAAAGCCTGCCGGCTCCAGAAAGCCGTCGCGCAAGGCGCGCTGACCACCGACTTAGAGGAACGTTTCGAAATGTCTCCCGCATCAACCGCGCCGCGCGAAAGCACCCACGGCCTCTCAGCCCAGGGCCTCGCACCGAAAGGCACGGCGCACTGGAATCTCGTCGCGGCCGAACTGGTCCAGGAAGCGATCCGCCGTGGCGAAGGCCAGCTCGCGGACATGGGTCCGTTTGTCGCCGTGACCACGCCGCACACCGGCCGGTCGCCGAAGGACAAATTCGTGGTCGTCGAGCCGTCGTCAGAGCACGACGTCGACTGGGGCGCGGTCAACCAGAAGATCAGCGAGGAGCATTTCGACGTGATTCTCGCGGATGTGCGCGCGTACCTGAACGGCCTCGATCACCTGTTCGTCCAGGACCTGTATTGCGGGGCCGATCCGGCGTATCGGCTCTCGTGCCGCTACGTGACGCCCAACGCCTGGCATGCCTCGTTCGTGCGCAACATGTTCATCCGCCCGGACATCGCGGAGCTCGCGACGTTCGCGCCGAACTTCTCGATCCTGCACGCCCCCGAGTTCCAGGGCGACCCGAAACGCCACGGCATCCGCACGAGCACCTTCATCGTGCTGAACCTCGCCCGGCGCATGATCGTCATCGGCGGCACGCGGTATGCCGGCGAGCTCAAGAAGTCGATGTTCACGGTGATGAACTACCTCCTGCCGAAGCAGGGCGTGCTGTCGATGCACTGCTCGGCGAACATCGGCCCCAAGGGCGACACAGCCTTGTTCTTCGGGCTGTCCGGCACCGGCAAGACCACGCTGTCGGCCGACCCCGTCCGGGGGCTCATCGGCGATGATGAGCACGGCTGGTCGAAGGACGGCGTCTTCAACTTCGAGGGCGGCTGCTACGCCAAGGTGATCAACCTGTCGCCCGAGGCCGAGCCGGACATCTTCCGCACGACGCAGATGTTCGGGACCATCCTCGA
>CAZLAU010000049.1:0-18282 GCA_964557615.1 uncultured Gemmatimonas sp.
TGGCGGCCATGCACCCGTCTCGAGGGTTTCGCGCCCGAATGTACCGCGCAGGGCGCGGATTCGGAACGTCGGTTCGATGCGCAATGCCGGCCCGGCGCGGAACGCGGGCGCCATGAAGCGTGCGATTGCGGCCATGCGCGCGCTGGACGACGGCCGCCACCGTGCGGAGTTCTACCGCATGTGGAACGCCGGCTACTCGGCCGGGTTCGCGCACCCCAAGAGCTTCGAAACGATGGGGGAGCGCCAGTCGCCGCTCACTGAGGATGCCCGCCAGTGGCTGCTGGCCGGTACGAAGCGTGGGCGCGGAATCGCCGAGTTGGTGCGCGCCGGGGGCAAGCGTTTCGAGGAGTTCGAGCGCACGCTGCTGACGCTCGGGGAGGAGTCCGGGCGTCTCGATGGAACGCTCCGGGCACTCGGCGACTTCTACACGAAAAAGCACCAGCTGATGCTCTGGGTGAAGAAGAAGATGGCGTATCCGTTGTTCACTGGACTTGCGGCCTGCTTCATTGCGCCGTTCCCACTCCTTTTCTTCGGACACACGCTGGCCTACATCGGGGCGGCACTCTCGGCGGCGGGCCTGCTGCTGCTCAACGCGGGCGCGATCGTCGCGGCCGTGTCGGCGAGTTACGGACGGAAGCCGCCGCTCGCCCGCGCGCGGATGGCACGCGCACTCACGACGGCGGTGGAAGCCGGTCTCACGCTGCCGCGTGCCGTGCGGCTCGCGGCCGATGCGTCGGCGAATCCCGAGATCCGGGCGTTCGTGTCACGGATCGCCGAGCGGCAACTCGCGACCCAATCCATCAGTGCCACGCTTGCAGGGTGCCCGCACCTGACGCCCGAGTTCGTGGCGATCCTGGACACCGCCGAGCAGACCGGCGACTTCAGCGGGCTGGCGCGGCTCGCCGAGCTCTACGAGGACGGGTTCCGCTAGTCAGGGAGCGCGGAGCTGCGCCAGATCCGCGGCGGTGAACACGCGACCCTGATGCACAACCGCGAACAGCGCCCGCGCATTTCCGATTGACACACGCGGGTCCGCATCGAGGACCAGGAATGACGCCGGCGCGCCCACGGCCACTCGCCCAAGATCCGGGCGACGCGCGGCGCCGGCGGAGACACTCGTGGCGGCACGGAGGACCTGGGCGGGAGTCATCCCGATCTCGACGAGCCGCTCGAGTTCGCGAATCAGCATCTCGCCGTGCCCGTCGAGCACGTCCGTACCCGTGACGATCGGCACGCCGGCACGCACTGCCCGCGTCACGATCGGCTTCATGCGCTCGAACGCGGCCCGGCGGGCGGCCGCCACCGCCGCTGTCGAACTGGTGAAGGACGCCTCGTACCCGATCAGTGTCGGGGCGAAGTACGTTCCGTTCCGCGCGAGCACGCCGAAGATCGAGTCACCAAGCGCGCCGTCGAGCCGCTCGGCAATGCCGGCGAACTCCGCGGGTAGCCGCTGCGGGTCTGGTTGCAGGTTTTCGAACATCGTCTGGATGTGCTCGATCGTGCGCATTCCGGCCGCCGAGGCCTCCACCCAGGTCATTGCCAGCGGCACGTGTCCTGCGAACGGCAGGCCGACCTTCCGCGACTCGTCGGCAATCGCGGCGAATGCATCGCGGTTCGTGGCGCGGTGGATCTTGATGAAGTCCACGCCCGCGCTCGCGAGCTCGCCGACGGCCGCCCGCGCTTCAGTCTCGGTCACGACGAGGCGGTGAAACGGCGCCGGCTGGATGCTGTTGAGCGTCGGGCCCGCCAACACGAGTTCCGGCCCTGTGCGCACTCCCGACCGGATGGCTGCGCGCAGCGGCACGAGCGAGTCCAGGTATCCGCCCATGTCGCGCACGTTCAGCACGCCGTGCCCGACGTATCGCTCGGGAGCGCGGCCAACAGGCGTCAGCGCCGCCAGGTGCGCGTGCATGTCCCATAGTCCGGGGATCACGAACTTTCCGCGCGCATCGAGCACCGCCGCGCCGGCGGGAATCCTCGCCCCCGCGCCGATTGCCGTGACTCGCCCGTTCTCGATCACGATCGTCGTGGCCGCGAGCTGCGTTGACGAGCCGGGATCAATGACGGTGGCGCCGGTGACCGCGACGGCTTGCGCAACGCCGTCGCGAGCGACGGCGGCAATGCCCGCGAGCACAAGGGCGAGCGGAAGGAGCCGAGGAAGTTGCGTCACGCGAATCAAAACTACGACCTCCGGTCGCGGCCGGTTTCGGCGTGAAGGTACATTCCATCCATGAGCTTCACGCCACCGCCGAATGCACTCGGAGCCGACCTGTTCTGGTGGCGAGAGGATGGCGGCGTGCACACTCTCGTCACGATTCACGGACTGTCGTTCGACGGGCTGCTCGACGACGTCGTGCTCGAATGCGTCCTGTTCGACGCCTCGGGATCGGAGCGGGCACGCTGGCAGATCGCGATGCACGACCGTCCGTTCGTGGCGATTGCGTCGGAGCGGTTATCGGAGTGGACGGGGGCGCCGTCGCCGGTCGCCGACGGCGTGCTCGCCGTGTACACGCACGGCACGCATCGGCCGGGGCTTGCCAAGGGTGACAAGTACCGCCGGCTGTACAGCATGGTGGACTGGTACTCGGAGCGCGACGGACTCTCGGGACTGCACAACGACCAGTCCGTGGTACCCGGCCGGGATCATACGATCGACCTCACGGAGATCGCGATTCTCGAGACCATTGAGTCACGGAACTCGCTCGTCATCGTGAACGGCGATCTGACCCAGGCACCGCGTACGCTCAGCGTCACCGTCACGAACTCCGGTGGCGTGGTGCGTGAGGCATTCTATGAACCGCCGATGCTGCCGTTCACGGTTCACCAGATTCGGCTGGCCCAGCTCTTCCCGCAGCTGGACGCCTTCGGCGGCGGTGAGCACATCAGCGTCGGTGGCCGCTTCGAGGGCCAGGGGATGTACCTGCGCCCGTACGTCGTCACCGAAGGCCCGCGGTTCTCGGCATACCACGGCGGCGACGTGTACCAGTTCAAGGGGCTGCCCGCGTTTCACTACCGCCTGCTGGGGAACGGCGAGGTGAACCCCATGGCGGTGCTGCACCGGCCGGGTGAGGTTGAGACGACGGTCAACTTGTTCAACTCGCATGGGAGCGTCGAAGCGGCGTTCTGGGTTGACGCCGAGCTGTACGACGCGGCTGGCACGCTGGTCGCGCGGAAGGAGAAATGGCGCTGCGCGCGTCGCCAGGCGCTCGTCCGCGGCGACCTGGTGGAACTGATCCCGGACGCCGCGAAGCCATTCAGCGGCCACATTTCACTCAGCTTTTCACCCTGTGATGCGCCGGAATATCCGCACCGCCTGCAGGCGTTGCTCGAGTACCGGTCGGCCGGCGGCGCGGCCCGGGTCATGGCGTGGAGCGACGAGTGGAACTCGCGAATCAGGTTGCACGTGCGCCGGAAGGACGGCGCGCTGCCGCTGCGTTCGTATTACCGGGCGCTGGCCGGGCGCGGCTTCACGACGTACGCATCCGTGACCAACGCCGGCCACGCGGGCTACGCCGAGAGTGCGCCGTACACCATCACGCTGATCCGACCGGACGGTGGGCGCCTCGAAACCTCAGGCACGCTGGGCCCGCGCGAGACGTTGTTCGCCGGCGTCGAACA
Source organism: uncultured Gemmatimonas sp. (assembly GCA_964557615.1). Classification (GTDB taxonomy): domain Bacteria; phylum Gemmatimonadota; class Gemmatimonadetes; order Gemmatimonadales; family Gemmatimonadaceae; genus Fen-1231. The sequence goes on from CAZLAU010000049.1 coordinate 3,619, forward strand.
GCTGCTTCCCGGCGCCGCCGCGTTCCTGGCGCCCGGCGGCGTGGGCATGCTCGAGGTGGAGAGTACCTACGATCTCGCCAACGTGCAGTTCGTACGGCACGACGCCACGGGGACGTGGGGCGCAGAGCACTATATGGCGGCCACGACGCGCGCAGGTGACCGGATCGACGTGCCCGCCGGGAGCTGAACGGGACTAGAGGGTTGCGAAGCCTGAGACGGTGATGATCGCGCCCGCATCGACTTCGATCTCGCCGTATCTCACTCGCGTCGGGTAGCCCCGCACGGAGTCGAACGTCACCTCCAGCAGGTGGGGTTGCATCACGATCTCGCGTTCGATCAGGTCGAACAGGGCGTCAATGTCGAACCACAACTCGTGCGCGAGCGGGGCACCCGACTGCACGTCGGTCACCGACTCGATCGTCCCGTTCCGCACCACGACGCGGGCCGGCCCGACTGCACCGGGTATGCACTCGCACGAACGGAACGCCGTGAACGCGTAGTCCCGCGTGTTCGACGCAACCCAGCGGGCGCGCGCTTCCGTCGTGGCGTTCTCCCATCTCTCGGCCGGGCTGAGCGGATCGCGGCACGCCAGCACGGCAAGGCACGCGAGCAGGGACATCGAGGAGGAGGTGCGCACGTGCCGGGAATACCCCGTGACACGTGCTCGGTGCCACATCGAACCGGCGGCCGGCGGTCGTTTCGGATCACCGGCTCGCCGCACCCGGCGCCCGGCGCGCAGGAGCCGCGTCTAGCGTCGCAGTCGCAGCAACTCCGCTTCGGCGCCGATGAACCCGAAGCCCGGCCATCCGCCGGACGCCACCGCAGCACGGAACCACTTCCTCGCCGTCGTCGTGTCGCCCATCACGAGGTGCCAGTTTCCGCGGCCGAAACTCAGTGTCGCACGCTGTACGTCGGCGGTGTCCGACGGTGTGATCAGGAAATCCGGTCCGATCTCCTGGCGGTACATGCGCAGCCGCTTCGTATAGGCGTAGTCCGGGGCCGTCTGCAGCGAGTCCGGGCGCCGTGCGAGCATTGCCCTGGCCTCGTCGTGACGCCCCGCGCGTGACAGCGACATCCACAGCCAGTCGGTGGAGCCCGCGAGTTCGCCCGCGTCCGGTGCGCGTGGCTGCGCGCGAGTGAACGCGTCGGCGGCGCCGGCGAAATCACCCTTCACGAACCGGACGATCCCGAGGTGGAACCAGATGCCGTACACCGTGCTGTCGAGCGCGAGTCCGCGCGCAAAGTCGGCCTCGGCCTGGTCGAGCTGCCGGAGCGACAGGTGACGATGTCCGCGCCAGCGATACAGCAATGCGTTGTTTGGCTCCACCGCGAGCGCCCGCGTGAACGTGGCGACCGCCTCTCGCATCTGACGGGCGCCGGCCTGCGCCGTGCCAAGCGCAATGAATCGCGAGACATCGCGCGGATTGGCGGCGAGCGCCTGCTCCGCGCGCGCGATCGGGCCCGTATCGGGAAGCGACCGGTATTCGACGCCGGCCGGCGACTTGTACTGGACGGTCTGCGCGCCGGCAACGGCGGCGACCGGCGACAACAACAGGGCAACGGCCAGATGTCTGCGAATCATCGTGACTTCCTCGTGGGGGTTTCTAAATGTGCACGAACTGGCTGCGCGTGGAACGGCGCCGTCGGCCGGTCACTGGGCCACTCACTCCTCGCGCAATGCCACGGTCGGGTTCACGCCTGCGGCCCGGCGCGCCGGGATGAGCGCAGCGAGCGCCGATACGGTCGCGAGCAGCAGCACCGCGACCGCGAACGGGGCGATCATGTCGGTCGTGACGCGCGGGACGCTGCCGGGCAGCCGCGTGGCCAGCCCCCAGGCGATGCCCGCCGCCAGCACGATGCCCGCAACGGCGCCGGCGCCCGCGTGCCGCGTGGCGTGGAGCAGGAAATGACGCACGAGCGATGACGACGTGGCGCCAAGCGCCATCCGGATGCCGATCTCGCGGCGTTGCTGGGCCACCGCATACCCGATCACCGCGTAGAGTCCGAGCGTCGCCAGCAGAAGCGCTGCGCCGCCGAGGGCGCCAAGTATCCGCGTACCGAGCTGGATCGGGAGGTACGGCACGGAACTGTATGCATCGAGCGTCGATGGGCTCATCGCCGTGAGTCGTGCGTCCACCGCCGCTGCGACGCGCTGAACCGTGGGTGCCAGCCCGAGCACGTTGCCCTCGCCGCGCACGTGCAGCACGACGGAACCGACCGGCCACTGCGAGAACGGAACGTAGATGAACGGCGGTGACGGCTCGTCGAGCGGGGCGGTGAACTCGTACTTCCCGTCGGCGACGACGCCGACGATCGTCACCGGACGGTCGCGCACACGGATGCCGCGACCCACGGGGTCGTCGGATCCGAAGAAGCGTTGCGCGAACGACTCGTTGATGACTGCGACCGGTTGCGTGTTCGCACGATCATCGCCCCTGATGGCGCGTCCGCGCCTCACCGCAATCCCCATCGTCTCGAAGTAACCGCCGAAGATCCGGTTCGACAGGAAGCTCGTCTGCTCTCCCGGGACGCCGACGCGTCCGTCCACGCGCGTGTCCATCGTGCTGTAGCCAAGGAAGCCGAGCGGAACGAACGTCGCGGCGGTCACTGATTGCACCCCGGGCTGGCCGCGAAGCTGTTCGAGAATGCGCTCGACCATCAAGGTGCCGGCCGAATCACCACGCACGCCGGCGAGCTCGAAGTCGAGCGTCGCGAGCAGTACCTGGGCAGGCTCGCGGAATCCGCGTTCCACGCGCTGAAGCTCGTCGAGCCGGCGCAGGAAGAGCCCGGCCGTGACGAGGACGGCGAGTGAAAGCGCGAACTGCGCGCTCACCAGCGCCCCTCGCAACCGACCGCCGCCGCGGCTGCCGCCGCGCGTGGATCCGGCACCACTCAGCGATGCCTGCACGGCCGTGCGCGCGGAGCGCAGCGCAGGGGCCAGCCCGAACACGAATACCGTCGAGACGCCGAGGAGGGCGACGACGAGCACCACCGTGAGGTTGACGGGCGTGGTCCCGACGATCGGGAGCGGGGACGCCGGCACCAGCGACACCAGCGCGTTGCGCGACCAGACGAGGACGGCCAGCCCCACGGCGACGCCACCAACCGCGAGCAGGAGGCCTTCTGTCATCAGCTGCCGGACGACGCGATCCGGCCGAGCGCCGAGTGCGAGCCGCACGGCCATCTCGTGCTCGCGCGCCGCGCTCCGCAACAGCAGGAGGTTCGCCACGTTGGAGCAGACGATGAGCACGACGAGCACCGCGATTCCCAGCATCACGGCAAACAGCGGCGTCATGCGTTCCATCGGGCCGATGTCGAGCGTGCGCGCCGTGAGGCCGAGGTCCTTGTCCTCGGCGTACTGCGCGGCCAGCGTGCGCCCCGTTGCCTGGACCGACGACCGCGCGGACTCGAGCGTGGCGCCTGGCGCCAGCCGCGCGGATACGTCGAGCCAGCGGATGCCGCGCTGGTCCAAGAGGTCGGCATTGCCCGAGATACCGGGCTGCATCGAGACCGGAATCCAGATGTCGAGCGCGAGCCGGGACAGCGTGCCCCGGAACTGCGGGGCGGCGACGCCCACGACGGTGAGTTCGCGGTTGTTGATCCAGATACGGCGTCCGATGACATCGGCCGAGCCGCCGAGCCGCCGCTGCCACAGGGAGTGGCTCACCACCGCGACGGCGCCGGCGCCGCGCACCGCGTCGTCACCGGGCTGGAACCCCGCACCGCGCGCCATCGGCACACGCAGCACGGCGAAGTAGTTCGCGCTCACCAGGGCTCCCCACGACGGCTCGGCGAGGCGCGACTCGGCAGCCGCCTCGGTCCGCAGGTTCAGGCGCCGGATGCTCGCGGCCGTGATCCCCGCGAACACCGGCGACGGCGCGGCCGCGTCGGCCCTGCGCACGTCGTCGAAGTCCGGGTGCGACAGCCAGGCCTCGTCGGTCGGGCTCACCGTGCGCAGCGAGACGAGCCGCGACAGCTGTGGAACCGCCGGGAGCGGGTCGAACACCACCGACTCCGTCCAGGCGAATACCGTGCCAACCGCGCCTATGCTGAATCCGAGTGACACGATGATCATCACCGACGTCGGCGCGGACTTGCGGAGCATCCGCAGCGCGAAGCGCAGGTCCGGAACAATGTCGGTGAACGGGTTCACGGGGGCGCCTCCAGCCGCGTCACGGGTCTGCCACCAATCTAGGCCGGACGGCGCCGGCGTCGTACGTTATCAGAGGCGTTCAGGCACCGGTTCACGGGAGAGAGCATCATGCGCGCACGATTCGATCATCCGGTGGTCATCAGGTCGGTCAGGTCGCTCGCCGCACTCACGGCGATTCTGGTTGCGGTCGCCGGCCCGGTGCGGGCCCAGTCGGCGCCCGCAGCGCGCGCCGACACCGTCCGCGCCATCTCGCCGCCGGCGACGCCGATTCCGCCGGAAGGGGCCAGTGCGAACGTCACGCGGTTCTCGTTCATCGTCTATGGCGATACGCGTGGCCGCCGTGACGGCGTCGATCCGCAGTACGAGCACTCGCTCATCGTGGACGGCATGGTGCGCACGATTGCGAGCATGCGGTCGGGGCCGGATCCCGTGCGCTTCGTCCTGCAGAGCGGCGACGCCGTGGTGAACGGGCGCGACGCCGCGCAGTGGAACGTGAGCTTTGTGGGACTGGTCAACCGGATCACGACGGAAGGTGGCGTGCCGTACTTCCTCGCGCCCGGCAATCACGACGTCACCAGTGCCGCCGACCTCGCGGCGCCCGGCCGTGTTGTTGGGCTCCGGAACTACCTCTCGGCGATGGAGAAGCTCATACCACCCAACGGCGCCACGCGCCGGCTGAGCGGATACCCCACGTACGCGTTCGGCTACGGCAATACCTTCGTGCTGGCGATCGACTCGAACATCGGCGACGACTCCACCCAGTTTGCGTGGGCGAGCGCGCAGCTCGCGGGGCTCGATCGCCGGCGGTACACGCACATCGTCGCGTTCTTCCACCATCCCGTGTATTCGTCTGGTCCGCACGGCGGGGCAATCATCGAGCCGCAGACGGCCATCATGCGCCGGCGCTGGATGCCGCTATTCCGCCAGCACGGCGTTGATCTCGTGTTCACCGGCCACGAGCATTTGTTCGAGCACTGGGTCGAGCGCTGGAAGGATGCGTCGGGCCGTACGCGCCGCCTCGATCACGTCGTGAGCGGAGGAGGAGGTGCGCCCCTGTACGCCTACCAGGGTGAACCTGACCTGCGCGAGTACCTCGCGTCCGGAGCGCGCGACTCCGTGCGCGTGCAGCACCTCGTGAAGCCCGGTATGGCGCCGGGCGACAACGCGTACCACTACGTCGTCGTCCACGTGGACGGCGCGCGGGTCTGGCAGGAAGTGGTGGGTGTGGACTGGGGCCGCGCCTACGCGCCGTACCGCAGCACTCGCGCCGTGCTTGGCGACACGGTGCCCGCGCGGCGGCGGTAGTCGTCAGTACTTCGCCAACGAAACGCTGAATCCGCCCGCGTCGCTGCGCAACCTGGCCTCATACGCGCCGGCCGGCAGCACGGCGTTGAATCCCGGCACGAATCCTTCGATCGGGTGCTGGCCAACGGGCTGACCGCCCGCGGTCGCGCTCACGAGCAAGTGCTCGTGGACCGCGCGAACACCCGTGTAGGAAACGGACGCCCCCGCGGCGAGCGTGCCCACGCGCATCGAGTCCGATTCGGACGACATCACGAACAGCTCGCGCAGCTCGACCTGCCCGTCGTTGACGATCCGGAGCGTGTATGCACCGGGTCCTGAAATCGTCGTCGGCCCGCCGTCACGGCAGCCGGCGCTGACCGCGGCTGCTGTGGCCATCACGAACAGGGCCCGAACAAACATCCAACGATTGACTGGTCCCGGCATTGGTGCCTCCTGCCCTCAGCTACACAGGCGCGCGGCGGTGGTTCCGTGGATCGAACGGAACGGCGGGGCCGGGAACCGCTCCCGACCCCGCCTTGTTGCTACCCCTCACATCACGTCCGCATCACCAGCGTCCGTCGTCGCACCGCTAGGGGCGAATGACGGGCACCACTTGATCCTTCCCCTTGTCCTTCGCCGGAATCCCCTTGGTCATCCACTCGGGTTCCGGCGCGCCCTTCAGCTTGACGTCGAAGAACGTCTGCATGCGCATCGCCCAGTCCTTCTGGTTGGCGCGACCCTGGATGCCGTGCAGTTCATTGTTGTAGTTGAACAGGTAGGCTTCCTTCCCCAGCCGGCGCATGCCGATGTACATCTCGATGCCCTGGTACCACGGCACCGCGTCGTCCATGTCGTTGTGCAGGATCAGCAGCGGCGTGGTGACACGGTCCAGGTGGAAGAGCGGCGAGTTCTCCAGGTACAGCGGCAGCCCCTCCCACAACGACTTGCCGATGCGACTCTGGCCGTTCTCGTACTGCATGGCGCGGTTGAGGCCGCTGCCCCAGCGAATGCCACCGTAGGCGCTCGTCATGTTCGCCACCGGCGCGCCGGCTTCGGCCGCCGCGAACATTCCGGTCTGCGTAATCATGTAGGAGATCTGGTACCCGCCCCACGAGTGGCCCTGCAGGCCGAGCTTCTTCGGGTCGACGTAGCCGCGCTCGATCAGCTTCTGCACGCCGGGCACGATCGTCTTCAGTGCGCTCTGCCCCGGGTGGCCGTCCTCGTAATAGATGTCCGGCTCGAACATCAGGTACCCGTTCGACACGTAGTGCGTGATGTTCACCGACGTACCGCCGTTCGGCGCGATGTAGTTGTGCAGGCCGTCCGACAGGTCCTCGTAGAAGTACGTGATCATCGGGTACTTCTTCGACGGGTCGAAGTTGTCCGGCTTGTACAGGATGCCCTGCCGAGGCACGCCGTCCGCACTCAGCCACGTGACGAGCTCGGACGTGCCCCAGCTGTATTCCTTCTGGAACGCGTTGGCGTCCGTGATCTTCGTCTTCGCCTCGGCGAGACTCGGACCGACCATCAGGTTCGGGAACTCCTGGAAGGTGCTGCGCGTCAGCAAGTACACGTCGGCCTTGTCGGCCTTGGACGGGTTGCCGTATCGCACCGGATCGAGCATCACCTTCTCCGGCGTGCGTCGCGCGTCGAGCCGTGCGGCCCGGTAGAACCCGCTTTCCTTGGTGTCCTCGTCGAACGCGCTGAGCCAGGCAGGCTTCGTTGCATCGAGGGCCCGCTCATCATCGTCGCGGCCAAGGTTGATCAGCCGCAGCGTCATGTTCTCGCGGCGGCCGAGTGAGTCGGTGAGAATCACCGGAGGCCGGACCCCGTTCGGATCGAGCTCCCAGATGTCGTAGCGGTCATTGATGAGGACCGAGCGATCATCCTTGGTCCATCCGGCCATCCCCCACGCACCCGGCTCGCCGGTCTGGCTCGAGTTCTCCTGCTCGAAGTGCACCGACTTCATGTTCGCATTGAGGTCCACCGTGCGTCCGGTGGCCACGTTGTACGCGTACCAGTGTGCCTTGTCGAACCACGTCACGTACTTGCCGCCCGCCGACAACTGTGCCTGGCCGCTGATCTTCGCCGCCAGCTGCTTCCGCACACCGGTCGCGGGGTCGAGCACCCAGACGTCGGTGCCGCCATCACCCCACGTGCGTTGCTTGTCATACGCGACGCCGGTGGCTTGGAGCGCGACCTTTGCATCGTCCGACAGCGTCGCCGACGGGAACGAGTCGGTGGTGAGTCGCGTGAACTTCTTCGTCGCGATCGTGACCAGCCCTTGATACGTGCGGTTGAGCGCCTGGTTGACCTGGAGCAGTTGCGTCGGCTGAATCGCCGCGTCGTTCCAGTGCCAGAGATCGAACTTCGCCTTGCCCACCAGCGAGTCGGCGGGGACCGCCTCTTCCTTTGGCGGCGCGAAGGTCACGGTCACTGCGTTGCCGGCGCGCGTGAAGCTGGCCGACACGTTGTCCGGAAACCGGTGGAACGCCGGAAGCGCGGCCGTGGTCAGGATCGGCTGAGCCGTTCCCGCCTTCACGGTGCCGTGATACACCACCTGCGCGGCGTTCTCCTTGCCGAACTCGTCCTTGTCCGACGCGAACACGAACTGCTGTTGCGCCTGGTCGAACGTGAAGGCCCGATAGTTGCCTGGTCCGCTCATCACCGTTCGCGTCGTGCCGGTCGCGAGGTCGCGCAGGTACACGCCGTCTTTCGTGGAGTCACGCGACGTCACGGTGTAAGCGAGCACCTTCGCACTGTCGTCGAACGCATAGGTCGAGACGTCCGCGATGCGTTCCTCGGCGCCCGAATCGAGGTTGCGGAGCACCACTGGCGTCCCATACGTCCGTCGCGCGGCCGCCGGTGCGCCCGCCGCACCGCCGCGACCACCACGCCCGCCGCCTGCGGCTGCGCCGCCACGGCCACCTGCCGCGCCCCCGCGCCCCGCAGCCGAGTCGGCTGCAGCCGAATCCGGCAGCGTGTACGCCAGCCACTTGCCGCTCGCATCCGGAACGCGGAACGCGCGGGCGCGCGCCACCGTTTCGATATTACCATCCGCGAGGCGAACGATTCTCAATGAGCTGGCGTTCGCGTTGGCGCCCGCTCCCCCTGCTGCCCCCCGGCCGCCGCGGCCCGAAGTTCGCGCCGCTGCCTCGATGCTGTCCACGATCGCCTTCGGCTGCTGCGACACGGTCACGAACGCAAATCGTCCATCGGCGCTGAACGGGCCGGCACCGCCGGCACCACCACCGCGACCACCGCGCCCGCCGGCGCCTGGAGGCGCGCCACCGGCGGCGCCACCGCGCCCGCGCTCACCGCCAGGCGTGTTGTTCTCGCGGTTCGTATAGCCGACGTTCACGCGGTACTCACTCGAGCCCGAGGTCGAGCGCACGATGAACTCGCCGTCACCGACCCGCGGGTTGAGCGTGTAGGCCACCCACTTGCCGTCGGCCGACAACGTGGGACTGGCGATGGTCTGCCAACGATCCCAGTCCGCCTGCGTGAGCGGTCGCTTCTGCTGGGCGTACCCGGCGATGGGGAACAGGACGAAAACGGCGAACGCAATCGCGCGACGAAATGGGCGCATGGGGCCGGACCGGGAGGGGGTGAAGGCAGCCTGCATATGATATAGTTACGAAAATTCGTCGCGCGCCGTTGCTACACCGTTCCGAGCGCCCGGGCCACCGCGCCGGTCAGGACCTCGGAGCTGATCGGCTTCTGCAACGTCTCCACGGCGCCGAGGATCTTTGCCATTTCCAGGTAGTCGGTCGCCGCGCCGCGACCGCCGCCCGAAATCGCGATCACCTTGAGCTTTGACTTGCGGGCGCGCAGCTCCCGAAGGATCTGCATGCCGTCCGTATCCGGCATCAGCAGGTCGGCGACCATCAGGTCGAACGGTGTCGTGTCCACGAGCTGCAGGGCCGCGGCGCCGCCCTCGACGCCCGTGACCGTATGGCCGGCGTCCTCGAGCATGCGCGCGAGCACGTTGCGCACTGACGGTTCGTCCTCGACGAGCAGGATATTTGCCATCACACCTCCATACGATTCGCTTCGACGGCGCGCCCCACCGCCGCCGTGAGCCGCCCGCTGGGGCAGACACAGCATCTAATTTGTCGGCATGACACCACTGGTTGTACTTCCTGCCGGCCCGTTGCGCCACTGTGCCGCGGTGGCAGCCCTGCTTGTTGTGTACGGCGGCTGGCCGCGCACCGCTGCCGCGCAGTCCACCTCGCCCGCGCTCCCGTCCGTGACCGTCGTGGGCTCGATGACCGCCGTGACGGATGCCGGACGCACCGTCGAAGTGATCACTCGCGCCGAGATCGACCGGTCCACGGCCCGCAACGTGGCCGAGCTGCTGGCCGTGCGGGCGGGTGTGGACGTGTACGCGCGGTCGCCGGCGCAGGCGGACATTTCACTGCGGGGCAGTACTGCCGAGCAGACGCTCATTCTTGTGGACGGCATTCGCGTGAGCGATGCCCAGTCAGCCCACTACGCGCTCGATCTCGCCGTGCCGCTCGATGCGATCGAGCGTGTTGAACTGCTCAAGGGTGCTGCTTCGGCGCTGTACGGGCCGGATGCCGTCGGCGGCGTGGTCAACATCGTGACACGCAACGACTACCGAGGCGCGCGGATTGCCACCCGGGGCGGCGCGTGGGGCACGGTCGGCGCCTCGGCGATCGTCGGTGTCACACGCGGCGGCTGGAACGTGTCGCCGGCAGTCGAATACGAGAAATCGGACGGATGGCGGGCCGGCACCGACCATCGCATCGGGTCCGCCCGGATTTCCGCGCTGCGCTCCAAGGGCGCCGAGCGCATTCAGGCCCACCTCGGCACGGGCATCCGGGACTTCGGTGCCAACACGTTCTATGGTGCGTACGATTCGTTCGAGCGCACCGGGGCGACGACGGCTGACGTCAGCTGGCAGACGCTGCGCGCCGGGTGGCTCGCGACCACGACGGCGTCGACGCGGTACCACACCGATCGCTTCACGCTGGTTCGCGACAATCCGGCGATCTACGAGAACCTGCATCGCAGTTGGCAGAGCGGTGGCTCGGTCACCGCCCGACGCACGTTCCCGGGCGGCGCCGCCGCGTTCTCGGCCGATGCCACCAACTTTCAGCTGGGCAGCAGCCGCCTTGGCGATCGTCGTGAATGGCGGCGCGGAACGGCGGCACAGGTCACCTGGACCGAGGAAGAGACGGGCGCCACCGCCGATATTGGAACCCGCGCCGATCACTCGGACGAGTATGGCGGGTTCGTGTCACCGTCGGTCGCCGTGAGCGTGCCGGTCGGCGACGGGGCGCGCCTTCGCACGAGCGCGTCACGTGGCTTTCGCGCGCCCACGTGGACCGAGCGATTCTACTCCGATCCCGCGAACCAGGGCAACGAAGCTCTCGCCGCCGAGCGATTCTGGTCGGGTGAGGCCGGCCTCACGATCGTTGACGGCGTCAGCACGCTCGACGTCGCGTATTTCATCCGACGCGCCGAGAACCTGATCGACTGGGTCAAGCCTGAGGGCGCGCCGGCCGGCACCAAGTGGCAGGCCACGAACGTCGGCACGGCAAACTACGCCGGGTGGGACGGTTCGCTGGCCTTCGCGCCGGCCGGGGGCCTGACGTATTCCGTGGCCATCATGGAGCTGAAGTTCACCGACAGTGACGGTGAGGGGCTTGTCGGCAAGTACGCGTTGCGCCCCGTGACGAGCCAGCGGTCGGTGCGCGCCGCGTGGACGCTGACGGCGACGTCCGCCATCGCCATCGACCTGGTCCAGGCTCGCCGTTTTGGGGAGGATCGATACGTGACGGGCAACGCGCGGCTGACCTGGGCGGCCGCCGGAGGCTGGATCGTCACGATCGACGGCACGAACCTCGCCAACGCCGGCTGGCTCGACGCCAGTGGCATCGGGGTCGCAGGCCGAGCCGTGCACATCGGCATCAATTGGCGCACCCGCTGATGCCAGAGCAGAGAGGCTAGAACCAGTACCCGACCCGGACGAGAAGTGCCCGCCGGCCAGAGCTGGCAAACCCCTGCTCGACTCGAATCGGTCCGATGGGAGTGCTCGATTCGATTCCGACCCGAAGGCCGCCAAAGAGGCGGCCAAAGTCCGTGGAGTCACGGCGCTCGAGGATGCCGTGGCCCACGCCGATCGCGCCGGCCACGCCTTCGGCGACCAGTTGCAGCTGGGGCGCGATGGCCCGCTTGAGCTGCACGGCCGCCAGTGCTTCCTGACTCCCGCGGATCTCGCCGATGCGGAGCCCCGGAAAACCGTCGGCGCCGCCAAGCGTGAACTCGTGATGCACCGGCAGCCGGTTCCCCCAGCCGGCGCGCGCGCGCAGGCGCGTGGTCCAGCGCCCGGCGGCGATCGTCCGGCTCGCGTCCATGCTCAGGCGCTGGAAGTCGGTGAGGGCCACGGCCTCGATCATCGTTCCCATCTCGTGTTCACCGCGCGCGCGGAACAGCGAGGCGCGAATGCCCGTCGAGCCGCGTGTGTCGCGCCCGGGCTCGCGCCACAGTCGCGCGTGCAGCAAGGCGTCGTAACGCCACGCTCCGGGTGTGGGGTCGTGGCGCAGGCCGACGAACAGCTCGCCTTCCTGCGTTTCGGCGTTTGGCAGTTCGCCGCTGCCGCTGAAGAGCCGTACGCTTTCGTGCGCGAGTCGCGCACCGGCCGTGATCGGCAGCTCCACGCCACCGGCGTGCGTACGCACTCGCGCAAACCCCAGCACGTCCTGCGCGTACGATCCGAAGCGTCCGATCAGCGTACCGTCGGACTCGCGCGCGCCGGCGGAGCGACTCACGCCGCCGACCCACAGGCGTCCGGACATGAACTGGTCAAAGGCCACGCCCATTCCGAACACGCGTCGCGGCGCCGGATCGACCACCGGACGGAACCCCACGGCATCCGATTCACGCACGGGGTTGAGCCACACGGCGCGGATGCGCTCCGACGCGCCGAGCATCGCCAGCGCCTCGGCGGTGTGCGAGACGTCGAAGAGGCCTCCGCTCGTGATTCCGAGCGACGCCACCAGCGCCCTGTCGTCCGCCGCCTCGCGTCCGATCGCCACGGATCCGATCCGCTGCGGAAGTCTGGCTTCCGCAGCAGCGGAGGCCGGACTCCGATCGCCGCCGGCCTGCGGCACCCCGGACGAGGTGGAGGTTGCGCGAAGCGGCCGCACACATCTGGCGTTCGCGAACGCGGCGCGCGCCGCCACATAGCCAAGCCGGATCAGCGAGTCCGTTTCGGTACGCCCGAAGTTGAGGTTCTGGAACGGCTCCGTCGGGTTCTCGATGAACACGTCATCAGCGCCCGGCGGTGGATATTCCTCCTTGAACAATGTGTTGACGAGCGCGGCCGACAGCGTGAGCGGATCGTCGAAGGCGTCGGCGTCGGGCGCCGCCGCCGGAAGGCGTGACACCCACACGCGTGCTGCGCCCAGCGCATGGGCCGCCGCGACCGGCGTGTTGGCCGAGAGCGCCCCGTCGATCAGCCAGGTGGAACCGTATCGCACCGGCTGGAATACGAGCGGCAGCGCGATGCTGGCGCGCACGGCGAATGCGAGGTCGCCGGAGCCCATCACCACCGCGCGCTGTGTGGCGAGGTCGGTGGCAATCGCGCGAAACGGAATGGGCAGCGAGTCGAACACCCCGCCGGCCAGCACGTTTCCCCGAAGCGTCAGGGATGACATGAGCGCGTTCACGGGACCTTCGCGCGCGGCCCCGGTCTGGAGGCGGTAGCCCGTCCTGCCGCGCTCCCACACCGCCACCGGCTTGAGCAGGTTCACGGACGCGGACACCACGGGCTCGTAACGCCGGATCACCTGCTCGATCGGCAGCGCGCGCATCAGCGAATCCACTTCGTGCGCACGGTACCCGCTCGCATAGAGCGACCCGACGAGCGCGCCGATGCTTGTGCCGACGATCAGGTCCGGTTTGACGCCAAGGCTGTCGAGCACTCGCAGCACGCCGATGTGCGCGAATCCCTTTGCAGCCCCGCCCGACAGTACGAGCGCCGTTCGCGCCGGCGCGCACGCCTGGCGCTCGGGGCTCGGCGCTGCCTGCGCCGGAAGTTCGCGGGCGGCGAGCAATGCGAGCACTGCGAGGAATGCAAAGCCGACGCGGCCGCGGGTGCGCATCCCTTCAACCTATCGCCCGCGGCGTCGCGGGGAATCCGCCCGGGTGGGACGTGCGGCGCGCGCTGTGTGAAACCGAAACACGGGCCGCCGGCGTAGGCGAATCAGGGCTCGATGCAACCGCTCGGGCCGTTGCGTTGTCCAACTGGTGATCCCCCTCGCAAGGAAGCCGAATGCTCGTTGTCGCAGCACTCGCAGTTCTCGCATCCCCCCTGCCACAGCAATCCGGTTCCGAAGCCAGATCGTCCGCCGGCAACACCCCCGCGGCCCCCGCGGCCGCGACGGCCGTGCGCGCCGCCCAAGCCCCGAAACTCGACGGCCGGGCTGACGACGCGATCTGGCTCACGGCGCCCAAGTACTCCGATTTCCGGCAGTTCCAGCCGCGGGTCGACGTTGACCCGACGTTCAAGACGGAGTTCCAGGTCGCGTACGACGACCGGAACCTCTACGTCTTCGTCCGCATGTACGACTCGCATCCCGACAGCATCATGCGGGCGCTGTCGCGCCGCGACGTGCGCGGACCGTCGGACCAGATCAAGCTGCTGATCGACTCCTACGACGACAAGCGTTCCGGCTACGAATTCGCGGTGAATCCGGACGGCGTGAAGCGCGACTACTCGATGGCCAACGACCAGGACGAGGACGAGTCCTGGAATGGTGTCTGGGACGTGGCGACGCTCGTGGACTCACTGGGGTGGACGGCCGAGTATCGCATTCCGCTGTCCCAGCTCCGGTACGCGAATGCCGATACCCACACGTTCGGGTTCGGCATCTGGCGCGACATCGAGCGGCGCAATGAGCGCACGGCGTGGCCGCTCTGGTCACCGCGTCGCAACGGCATCTCATCGCAACTGGGGCGGCTCGGGGGCTTCACCGGCCTCAGCACCGGGCGCCGCATCGAGGCATCGCCGTATCTGGTCACCAAGAATGTGCAGTCCACGCTGCCCGGCGCGCGCTACGGCCGGAACCAGGAGTTCACCGTGGGCGGTGACGTGAAGCTTGGCATCACACCCAACGTTACGCTCGATGCGACGGTCAATCCGGACTTCGGCCAGGTCGAGGCCGATCCGGCGGTCGTGAACCTCACGGCGTTCGAGA
>CAZLAU010000050.1:0-11117 GCA_964557615.1 uncultured Gemmatimonas sp.
CGTGATGGCGGGGAACGGAACGATCGGGCTCGAACTCGCGGCGGACGCGCCGAACCTCGACGCGGTGCTCGTGCCCTGGGGCGGCGGAGGACTCGCGTGCGGCATCGCCGCGGCGCTTCGTGACGTGAGCCCGCGCGCCAAGGTCTATGCCGTCGAAGTCGAGACCGCGGCGCCGCTCACGGCGTCACGTGCGGCGGGGAAACCGGTTCCCGTGATCCGCACGCCGACGTTCATTGACGGGATGGGAAGCGATCGCGTGTCCGACGAGATGTGGCCGCTGGCCCAGGAACTGATTGCCGGAACCGTTGTGGTCACGGCGGCCGAGGTGGCGGCGGCAGTCAGGCTGCTCGCGACCGCGGCACACGTGGTCGCCGAGGGCGCAGGCGGGGCGCCACTCGCGGCCGCAATGCACGGCCGGCTGAATGGGGAACCCGATGCCGTACTCGACGCGCAACGCATTGCGTGCATCGTGAGCGGCGGCAACATCGACACGTCCGTTCTCGCAACGATTCTCGGCGGAGCGACGCCCGGAGTGCCCGCGCAATGATCCGCCTCGGGTCGCAGGGCTGGAACTACGATGCGTGGGTGGGGCCGTTCTATCCGAGTGGAACGAAGCCCGCGGCCTTTCTGTCCACGTACGCCCGCGCCTTCGATACGGTGGAGGTGGACTCGACGTTCTACGCGATTCCGCCGGCGAAGACCGTGCGCGGATGGGCCGACCGGACGCCGCCGCACTTCACGTTTGCGCTCAAGCTGCCGCAGGCCATCACGCACGAGTGTCGCCTGCGCGGCGCCGGTGACCTCCTGCTCGAGTTTCTCGACGTGTCGCGCGAACTGGGTCCGAAACTCGGCCCCATTCTCGTGCAGCTCGGCCCCGATTTCGGACCAGCGGAACTGCCGGCGCTGGCCGCGTTTCTGCCCCTGCTTCCGCCGGACCTGAATTTCGCAGTGGAATTCCGCCAGCGCGCCTGGATCAACGACGGCGTAATCGCGCTACTCAAGGAGTACCGCGTGGCGCTCGCGCTCTCGGACGGCCGCTGGATCCCGCGCAACGTGCTGCTCAAGCTGGCCGACGATCCGACGTCGGATTTCGCGTACGTGCGCTGGATGGGTCCCGATCGCTCGATCGTGGACTACTCCAGGATCCAGGTGGACCGGAGCAAGGAGCTTTCTCACTGGATAAACACGCTGCGCGGCCTCGCCGGGCGCGTGAAGACGGCATACGGGTATGTGAACAACCACTTCGCCGGGCACAGTCCGGCGACGCTCCGGACGCTGCAACACGAGCTCGGGCTGCCGGTCGTGCAGCCCGAGCGGATGGGAGAGCAGCTCGGGCTGTTCTAGCGCCGCTCCTGCGCGAGGGCGCTGTCGCGCCCGGCGCTGTGTCCCGACCGAATCGCGGGTTGTCGCTGCACCCACGGTGGGGTGGGCGCATGCATCTGGTATGCCAGGTCTGCCGGCGCGAGCGTGTCCCAGCCGTTGAGCAGTGCACCGCCGAGTAACGTGACCGCCCCGCCGTGGCCGCCCGGATCCACATTGTTCATCGTCACCGTGAGCACGCCGTCGGTCGCCCCGTTGGTGTCGTTGATCTCCAGGTACTTGCCGGCGCCTGAGGGGGTGGTGCCGAACGTCCACCCGTAGAATGTCGGGAGGGCCCCGCCGGCCCCGGTTCGAGCCAGCGAGAAGTAGGTGCTCGTCGGGGTCATGTCGTAGAACCGCAGGTACGACAGGTCGGTGATAGTGCCTGAGCCGACGATCGCGAGCCGTTTGTTGTGGAAATAGACCGAGGTGACGTGTGCTCCGTTGACGGTCAGCAGCGTGTTGGCGCCGTACACCTGCGACGATCCCTCGCCGTTGTCGGCCAGCAACATTCCGCCGACGAACGCGTCGGTGCTGAAGGCGAGTGAGGTGTACTCGATGACGAGGTCGCCGAACCGCGAGGCGCCGAACCCGGGATTCGCGAACGCCACGTTGTGCGTGATGCCGCCGAAGTTGGTGCGATGTCCGGGAGACGGCGCGTATGCCAGCGCGTTGCCGCTTTGCGAAAAGTCGCCGCCGATGTACAGCTCGCCCATCGTGAGCAGTCCGGACGTGCTCCCGCCCCCGAAGTTCGCGGAGCCGTAATACACCTCGATATACGTCTCGGCGTGGTCGGTCATCCGCAGCGTCCCGCTCCCGCTCGTCGTCAGGTCTCCGCCGATGTACACGTAGGTTGCCGCCGACGCGTCGCCGACGCGCAGCTGACCGCTCCCGGCGATCTCGAGATTCCCGTCGATGTAGTAGGAGTTGGCCTGGTCGTAGGCGCGCAGCCCGGTCCCGGTCACGCGCACGTCCTGGTAGTTGAGGTACGAATACCCGCCGGCGTTCTGGGCCGGCATGAACTGGTTGGTGCCGGACCACACCGTGAGCCCCGGCGAGAACGAGCCCAGGTACGGGAGGCTGCCACGGAGTTCGACCTGGTCCGGGGCGAAGTACGAATACTCGTGCCCACCGAGCGCTCCGGTGACGATCAGGTTCCCGGTGCCGTACACGTTCGCTGTGGAGCCGAGATCCACGGTCGTCGCGAGCAGCTCCGTGTTGACATACATGCCGTGATACACGGTGAGATTCGTGAACCGGTTGCCCGTCGTGTTGGCGAACACCAGGTCCACATACGACTCCTCGTAGCGCGCGCGCGGCGCACCGGATGTTCCGATGGAATTGGCGCGCGTGCCGAGGCGTTCATTGGCACGCTCGGGGGTTCCCGGCCGTTCCTTCCGGTTCACTCGGCGGGCCTCCAGCGAATCGCGCCAGGCCAGCCGTGCGCTGATCAGTGGCTTGCGCGCTTCGGCGCGTTGCTTCGCGGCCGCGACCCGCGCGGCCTGTTGCGCCGCCGACCGCGCGAGTGCCCGTGCCTGCGCCGGCGACGCGGCGCGGCCCGCCGCAGAACCGGGGACGGTACCCCCGCCGATGCCGAACCTGGGTCCGTCGGCGAGGCGCTTGTTGCCCTCGAACTCCCACGGCCCGTACGGATCGGTGATCGTCTCGTGCGTACCGCCGGTGGCGAATGCATTGGCGGCACTCGCGGTGAGCGAACTCATCACCCAGAGTTCACCGGCCGTGAGGGTCGAGTTGCCGCCGCCGAACGTGGCGTCCCACACGATCAGAATGTCGTCGGCGTTCGACATCACAATAGTGCCCGAGCCGGAGGTCGCGAACTGCCGGTCCACGACGATGACCTCACCGCCGAGCGTCAGGATGCCGAGGACCGAGAGATCCTCGTCCACGTCGCTGTCGCCGGCGAACGTCACCGAGGCGCCGGCCGCGATCGTGAGCGAGCAGAACCGGCCGACCGCCGTCTTGCCGGCGCCTTTCATGATCACGGCGCCGCCACTCTCGCCGCACTGGAACCCGCCATCGTCGGAGGTGACGACGTTGCCGAACACCTCGAGATTGTCATCCAACTGCAGGCTTGCCGCGGGGTCGATCGTGATGTTGCGAACCTTCGCCGGGCCCGTGAGGTACGGATCGCCGGCGACAATGTCAGGGATCAACACGTCGATATTCTCGTTCGGTACCGCATTGATGTCCCAATTGCCCGGCTCATTCCAGCTGCAGCACTCCGACGCTCCCGTCCAGGTGGCCAGCAGCACCGCCGGCCAGTTGGTGGTGGCGCCGCCGTCGAGCGCGATCTTTCCGCCGTGCGCGGCCGGAGACACGCCGACGAAGCTGACCACGAGCGGGTTCTCGTCGCCGGGCGCGGTGTCCACGGCGCGCATGTAGTTGCCGGTCGTCGGCGTCGTGTCGAACGACCAATCGTGGAAGTCCGGCGGGTCGGTCACGCCCGTGCCGATGATCGTGAACTGGTCCACCGTGGAAGACATGTCGGTGAACGAGACGCCGTTCACGACTTCCATCGGACCGTTGGCCCTGAGTTCCCAGCGGACATTGCTGAATCCGAGGCAGTCGGTGTACACGCCGTTCGTGGTGAGGAGCTGGCCGGTGCCGGAGATGTAGCCGCATTCGGCGTAGATCTCGTGGGCAAACACATTGGACGCGAATACGTGATTCACGATCTCGAGGGCGCCGAACTGCGACGTACCGGCGCCGAACCCCGGGTTGGCGAACGAGACCACCGACGGGGTGAGAGAGCTGGCGCGCTGGAATCCGCCGGAGCCGGCTCGCGTGCGCGTGCCGAGCCGCGGCGCGGTGAGGCCACGGCGCGCGTAGGCTGCGTCGTACGTGGCCTGGAGTTTCGCGCGGAGCCCCGCAAAGACCGCCGCGCGCTCGCGCAGCTTCGCGGTCTGCGCGTCGCGCACCGCCACTTGGGCGGCCGACAGCCGGCGCCCGCCCGGACGCGAGCTGCGAACCTGCGCCTGCACGAGAAGGTCCTCCTCAAATGCGCCGACTCGCGTGAAGAATCCGGGCGACGGCGCGAAGGCGTCCGCCGCTCCGCCGCCCTGCGAGAAATTGCCCTCGACCGTGAGGAATCCACCGCTCAGCAGTCCAGCGGTGCTGCCCCCGGCAAACGTCGCGTTCCCGGCGACGTAGATGGCGTCATCGGCGGTCGTCGTCTGGATCTTGCCGCCGG
This sequence comes from uncultured Gemmatimonas sp., assembly GCA_964557615.1. Taxonomy (GTDB): domain Bacteria; phylum Gemmatimonadota; class Gemmatimonadetes; order Gemmatimonadales; family Gemmatimonadaceae; genus Fen-1231. The sequence continues at coordinate 4,571 of CAZLAU010000050.1, forward strand.
ATGCCGTCGACAAGTTGCCGTCGATGTACACCGTGCTGCCGTTCACATTGAGCCGCGCCGACGATCCGGTCACGTTGACGCTGCCATTGATCAGCAGGTAGGAGTGATCCAGCACGCTTGCGCGCGGGGCGCTGTCCTCGATGCATTCGCCGCACGGAACGGTGACGATGGACACCGTCCCGCCGCTGATCGTCACGTTCGACGTCAAGTATCCGACGTTGATGGACGACGTACCGAAGAAGTCGGTGTTCGCGACCTGCCATGCACCCACGGTGCCGAATCCGCTGGTCGCATCGCTGAGGTCTCCACCGATGCGCACCGTCACCGCCCCGGTCACGGCGCCGCTGCCGGCGTTGACGACCACGCTCCCCATGATCTGTGGCGCGCCCGACATGACCTTCTCGTCGAACCCGTCAAGGATGAGCGTATTGATGCCGCGGCCGCCGACAGGGCTCGTGAACGCGAGTCCGTCGGTCCCTTCGTTGTTCCCGAAGAGTCTCAGCACGTGCGTGCCGGTCGCGGCGAACGACGTGCCGTTGGCCGTGAAGTTCCGCTCCACGGTCAGCATGCCGGCGGTGAGGAGGCCGAACGTTGCGCCCCCGCCAAAGTTCGCATTGCCCGTGACGTGGACGCTGCCCGACGCATTCGTCATGGCGAGGCGCCCACCGGTCGCCGTGCTCAGGTCTCCAGACACAAAGAGCGTTTGTTCGGCGACTTCAAGCGTCCCTGACGTAGCGATCACGACGTTCCCTGAAACGTCCGTGTACCCGTTGAGCGTGTAGGAGCCGCCGGCGATCGTCACGTTGCCGCCGATGAAACCACTTACGGTGCCGCTCACCCCGTTGAGGATGATGGTGCCGCTGCCGGTCACGGCATTCGCGCGCTGAACCCGGCCGGTGTTCTCCGGGACGCGGAGCAGCGATGCGCCATTGCCGGCCGCCATCGAGCCGCCAATCGTCAGCGTCGAGTTGTTCGTCAGGAATACGCCATCGGCGACCGAGAGACTCCCGATCGTCGTCGGCGCGCTAATGACCGGCGCGTTCCCGGCACTCGTGACCGTGAGCGGGTCCGCAGGACCGGGCGCGCCGGCGGGCGACCAGTTGTTCGGGTCGGTGAACGACGCACTCGCTGCGCCAGTCCACACGCGTGCCGTGCCACTGGAGGTCGTAGCGGTTGCCGTGACGACAAGCGGATTCGGAAGCAGTCCGGATCCCGTGACGTTCAGCGTCTTGGCGCCGCTGGTGCCGAGCAGCGTCCACGTGGTCTGGGCGAGGCCTTCGGCGCTGCTGACCGCCGACGCCGGATTGGCGGTTCCGTTGCCGACAGGTGGCGAGAAGCTCACCGTCACGCCCGCAATGCCGTTGCCGAACCCGTCGCTCACCTTCACGACGATCGGATTGGCAAGCGGTACGGCGCCGGCCGCGCTCTGGCCACCGCCGCTGACAAGCGAAAGCACCGACGCAGGCCCCGCGCTCAGGACGAACGCCGGTCCGGTGGTTCCGGCGAGTCCGCTCGCGGACGCCGAGAGGGTGTAGCTGCCGGCCGCGGTGAGCCTGAGGCCGCTGAATGTTGCGACGCCGGCCACCGCGTTCACCCGGGTGGTACCGATGAGCGAGTTGGCCGTTGCTGCGTTGGCTGCCTCGGCGCCGGCTGCGGCCTGCGTGCCGCCCTCGGTCGCGACCGGGTTCGGCCCGTTCGCGACGAGCGAGACCTCGCCCGTGAATGTCGTGACGTTGTTGCCGAGATTGTCCCTCACGAAGACCGTGATGTCGTCCATCACGGCGCCAGCGACCGAGCCGGCCACCGGGTAGCCCTGGAACGACAGCGTGCTGGCATTGCCTGCCACGATCTGGAAGCTCGACGACGTGCTGCTCGCGAGCGAACCTGAGGTTGCGACGAGCGTGTACGTGCCTGGGGCGTTGACCTTGAGGTCGCCGAATGTCGCGATTCCCGCAACGGCGTTGACTGTGGTCGTCCCGGTGAGCCGTACAGTGGCAGGCGCACCCGCTCCGAGCGCAACCGACACTGCTCCCGTGAAGGGCGTCGTCACCGCGCCCGTGGCGTCAACCGCGGCGACGGCGATTGCGGGCGACATCGTGACTCCCGCGGCGGTGGATGACGGCGGCTGGGTGGTGAACGAGAGCCGCACCGGATCCACGGCCCGCGCGGTCGCATTGAACGTCACCGGGGATCCGGTGAGGCCGGTTGCCGACGCGGTCAGCGTCTGCTGTCCCGCCGCCGGTCCGAGCCGCCACGTCGTTTGCGCCCGGCCGTTCGCGTCCGTCGCGACCGTTCCGCTGCCGACCGAGCCGCCGTTCTGCGCGGCGAACGTCACGTTCACTCCGGCGGCCGGCAGGCCGTCGGTTGCATTCACCTGCACCACGATGGGCTGCGGAAGCGTCGTGCTGACCGGCGCTGTCTGCGAGCCACCGGACACGGCAGCGATCAGACTCGGCGGGGAAAGGATCGTCAGCGTTGCGGCATCGGTCGGCCCGGTGAGGAGCTGCGCCGCGATGGTCACCGTACCGCGCGCGGCGCCGGCCGTGCCGGCGCCGGTGGCGGCGCTGATCGTGGCGAGTCCCGTGTTCTGCGACACGAACACGATCGGCGTATTGGGGATTACGTTCCCCGTGGCGTCGAGTGCCTCCGCGGAGAAGTTGAACGTCGCGCCGGTGTTGACGGTGAGCGTCTTGGGACTGATGCGCACGCTCGTCGCCTGTGCACCGGGACCCGTGTAGGCGATCGGAATGGTGACCGGCGTTGGCGGCGGGGGGCCTGCTCCCGGAGTCGCGGGCACCGCGACGATCGTGACGGGGCCGCCCTTGAAGACGGTGTCGCCGGCGGCGTTCACGTACTTGAGGTTCAGTGCCAGCGGCTGGCCGGTGGCCGGTGCGGACGCCGGCAGCGGCACTGCCAGCGTCAAGGTCAGCTCATCGGCGTTTGCAGGAAAATTGACGACGGTGTCGAGCGCGACGGTGCCGTCGGGGTTGTTGAGGACGATGCGCACCTTCGTGAAGGCGACGCCTGTTCCACCGGCGGCCTGGAACGCGGGCAGCAGCGTCGGAAACTCGGCGAGCCACGACACGGGATGCGAGAACCGCGCCGATTGCGGGCCACTCGGCGCCGTGGGCTCGCGGCCGCAACTCAGGACCGAGAGGGTCAGCGCGCCGCCGGCAATAACCAGGCGGCGGGTGGCGACGGAGCGGGAGAGGGTCGACTGCATTTGACGCACTCGTTTGGTGGGACAAGTCGATGCGACCGCCGGCGACTTGACCGACAGCTCTTTCTTTATAGATGCGACGCGAGGTTCAAACCTACAGGCGTTCGGCACAGGCCGACAAGGGAATACGCAGTCATCCCCCTGTGACGTGGGTCACACGGGATCCGCGACCGCCCTGTCGTTGCTGCGACCTCGCCGGGAGAGCGCCTGCGTCAGGTTTTCAGGGGCGCGGAGGGGGCGGTGGTGCCTTCTGCGGCAGACGCGCGGCGAGGCCGCCGCGACCGGAGCAGGGATCATCCGGCAGCGTTCCGACGAGGTACGTGCCGTCCTTGCATCGCGCACTGGCGCCGGCGGGTGGCTCGTCGGACTGGAGCGCGGCGCGCGCCGCCGGCGCCGCAGCGGCGGTTGGTCGCGGCGGCGCGTCTGGCCGTGGAAGCGGCTCAACGGCAGGGGCAGGCACCGGCGCCGGGCGAACCGAGTCCGCGGGCAATCCGACGCGTTGCGGCGGCATCGGCGTGAACACGGGCGCGGTGGATTCAGGCGACAGGCGTGCGGCAGCTCGCGGGGCCACCGATGCCGGCGGCGCGCTCGGCGGCACTGGCGGCCGGAGCGCCGGGGTCGAGTCGCGCGGCGGGCGTGCAAGCGGCGGACCGGCCTGGGCGCCGAGTGGAGCGGCACTCGCGACCATCACGCAAATCATCACGGCAGCGCGGCGGCGGGCCGGGCGAAGTCTGGTCGTCATCGTCATGGCACGGTGATGGCAGGAGGACTGTACGTCTTGTAGTTCGGGTGCGTGATCGTTGCGGTGCCTGAACCCGAGGCAATTGCCTTCACGTAGAACGTGACCTGACTGCCGTCGGCGGGCACGGTGACGCTCGTGATCGTCGTGCTGCCGGCGCCGCCCGACCGGAACTGGATGCTTGCGTTCGGGGCGAGAGTGAAGGTCGTGGCGGCGGCCACTCGCCTGACACTCGAGGCGTTCGGGTCGAGCGTGCGAATCGTCACGGCCACCGAGTCGCCGACCGCGAGGTTCGCCGTCGGCCAGCCGACGATGCCGTCAATGCGGCCCGAGTCGACGACCGTGTACGCGGTGTCCGGATTGTGGAGTGGCGACGCGGCGGTCGCGACGAGCGAGTCCGTGCCGCGCGCCGCACCGGTCAGGCGCACATAGGCGTAGTAGAGCGAGGTCGGGATCGTGACACTCGCGAGCGTCGTCGCGCGCGCCGTGCCGACGTGCGAAAGGGTCACCGTCAGCGGCGCGGCCTGGTTGTCCGAGGAGGTGACGTAGTAGCTGCCGTCGTAGTTCACGTCGATGTACTGACCCAGGCCCAGTGCGACGCTGTTCCAGCTGAAGTTGAGATTCGGCGTCGTGACCGACAGGTTCGCGGTGCCGGTGTTGTACTTGTAAATGGCTGCGCGCGCGTCGGAAGCGCTGAGCTGGGCCGAGCCGATTGCCACCGGCAGCCACCGGGCCGCCTGCGTGTAGTAGTTACCCGCGACGATGGTCACGGACGACGAGTCCACGGTGAACACGCCGGTGCTCGACGACGCGAGGTTGACCGTCACATTCTCCGTGACGTAATGGGCGTTGCCGTTGGCATCCGCGGCATAGACCGTGATCGTCTGTGGACCGCCTGTCGTGCGGGTGGACGTATTCGTGCCGATCACGAACCTGGGTTGCGTCACCTGCACGGTCATCGGGCTGGGCGGTCCGTAGCCGGACGCGCTGGCCTGAATCTGGATCGTTCCCACCGTGTCCTGCGCGACCACGTTGAAGTACGCGTAGTACGAGCCAGTGGGGATGGTGACGGACGCCGGTACCTTGGCCACCGAGGTGTCGGTGCTCACGAGGTTCACCGTGAGGGGCGACGCCACGTTGTTCGGCGTGTACACGTAGTAGTCGGTGCCGCTGCCACGCTGGCGCATGCCGTACATCACGTTCGACGTGCTGAAGAACAGCGAGGGACCGGTGACCGTCACCGTGTTGGTCGTGGTGGACAGGTATCCCGTGCCCGCGGAATCGGAGTAGGTGATGCTCGCGCTGCCTGGGCCGACGTACGTCACGGTGGGCTGGACGTAGTACTGTCCGCGCAGGAGCCGGAAGTACTGCTGAGTCGGCCTGATCACCGTCGTGTCGCTCGACACCGCGCGGATCACCAGCGTGTCCAGCGACCAATGTGCGCTGTTGATGCTGTCGGTGGCATAGATCGTCACGGTCGTCGGCGGACTGGTCGTCGTCGCAGTGCCCGGCAGGCCGCCGCCATAGTACAAGCGGGGCGTCGTGATGCGCACGATGGCGGTGTCGGGCAGGTAACCGGGTGCCGAGGCAATGATCGTGTCAACGCCCAGCGCGCGGCCGGCGAGGCCGAAGTACGCGTAGTACAGCCCGTTCGGGATCGTGAGCGAGGTGGACGTCAGCGAGTCTGCCGCGGCATTGCTCTGCGCAAGCGTCACCGACAGCGGCGTCGCACGGTTGTCCGGCGTGTACACGTAGAAGTCGGTCGGGCCATAGTATTGGCGGCGTCCAACGTTCACGCTGTTGAAGCTGATGTTCAGCTTGGGTGTGACCACCGTGTAGAGGGTGGAATCGGGTCGGTGCCCGGCGGCCTCTGCCACGAGGTACGCCGTGCCCGTGGTGCGGAACGTCACGCGAGCGACGTTCGTGTAGTACGTGTCCAGGCCGATCGTGACCGACGCCGAGTCCACCTTCATCACCGTCGTGTCAGTGGATCGCAGCATCACCGTCAGCGGGGTGGACCGGTTGTGGACGTTGCCGATCGAGTCCCTGGCGTACACGTTGAAAGCGGCCGGCGGCGCGAAGTTGTTGCGATTGCCGCCGCCGTCGAGCGTCACACGGGGGCTGGTCACCCGGTAGAACGCGGTGTCGGGTTGGTATCCCGGAGCCGTTGCGATGAACCGCACGAGGCCGGTGTCGAGACCGGCGAGGTTGAAGTAGCTGTAGTACGAGCCGGCGGGAACCGTGACGACGCCGGGGATCGTCTTGGCCTTCGTGGAGTCGTCACTCGTGATCGTGACGGTCAGCGGAGTGACGACGTTGTTCGGCGTGTACACGTACGGCGAGTCGTACTGCCCCTTGCCGAGCTGGTTGGTGCAGCACCAGCTGAACTGGAGCTTCGGCCCGACCACCGTGATGAGCACGGAGTCAGGTCGGTGGCCGCCGGCGACGACCTTGAGCCACGCCGTGCCGCCGCTTCCGCCAGGCTGGTAGCGCACACCGCTCACGTAGTACTGCCCGGCAGCAATCACCGGCGTCTGGTCGATGACCTTGATGACCGTCGTGTCGCTCGAGCTCACGCTCAGGGCCAG
>CAZLAU010000050.1:11217-18156 GCA_964557615.1 uncultured Gemmatimonas sp.
GCCGCGACGGTGAGCGTGGATGCCGTGCCGTTCACGCCGGTCGCGACGGGGGTGATGGTCGTGGATCCGGACGTCGTGCCGAGGGCGGTGATGACGACGTTCGACGCGAGTTGCCCCGCGGGAATGAACGCCGGTTCCGGCGACACGCTCGCCCGGCCCGCAGTGCCGTAGGTGAACGTGACGAACGTGCCGCCGGCCGGTGAAGGATCGGACAGCAGGACCTGCGTGGCGACCTGGTCGGTCGCGTTGAGCGCCCACCCGGTCTGCGCGAATCGCACGTTGGCCTGCACGGCCACGGCCGCGGTGTCACCCTTGAACCCGGTGCCGCTACCGTCGAGCGCATAGAGCTCGGTGGTGCCGGCGTTGCGGCCGTTGAGCGTGACGTTGAGTGCCGTCTGGCCCGGCGTGAAGGTCAGGCTCGCGACCGAGAAGTACGCGTTGGTGTCGCGCGCGGCGAGGTTTACCGTGACGTTCGAGCCGTGCGGGCGACTCAGGAACACGGGGATCGAGGTGCTCGCCCCGCGCCCGACCGTGAGCGTGTCGCGCCCGAACGAGATCGCAGCCGGCACCGTCGTGCTTACGACGATCACCGCCGGATTCGACGTGATGGCGCCGCTCGTGGCCGTGACGTTCGCGGAGCCAAGCGCCACGCCGGTGACGACGCCGGTGGTGGCATTCACCGTCGCGATCGGCGTGTTGTCGGAGGTGTACGTGAACGACCCGCCCGTGATGTAGCGGCTGTTGGCGTCCTTGCCGCGCGCCGTGAGCTGCACGCTGGCGGTGATGCCGATCGTGTCCGGCGTTGGCGTGAGCTCGATCGACGACAGGACCTGCTGCACCTTGAGTGCCGCGGTGCCGGTGACGCCCTCGGCCGACGCCTGGATCGTCGTGTTGCCGTTGGCATTCGAGAGCACCTGCGAGCGGGTCGCAAACGCGGAGTCGATCAGCGCGACAGACCCGTTTGTGGTTCCCCACGTGAACGTCACGCCGGTCATCGGCGCGTCGAGGGTGTCGCGCGCCTCGGCGCGCATCGGGCGCCGAATGCCGAGCGACGGGAGCGCCGTGCTGTCCGTGACGGGGACGCCGGCGGAATCGCGACCGACGATGATGCGCGTGATCGGCGTGAGCACGGTCACGTTGGCGACGCCCGTGATCGCGCCCGACGTCGCCCGCACCTGCGTCCCGCCAAGGGAGAGCGCGGTTACCAGGCCGCTCGCGCTCACCGTCGCCGTCGCCGGCGCGAGCGTGGACCACGTGATCGCGGCGGTCATTGGGTTGCCACGCCCGTCCACCGCGGACGCGGCGAACTGGTAGGTCCGCGTCTTGTAGATGTTGCGGGTGCCCGGCGTCACGTTGATGGTGGCGATGCGCTGCTGGACGACGACGAGCGTCGAGTCCTTCGTTCCGCCAGCCTCGGTGGCGACGACGTACGTGGACCCGTCCGCGATCGCGGTGATGACACCCGCCGAGTTCACGGTGGCGACCCCCGGCACGCGACTCACGTAGCTGTACGTGCCCGGGACGACCGCCGTGGACGCGTCGCGGGACACCGGCACGCGCGTGACGAAATCGCCGAACGAGTAGAGCGAATCGAGGTGGGTCGCGAAGAGCGACGACACGATCGCGCCGCCCGAGATGTTGAATGCCGCCGACGCGGCCGTGGTGAGTCCGGTCGCGGCCGCCGACAGCGTGTACCCGATGCCGGCGTTGTTGATGGACAGGCCGGGGAACGTCGCGACGCCGGCGACCGCCGCGACGGTCGTGGTGCCGGACAGCGTTCCGCCGCCTGGATTCGACGCGATCGAGAGCGAGACGTTGCCGGTGAAGCTGGTCGCCACGAGGTTGTTCGCGTCCTTCGCCGTGACGACGACCGACGGCGTGATCGACGTGGCCTGCACGGAGTTGACCGGCTGAACGGTGAACACCAGGTGGGTCGCGGGGCCCGCTGCCGTCGTCGTCGTCGCGGTGGCGTTCACCACGAGCGGGTTCGGCAGGAGGCCGGTCGCCGACACGTTGAGGACGTTCGCGCCGGCGACTCCTCCGATGGTCCACACGGTTTGCGCGGCGCCTGTGGCGTCCGTGACCGCGCTGGTCGGCGCGACGGAACCGCTGCCGGCCGCCGGTGCAAAGTTCACGGTCACGCCGCTGATGCCGTTCCCGAACGCGTCGGTGGCGCGCACGACCACCGGATTCGCGAGGGCCGCGGCGCCTGCCGCGCTCTGTCCACCACCGCTCGCCAGCACGAGCGCGCTCGCCGGACCCGGCGTGATCGTGAATGCCGGCCCGGTCACCGGCGCGATGCCGCTGGCCGTGGCGGTCAGCGTGTAGCTGCCCGCGGCCGTGAGCCGCAGCCCGGTGAAGGTTGCGACACCGGCAACGGCGTTCACCGTCGTCGTGCCCACGAGCGCCTGCGCCGGAGCCGTCGCACCGAGCTCGGCGGATGCCGCACCGGCTGCGGCAGGATCAGCCGCCGCCGCGCCGATCGTTGGTCCGTTGGCCACGATCGTCACGGCGCCGGTGAACCCGGTGACCGCGTTGCCGAGTGCGTCGCGGACCTGAACGGTGATCGGGTCGAAGGTGGCGCCGGCGACCGCTCCCGCCACGGGGTAGGCCTGGAACGCTGCGCGCTGCGCCGTGCCGGCGGTGATCGCGAAGCTGTTGGAGGTCGCGCCGGTGAGTGCGCCGGATGCAGCGGTCAGCGTGTACGTGCCCGGCACATTGAGGCGGAGGTCGCTGAACGTTGCCACGCCCGCGACGGCGTTCACGGTCGCCGTTCCCGTGAGCAGCGCTCCCGCGGGCGCACCAGCTGCAATGCCCACGGTCACCGCACCGGTGAACGCCGATGCAACGGCGCCGCTCGCGTCAACCGCATTCACGACCACGGCAGGCGTGAGCGCCGCGCCCGCCGCCGTCGTCGCGGGAGGCTGCACGGCAAACACGAGGCGCACCGGATCGATCGACCGTGCGGTGGCCGTGAACGCGACCGGCGAACCGGACAGCCCCGTTGCAGTTGCCGTCAGGGACTGCGCGCCGGCCGTCGGGCCGAGGCGCCACGTGGTCTGGGCATTGCCCGACGCATCGGTCGTCACGGTGGCCGAGCCAACGGAGCCACCGTTGGCGGCGGCGAAGGTGACCGGCACGCCTGGCGCGCCCTGGCCGTCCGTGGCGGTGACTCGCACGACGACGGGCTGGGGCAGCGTCGTGCTGACCGGACCCGTCTGGCCGCTGCCCGACACCGCCGCGATCGCGCTCGGTGGCGCCTGAATGGTGAGCGTGGCGCCGTCGGTCGGGCCCGTGAGCAATTGCGCCACGATGCTGACGGTGCCGCGCGTCCCTCCGGCAACGCCCGCACCGGTGGCTGCGTTCACCGTGGCGAGGGACTGATTCGTGGACACGAACACGATCGGCGTGTTCGGCACCACGTTGCCGGCCGCGTCCACTGCCTGCGCCGAGAAATTGAATGTGCCGCCGGTGTTGACAGTGAGCGTGCGGGGGCTGATCCGCACACCAACGGCGTTGGCACCGGGCCCCGTGTACGTGATCGGGATGGTCACGGGCGCCGGCGGAGGCGGACCGCCACCCGGCGTGGCGGGCACGGCGTTGACCGTGACGGGTCCGCCGCTGAACACCGTGTCGCCCGCCGCGTTGACGTACTTGAGATTCAGCGCGAGCGGCAGCCCAGTCGCCGGCGCCGACGCCGGAAGGGGTACGCTCAGCGTCAGTTGCAGTTCCGACGAACCGGCCGGGAAGTTCACCATCGTGTCGAGCGCGACGGTGCCGTCGGGGTTGTTCAGGATGATCCGGACGCGGGTGAATTCCACGCCACTGCCGCCGGCCGCCTGAAACGCAGGGAGCAAGTCCGGAAACCGCGCGTTCCACGACAGGCCCTGCGAGAACCGCGCGCCGCTCGGGCCGTTGGGCGCGGTGGGTTCACGCCCGCAGCTCAACGTCGCAACGACCAGCGCTGCGGAGATGATCGCTGCGCGCCGCAGGGGCGCCTCACGACGTTCGACTTGCGTCACGCGCAAAGTGTAGGTAGACCGGGAGGATTGGCGGATCGTATGCGCCGCATCGTTCACCGGTGCGCCGCTACGACACGTCAAAGCTATGAATCCCTGAATCGTCCGGCAATGAACGCGGGCCCAATTACATGGTGACCTGCGTCACATTAGAGCGGCCGGCCGGCGGGGCGCCAGGTCCGGCGGCGCTAGATTCACGCATCCCTCCGCCTCGCAGGCCTATCGTGCCCGGTTCCGGTTCCCAGAAGCTGATCCTGCTCGTCGCCGTCGCCGTGGCGGCGGTCTGCGCACGGCTCGGGTTCTGGCAGGTGGACCGCCTTGGAGAACGGCGTTCGCACAACGCGCTCCTGCTCTCGCGGCTGTCCGTGCAGGCGGTGCCGGCGATCGCCCTGCCGCGGGATACCGGGGCCGGCCATTACCTCCCGATGACGGCTGCCGGGACGCTGGATTACTCGCGCGAGATTGCCTGGGCGCCCCGCATGCGCCGCGCGTCTCCAGGGGTGAACCTGCTGACGCCGCTGAAGCTTGCCGGCAGTGATACGGTGGTGATGGTGAACCGCGGCTGGGTGTACTCGCCGGACGCGCGGTCGGTGGAGTTTTCACGTTGGCGAGAGTCCGATTCGGCGACCATTGCGGGGTACGCTGAGACCTGGTCCGTGGACTGTGGCGCGACTGACGGCGCGCCGTTGCCGCCCCTGTGCGGGGACAGCGCGTCCCGCGCGCTGCGCCGCCTCGACCGCCGCGTTGCCGAGCGGCTCGTTGGGGCGCCGGTGGCGCCGTACGTCCTGATGCAGACGTCGGACAGCGCGCTTCGCGCCGACTCGGTTCCGGCACGCGTGGATCTGCCGGTACTCGATGAAGGGCCGCACTTCGGCTACGCGATCCAGTGGTTTGCCTTCGCCGCCATCGCGCTTGTGGGGGGAAGCCTCCTCGCGCGCACGCGGCGAATCCGCTAGGTATCGAATGGGGCGTGCACCGGCGCGCCCGAGTCCCGAGCGAATCCGCAAATGCCTGAATCCACCAAGAGTCCGATCCCCGCGTCGGGTCCCGCAGCCGGCGCCGTCACGGCCGACGAGGCGCGCGATGTCGCCGAGGCGGCGCGAGAAACCGAGTGGGAGCGACCGAGCTTCGTCCGCGACCTGTTCCTCGGCAGGTTCGACGTGTCGAGGATCCATCCGCACGCCGAAGGCGACGCCGAGGAACGCGCGCGCGCCGAACCGTTTCTCACCTCGCTCCGGGCGTTCCTGCGCGATTACGATGCCGACGAGGTGGACCGCACCGGCCACATCCGCGAATCGGACGTCCAGCGCCTGCGCGAGATGGGCGCGTTCGGCATCAAGATCCCCCGCGAGTACGGCGGCCTCGGGCTTTCGATCCGGTCGTACGTCGAGGCCCTCGCCCTGATTTCTGCGAAGTGCGGTTCGCTCTCGGCGCTCGTGTCAGCGTCGCAATCCATCGGAGTGCCGCAGCCCCTGTCGCTGGTGGGCACCGAGGACCAAAAGCGGCGCTTCTTCCCGCGTATCGCGAAAGGCGCGATCACCGCGTTCGCGCTCACGGAGCCCGACGTCGGGAGCGATCCCGCCAAGATGCTCACGACGGCCACGCCGTCCGACGACGGCAAGAGCTGGATCCTCAACGGCGAGAAGCTCTGGTGCACCAACGGCACGCGCGCTGAACTGATGGTGGTGATGGCGCGCACGCCGGACCGCGTCGTGAACGGCAACGCACGGCGGCAGATCACCGCGTTTGTCGTGGAAGTGAACTCGCCGGGCGTCGAGGTGCTGCATCACTGCCGGTTCATGGGGCTCAAAGCCCTTGAAAACGGCTGGATGAAGTTCACGAATGTTCGCGTGCCGGCCGAGAACCTTCTGTGGGGTGAAGGGAAGGGGCTCAAGCTGGCCCTCATGACGCTCAACACCGGGCGGCTGACGATTCCGGCGAGCGTGGCGGGCGGCGCGAAGGCGATGCTGCGCTGGGTGCGCGACTGGGCGAACGAACGCGTGCAGTGGGGCCAGCCGGTCGGCCGGCACGACGCCATCGCGCAGAAGATCGCGAAGATGGCGGCGGATACGTTCGCGCTGGAGTCGGTCGCGATGCAGACCACGGGGCTGTACGAGAGCGGCGCCGACATCCGGCTCGAAGCGGCGATCGCGAAGCTCTGGAACACCGAAGCGCACTGGCAGATGGTGGACGACGCGCTGCAGGTGCGCGGCGGCCGCGGATACGAGACGGCGGATTCGCTGCGGGCGCGCGGCGAACCGCCGGTCCCGATCGAGCGCGTGATGCGCGACTCGAGGATCAACCTGATCTTCGAGGGGTCGAGCGAGATCATGCGGTTGTTCATCGCGCGAGAGGCGGTGGACACGCATTTCGCGCTGGCGTTCCCGATCGTGTCGCCGAAGTCCACGATGGGCCAGCGCATCGCTGCGGCACTCAAGGCGGCGCCGTTCTACGCCACGTGGTATCCAGGCACCTGGCTTCCGTCGCTTGCGACCTTCGGCGAGTTCGGGCGGCTCGCGAAGCACCTGCGGTTTGCGGCGCGCACCTCGAAGCGGCTCGGGCGCACGTTGTTCCACGCGATGGTCCGGTTCGGGCCCGGCCTCGAGAAGCGGCAGATGGTGCTGTTCCGTGCCGTGGACATAGGCGCGGAGCTGTACGCGATGAGCGCCGTGTGCACGCGGGCGCAGATGCTGGCCACGAAGCACGGGCAGCGGGAGGCTCTCGACCTCGCCGACGCATTCTGCGTGCAGTCACGCACGCGCATCGCGGACCTGTTCCGGACCCTCTACGGCCCCAACGACCGGCGCATGCACCGGCTTGCGTCCGACGTTCTCGCGGGCAAGCATGCCTGGCTCGAAGCCGGGATCGTGGACGAGGACGCCGAAGCGACCCGCCACGCACCGGAACCCGCTGACGCCGT
>CAZLAU010000051.1:0-18027 GCA_964557615.1 uncultured Gemmatimonas sp.
TTACGGCCGGATCGTGGGGCTCCAGATCAGCCAGTACACGGCGTTCCCGACCGTGAGGGTCACCTGATTCGACAGTTGGCGCTGCAGCTCGACGCGAAGACCGTCGTCCGCAACCTCAGCGCCCATGCCCATCGTGGCGCCGGCCGTCGCCTGCGTGGGATCGCCGCCCGGCATTCCCGTGAGCCGCCATACATATGCAACGCCGACTTCCGGGTTGAACGACAGCCCCGACGACAGGTACGGCGTCATGTCCGGCGGAATGGTTCCCGGGCTCTGGCCTTCGGGCCAGCGGCCGCTGTCGGCCGCGACCTGGAAGGCGGCTCCGCGCACGACTTCAAGGTCGCCAACGATGCGCGCGGCGTGAGCTCGCAGGCGGAACTGCGCGACGCGTGGAATCGCGATCCGCGCGAGCAGGCCGACGATCGTGACGGTGATCAGCAGCTCGACGAGGGTGAATCCGAGACGGCCGCGCCTCATCGTCGTGCCCCGAGGCCGGCATCGAGGAAGTCGCCGATGGCGACGTTCGACCGGTACTGGAGCGTCGCGCCGCGGTCTTCGCCGCGCACTTCATACACGAGGCTGTCCACCTTCACGTAGCTGAGGCCGGGGTCGGTCACGCCGGCGTCGCTGAGGGAGTTCGGGAGCACGCCGCCGTTCACGCTGCGCCACACTTCGATGTTGCTCGCCGCCGCCGCGATCACGAGCCGGAGGTCGCGCTCCACCTGTGCCGGGTTGCGTCCATCCCCGCCGGTGTCGCCCTTGGGCGGGATCACGAGCCATCCGACCACGTTGGCGAGGATGAGCACGATCAGTGCGAACGGGCCGAGGTTCGCGCGGCGGCCGCCGGTGTTGATCGCTGCCTGGAGATCGGCCTTCTGCTGCTTCTGCTCGGTGACGATCTGCTGCACCAGCGACCGCGTATCGGGCGGCTGTTGCGCTTTGTCAGCGGAGGTCGGGCGCCCGGCGGGCGGTCGCGGATTCGTCATCGGAAGGAATTTCGATGAATACTAAGCCAGCGCGCCTACGCCGTGATCCCCCGTTCCGGGGCGGCGATCATCGTGCCCTGCATTGCCAGGATGTGCCGTGCGGCGCCGGTCGTGTCATAGGCGTGCACGTCGCCCCGTACGACCGTCAAGGTGCGCCCCGCCTTGACGACGCGCCCCTGCGCCACGAACCGCTCCCCGCGCGCGGGTGCCAGCAGGTTCACCTTGTATTCGACGCTGAGCACGCCCGCGCCCTCAGCCATCTGCGAGAACGCGGCGTATCCGCACGCACTGTCGGCGATGGCAGTGGTGACACCCGCGTGGAGAAATCCATCCTGCTGCACAAGGTCGGCGCGGAACGGAAGCTCGATGTCCGCTTCGCCCGGGGCGACGCGCGTGAGGCGTGCGCCGATCAGCACCATGAATGCCTGCCGCGCAAAGCTCTCGCGAACACGCGCCTCGGGCCCGGTCACAGATCGACCGGAAGTCCCGCGCCGGCCCACGCACGCCAGCCGCCGGCCATCGAGACGACATTCGTGTACCCCATCTTCTGCAGCGCCTCCGCCGACAGCACGCTGCGGTACCCGCCGCCGCAGTAGAGGATGATCTCGGCATCCTTGTCGGGAATCCGCGACTCGATGTCACGCTCGATCACGCCCTTTCCGATGTGGATCGCACCAGTGATGTGACCGAGCGCCCACTCGCGATCCTCGCGCACGTCCACGAGCTTCGCCGCCGGATTCTGCGCCGCGCGGTCGCGCGCCTGCTCGATCGTGCACTCGCGGACGCGAGGCCTGGCGTCGTCGACGAGCCGGAGAAATGCAGCGGAGTGTTCCATGAGTCGTGTGGCCCTGGTGCAGAGTCAGTGAATGGGGAGTGCGGTGAGCACGTCGCGAACAATCTGTCCGGCCCGCACGGCGTCTTCCATTGATACGTCGAGGTGCGTCACGGCGCGGAGCCGTTCGGTGTCCCAGAGCGACAGCCCCACCCCGCGATCGGCGGCCGCGCGCTCGACGGCGACGGGGTCGACACCACGCGGCACCGTGATCATCACGATGTTCGTTTCCGGCGTGGAGATGGCGGCGCCCCTCGCCCCCGACGCTTCCGCGGCAAACGCCCGCGCGCTTGCGTGGTCGTCGGCGAGGCGGGCGAGGTTGTGGTCGAGCCCGTAGAGGCACGCCGCCGCGAGGATGCCGGACTGGCGCATCCCGCCGCCGAGCCGCCGGCGCATCTCGTGCGCCTCGTCGAGGAGTGCCGCGCTCCCCGCGAGTGCCGCGCCGACCGGGGCGCCAAGGCCCTTGCTGAACGACACCATCGTGAGGTCGGCCGCTGCGGCAAACGCGTCGAGCGGAGTTCCCGACGCGACGTGGGCATTCCACAGGCGTGCGCCGTCGAGGAACACCCGGAGGTCGCGCTCGCGCGCCGCGCCCGCGATCGCGCCCAGCTCATCGGCCCCGGTGACGACGCCGCCCGCCGAGTTGTGGGTATTCTCGAGGCACAGCAAGGACGCACGTGGCAGGTAGCGACTTGGCGCGCGAATCGCGGCACGGAAGCCTTCGAGCGTCGCGCGCGGCGCGCCGCGCATCATCCGCGGCTGCATCCCGGCCAGCATCGCCGCGCCGGCCTTTTCGCGGTCCACGATGTGCGCGTCCTCGTGGACGAAAAACTCGGTCCCCGGCCGCCCGAGCACGGCCAGCGCGCATTCGTTGGCCATCGTTCCCGTGGGAAAGAACAACGCACCGTCGGTCCCGAGCAGGCGACCGACGCGCGCTTCCAGGCGCCGCACCGTGGGGTCACCGTCGAGCACGTCGTCGCCGACCTCCGCGTTCGCGATGGCCTGGCGCATGCCCGGCGACGGCCGGGTGACGGTGTCGGAACGGAGATCAATCACGAGGGACGCGCCTCCCGCGCGCGTTCGTGCACCTGCGACGCCTCGCCGCCGGCAATGACAATCAGCGCGCCATAGTACACCCAGAACACGACGATGATGATCGCCGCGAGCGCGCCCGTGTACAACGTGCCGGGGTTCCACCGCTGGACCACCAGTGCGAACGCCCAGCGTGCCAGCTCGAACAGCACGGCGCTGACCGTGGCGCCGAACAGCGCCTGCTGCCAGCGCACGCGCCGGTACGGCAGCGCCTTGTACAGGAGGAAGAACACGGTGACCAGCAGGGAGAACGTGACGAGCCGACCGCCGTAGTACGCAACGGCCTGCATCGCCGCGTCGTTCTGGACGCCGACGCTCGCGAGGTACTCGACCCCGCTGCCGCGCGCGACCGCGATCCACGCCGATGCGGCGATCCAGGCCACGACGAGACCCGTCGCCGCGACCGTGAACCACACGTCAAACAGCTTGCCGAGCAGGATGCCCTGCCCCCGCGGCACGTCAAACACCGTGTTGAACACCGCGCGCAGCGATCCGAAGAGGCGCGTCGAGAACCAGACATAGGCCACGGCACCGAGCACGCCCGCCGCGCCGCGGGTGCGCACCACGTCGCGGATCACGGGATCGAGCACGGACTCGCCGCCGCTCGAGTCGAGCGGGAAGAGGTCGCGGATGAAGCCGGCCACTGCGCCGTTGGCCGCGTCCGGCGACGTTCCGAGCAGGTAGCCGATGCCCGACGCGAGCAGGAGGAAGAAGGGGACGCCGGCGAGCAGGATGTTGAACGCCACGCCGCTCGCGAGAAAGAGGACGTCGTCCTCCGCCATCTTGTGCCAGAGTCGCCGGCCGAAGCCGGCGGCTTGCGCGAGCCGGGCCACACGTGGCGCTCCCGCGCGAGCCGCCGGGTCGGACGGCGTCAAGCGATCACTGCTCCATCAGGATCAGGAACTTCGAAGGCGCCCAGAACTTCGCGGCATCGGTGATCTTGATGCCGCCCTTGATCCGATTGGACTTGTCGGGCGCCGTTTCCAGCGCGGTCACGTCCTGCCGGGACACGATCCGGTACGTCTTGTCGGCCTTGGGGAACGCGATCTGGCCGAGTTGCGTGCGGTCGGCCGCGGTGAAATCCGCCGAGTTGAGCACGGCGCCGGGCACGGTGGTCTTCCCGAGCCCGAGCATGCCGCCCTGCTTGGCGATGATGCCCTTCCGCATCAGCTCGTCCTCGGTGCCGATCACGTAGTACACGGTGTTCTGCTCCGTGATCAGCGCCTCCTTCTGCTCCGTCAGCTGCGTGTTGGCCGTGGTCAGGGCCGCCTTGTCCTGCTTGAGGGAGACGTTCTCCGCCTGCAGCGCGTTCACCTGCTCGGTGAGCGAGGCGATCTCGGTCCGCTGGTTGTCGATCAGCACCTTGAACGATGCGATCGTCGAATCGTACCCGGCGAGCTGCGCGCCGAGCGCCGAGTTGCTGGCCGTCAGGTCGCGCACCCGATTGCGGCTCGCCGTGAGCCGCGATTCGCTCTCGTTGAGCCGCGTCGTGAGCTCGGCGACCTTGAGCTTGATCGCCTCGCGCTGCTGCGCGGGCGTGAGGTTGCTCTCCATCTCGCCCGGCTGGCCCTGCACGGGGCGACCGGCCGTCCGGCTCCGCACCTTCGCCAGCTCGGTGTTGACCTCGGCGATGAACTGCGACGTGGCCATCACGTCCTTGAGGAGCGAATCCTTCTCCGACGATATCTGCTGCACCTGCGCGAGCGTCTGCTCGAGCTGCTTCTTCGAGCCGTCGCACGCCGCGACCGCCACAGCGGCCGCCGAGAGGAACACGAACCTGCGAAACATCGAAAACTCCTTACGAAAGGTTGCTATTCACCAGCGTCCGGATCGTCGGGCGCCGCGACGACCGCGGACCCGGTTCCGGACGGTGCCGGGCGGTGCTCCGCCGGCGGATGCACGTGCTTGGCGACGGCGGCCGCGGTTCCGGCAACGCCGAGCTGCGTGAACAGGAATTCGAACTTCGCCTGCAGGGCGGCGCCGATTTCCGCGCGCGTCGCCTCGGGCAGGTCCCACAACTTTCGCTTGAACGGGCCAAGCGCCTTCTTTCGCGTCTTGTAGAAGAACTGCTCGTCCGAGTCCTTGGCCTTCCGCTCCTCGGCGGCGTTGACGCGGAGCCATTCATAGATCTCGTTCCGCAGGCCGTCCGGCATCCCGTCGTACAGCATGTTCTGGAATCCCGTGGCCAGGTGGATCTCGGCCGTCTCGCACTTGGGGAAGTTGTTGAACGCGCCGTCGGGAAGCGTGGAGGCGCCGTGCTGCACGGCGCCGGACAGCCCGAACTCCCTGCGCGCCACTTCACCAAGCTCGCGCAGCGTGTTGAAGTCGAGTTTCACATCGGCAATCGAGCCGTCTGCGAGCACCACGCCTCCGTGCGACGTTCCGCTCTGCACGCTGATCTTCGACAGGCCGATCATTCCCGGCGCCTGTGCGGCCAGCGTACGGTCATACCCCTGCATATACGCCCGGAGTTCCGGCACGGTCGAATTCTCGGTGCCGACCTCGCCAATCTCCCCACCGAGCGAGATCGTGACGCCCTTCGGCTCGAGCGATCGCACGTGCCGCGTGAGGTCCACGCCGACTTCGTAGTTCAGCCGCTGCTGCTCGTCGAGCGTGGGCTTCGACAGGTCCACGAGCGTCGAGGTGTCGATGTCCACGTTGTAGAACCCCGCGGCAACGGCCTCGGTCGCGAGCAGCTTGACGCCGGCGACCTCGGTGGCCGGGTCGGCGGCGTACTTCTTCGCGTTGACCTGGAAATGATCGCCCTGAATGAAGAGCGGACCGCGGAATCCCTCGCGGAGCGCAGCCGCGATCATGACGGCGACGTACTCGGCGGGACGCTGGTCGGTGTAGGCGATCTCCGAGCGGGCAATCTCGAGGATGAAGGCGCCGGCATCGAGCTTGATGGCGGTGCGGAAGATCGCGCGCGCCGTGTCGTACGACATGCCGCGCACGTTGATCGCGGGCACCGTGAACCCGCCGACCTCGCCGCGACCGCGCGCGATGTACAGGTCGTGGATGGACGCCGAGCGCACGCCGACGGCTTGCCCCAGCTCCCACAGGGTCCAGCGCGCCGCGGCGCGCTCGGCCTCGTCACCGAAGACGGCGAGGCGCGCGATGGTGTCCATCGCGGGGGAGCTGAGCGCGGCGGCGTCGGACACGGTGACGCCCGCCGCGGAAACGGAGAAACCGCGGCCGGTGACCCGTTCGAGGGCAGCACCGGCGGCGGCGGTATTCGGTGAAGGCATTGCTGGCTGGGTTTGGGGGGCTGCCGGACCGAGCGATCCGGCACCGCCACAGAGGAGGTTCCGGACTGAAAGATGCCCGCTCCCGACAGTCCGGGCAACGGTTTTCGCGAAATGGACAGGCAGCCGGCCACGCCGCGGGAGCGACCCTCGGCCCCGCCGCGGGACGTGCTCAACCCGCGCTGCGCAGCCTCAGCACGGCAAAGCGGGTGGCGTTGTCGGCGCGATCCTGGATGCCGTGCGCGAGGATCGTGAGTCCGTAGCGGTTGGCCGCGGCGGCGCCGGCAATGACGGCGAGTTGCGATGGCTCCGCGGCGAGCCCGTCGTACCACGCCGGCGGGCCGCCGTCGCCCATCGCCGCGAGTTCGCGGGCCGCTCCGGCGGAATCGAGCGCCTCGACTGGACGCCAGTGCGGATGCCGTTCGAACAACCGCGAACACTGGGGCAACGCGACGGGATGGCTGCCGACGTACCGGACGGAGTCGATGCGCGCCGAGTGCCGCGCCATCAGGCAGAAATCCACGGGCACGGTCACCTCGCCCAGGATGTCCACCCGCTGGGAGAAGGCCGCGAGGGCACGTTCGGCCGGAAGGACCGTCCCGATCGTCGCATTCCAGCGTGGCAGGACGGCGAACGCGACATCGGCCGTTCCGAGGCGCGCGAGCACGTCGTCGAACGTCGGTGCGGGAACCGCGACGGCAGCGCCGCGCCACCAGCGGTGGATCGCCTCTTCGCCGAACGCGCCCGGTTCGCCCTGGAAGGCGACGCGAGGCGCTGGAGCCCCGTCGGCGGTCAGTTGCGCTTGGCCTGCGCCCGCGCGGCGGTGGTCCGCTTGCGCTCGATCGAGCGCCGCATGCTGCGCTCCAGCGCCCGGATCGCGTCGAGGAACGCCGCGCGGATGTTCGCACCGCCGCCGGTGACCGCGATCGCGCCGTCCTTGCGCACGCTGGCCTCGAGCGTGACGTGCTTGTCGGGAGCGCCGCGCGCCGGCGCCTTGCGACTCAGCGCGACGTCGAGCCGGTCGATGCGCGATGCGTACTTGCCCAGCTTCTCTCCCAGCCGCTTGCGAATGAAATCCCGGTCGAGCGTCCCGTCGCCATCAATGGCGCCGCGGATGTACACCGGGGTCGTCTCGACGCCGGTGCGGCCGCGCTCGGCCCGGCGGACGTCTGCGGTTCGCGCGCCCATGGGCGCACTGCGACCGGCCTTTCTCGGTGGGGCCATCATTGCTCCTGGAGTGGGTGCGGCGGCCGAGCGCATCCGTCAGCGCGGCCCGCCGTCCACGTGGCGCACGCGGAACGGCGGCGCCTCGTAGTCCTTGGGAAGATAATTGGCGGGAATCGTGGTCGGGTTGCCGTCGCGCAGGGTGGCGTAGTGCGGCGACATGATCTCCACCCCGCCCTCGTTGAACTTGTCCTGGATGTTCGCGTGGAGAAGGCCGTAGGTGCGCGCCATGATCGCCGGCTGATCGGTGTAGGCGTTGATCTGGTAGCTCACGTAGAAGTCGTCGAGGCTCGTCTGCAGCACGAACGGCTCCGGCTTCGCGAGAATCCCCGGCGTGGCCTTGGCGGCAGCAATGAGCAGGTCGTGGACCTGCTTCCACGGCGCGTCGTACCCGATCGTCACGGTCGTGTGGAGGATCAGGCCGTCGGTCTTGGCCGCGGCGCTGAAGTTCGTGA
Source organism: uncultured Gemmatimonas sp. (assembly GCA_964557615.1). Lineage (GTDB taxonomy): Bacteria > Gemmatimonadota > Gemmatimonadetes > Gemmatimonadales > Gemmatimonadaceae > Fen-1231. The sequence continues at coordinate 7,835 of CAZLAU010000051.1, forward strand.
TGTGGGCGCCGAGTACCATCGCGTTGGGAACGGTCACGTCCACGTTCTTGATGGTGCGGACGCGCGTCACGAGGAGCGTCTTCGCGGTCACGTCCCCGGTCGTGTCGCCCACGCTGATGCGGTCACCGATGTTGAACGCGCGGGTGTACGTGAGCACCACGCCCGCCACGACGTTCGAAATCGCCGACGACGAACCGAGCGAGAACAGCACGCCGACGAAGAGCGACACGCCCTTGAAGGCGTCCGAGCCCGCGCCCGGCAGGTACGGGAACAGCACGACCACGGCGAACGCCATCACCAGGAAACGGACAATCTTGTACGTCGGCTCGGCCCATTCGCGGTCGAATCCCGACACGGTCACGTTGCCGCGCTCGACGGCGTTGAAGACCAGCCGGATCGCCTTCAGTACGTAGCTCGTCACCACGACGATGACCGCGATGAAGAAGACGTTCGGGAGGTAGTTGAGGAACCCCATCGCCACCTGCTTGAGCGGCGACGTCACATACCCCACCAGACGGCTGGACAGCGGCTGCGTCCACGGGAAGAAGCTGAAGACGAGCGGCAGGTAGATGTAGAACAGGATGATGACGATGCCGATGCGCACGAAGCGGACGGCGGTGACCACAGCGTCGGTCAGCATCGTGGACGACAGCAACTCGAGCGTCTGTATGCGCAGCGACGGCATCCGCGGCCGCAGCGTCTCGATGTACGCGTAGACGCGCGGGAAGATCCGGCCCAGCCCCAGCAGCGCCAGCACGAGCACGCCGGTGGCGAGCAGCGTGTACACGACGCCAATGGCCACCGTCTTCAAAGTCTGCGCCTTGGACACCTTGCGTACCTGCTCCAGCAGTCGCGCAGCGAATTCCGCCGCCACCTCGGCCCGCGGGCGCCCCAATGCGAGCGCGTCGGCGTCGGTGACCGTCATCAGGATCGTCTCGCCCGCCAGCAGGTCGGTCGAACTCTCCGCGGGGACGAGCTGCACCGAGTCCACCCGGGCGCCGGAGAGGCGACGAATCCGCTCGGCGATCGCGTTGGCCCGCTCCGCCGCCGTGAACGATCCGATGCGCCCCGGCACGATCAACACCGTGTCGTTGCGCACGACCACCGGGGCGGACGTCGCGGTCACCGTGTCCTGCGCGCCGGCGTGCGTAGCCAGCGCAGAGGCGCCGGCGACGACGAGAACGAACGATGCCAGTCTCATGGGAACTCCGTCGGAATCAGGGGTGCCGCACCGGCGCGCCTTGCTCCACCTGCACACGAACCGGCGGAGCGGCCACGAGCTCGAACGTGGCGGACGCCAGCGCGACGCGACCGCCGGTCGCGTCAATCTCGTCCAGGATGCGACTGAAGAGGTAATCCTTCATCGCGCGCCGTCGCCTGAAATCTACCACGTATCGCACCGTGAACTCGATCCAGTTGTCGTTGGCCACCATCGTGACGAGCGGCTCGATGCGCGCCTCCTCGATGCGATAATTGCGCACCATCACCGCCCAGGTCTTGCGTGCCTCGACGACCATATCGGCCGTGAGTTCGTTGGCCGCGCGGGTCAGGATGTCGCGAGCGGCCGCCCGGTCGCTTCCGTAGCGCACGGGCACCTTGATCTCATCCCAGAGGAAGGGGAAGTCGCCCGAATAGTTGACCACCGGCTCCTTGAACACGAAGCTGTTGGCCACCTTCACGATGCGGCCGTTGTAGAGGTCCCCGTCCACCCACTGCCCGCATTCCATCAGGGTCGTGCGCAGGACGCCGATGTCGATCACGTCGCCCTTGATGCCGCCGAGCTGGACGCGATCGCCGGTGGAGTAGAACCCGCCTGAAAGCACCGCAATCCACCCGGCCACGCTCGCGATCACTTCCTGGAGCGCGAACGCGATGCCGGCGCCGGCCACGCCGAACGCGACGGTGAGCCCGGCCAGCCGCGCGCTGTACATCGCGGCGAGGATGAGCAGCGTTGCGATGACCGCCGTAAACCGGATGATCTTGGTCGCGCGGTACCGCGCATCGGCATCGGCCACGCGATTCACCACCGCGAGACGCGCGATGCGCGCAATGACCGCAATGACGACCACGACGACGGCAGCGCCGAGGGCGCGCTGGATCGTGGGGTCGCGAAGCCACGCCGCCAGGTCGAACTCCATCACGACGCGCCCCCTTGCAGTGCCTCGCGTGCGAGCCGCTTGCCGAGTTCGACACCCGGCTGGCCGAGCGGGTCGACCCGGTACATGCCACCAGCATACACCGTGGCGAGCATCAGGAACATCAGGAGCTCTCCCAATGCGCGCGGCGTTGCGCCCTCGACGACGACCGACAGGCTCGGGCGTCCGGCGGTCATCAGCGCCCGCGCCGTGGCTTCGGCCTCGGCGTCGAGCAGCGCGCCAAGTGTACGGCCGCGCACGAACGCCGCCGCGTCGGGCACGAGGCCCGACGCGGGCACGGCAATGTCGCGCGCGTGCGACGCGAGGCGCACGAAGCAGACCACCTTGTCGGCCGGCCCCTCCATCAGGAGCTGCAGCAGCGAGTGCTGGTCCGTGGCGCCGCGGGCCGCGACCGGCGTCGGGCCGGCCGGCAGGCCGTCGGCGTCCGTCTTGCCCAGGCTCTCCGCCCAGAGCTGCACGAACCACGGCGCGACGTCGCGCAGCGCGTCGGAGTACGGCATGAAGACGTGGGTGGATTGCCCCGCGCGCTGATGCGCGCGCCACAGCAGCGTCGCAAACATGCCGGCCGGGTTCGCGGACAGCGTCGGCGTGGCGCAGCGATCGCGCATCGCCCCGGCGCCGGCGAGCAGCGCGGTCACGTCGTAGCCGCAGAGCGCGGCCGGAAGCAGGCCCACGGGGGTGAGCACGCTGAACCGGCCGCCGACGTTGACCGGAACGTCGAACGCGGGGATTCCCTCGTCGGTTGCCACCTGGCGGAGCGGCCCTGCGACCGGATCGGTCACGAACGCCATATGGCGGCCCGCGGAGAGCCCCGCGGAAGCGAGCGCCTCGCGCACGATGGCATACTGGGCCAGCGTCTCGACCGTGCTGCCCGACTTCGACACCACGATCCACAGCGTGCGCTCGAGCGGGAGCGACGCAAGGAGGCTCGTGAACGCGTGCGGGTCGACGTTGTCCATCACGTGCAGCCGCGGCAGCGTGCCGGAACGTCCCAGCGCCGTGCGCAGGGCGATCGCCCCGAGCGCGGAACCACCGATCCCCAGCACGACGACGTCGTCGACGGCCTTGGCCGCGCGCGCGGCAAAGTCGAGCACCCGCGTGACCTCGCGCGACTGTGCCTCGAGCTCCTGGAAGCCGTAGCGCCCGCCGCTGGCGTCGCGGACGACGTCCGCGTGCACGTCGCCGAAGCGGATGGCCAGGTCGTTCCACTCCACGGGCGTGACCCCGGAGGGCACGGCGGCCGCCGTCATCCGCGACTCGTCCACGCGAAGCGGAACGCCAGTGCCCGTCATTCGATCGTCACCCGCAGTCCGTCAAAGGCAGGGCGCACCCCGTCGGGCAGTTCGGCTTCGAGCTCGGCGTGTGAAATCCGGTGCGTCAGGTGCGTCAGGAACGTCCGCTCGGCACCGATGCGGCGTGCGGTCTCGACGGCCTCGCTGATGGAGAGGTGCGTCGGATGCGGACGGCGAAACAGCGCGTTCAGCACCAGCACCTTGACGCCCGCCAGCACGGCGGCGGCGGCCGACGGCAGCTCCTTGGCGTCCGTCACGTACCCAATGTCGCCGATCCGGTAGCCGAACACCCGCATCCCGCCGTGCGGCACCTCAACCGGCGTGACCGACTGGCCCGCGATCGTGACCGTGACGCCCGGGTCCAAGGCGTGTGCCGTGCCCTCCGGTTTCGACGTGCCCGGAAGCCCGCGCATGGCGGGGTCGAACACATAGGCGAACTTGGCGCGGACGCTGTTGATGGTCTCGGCGGGCCCGTACACCGGCAGCGCGGCGCCCGCCGCACCGGCGATTCCACGCACGTCGTCGAGTCCGTGCGTGTGGTCGGCGTGATCGTGCGTGAACAACACCGCGTCCACGCGATCCACGGCGTTGGCGATCAGTTGCAGGCGCAGTTCCGGCGGCGTGTCGATCAGGATGCGCGACTCCGCGGCGCCCACGACGGCGCCCACGACGGCGCCCACCCGCGTCCGCTTGTCGCGGGGATCGTCGGACGTGCAGACCGCGCAGTGGCAGCCGACCTGCGGCACGCCGAAGCTCGTCCCGGTGCCGAGAAACGTCAGCGTCGTCGCCGTCACACGGTTTCCAGCTTCATGGTGTTGGTCGAGCCTGGCACGTCGAAGGGCACGCCCGCGGTGATCACGACGCGGTCGCCAGGCCGTGCGATGCCCTCGCGCACGACCAGTTCGCGAGCCGTTCGTGCCATCTGCTCGTAGTTGTCCGCGTGCGGCACAAGGAACGGGAGCACACCCCACACCATCGCCAGCTGCCGCCACGTGCGGTCCTGGTCGGTGAGCACGACGATCGGCACTGACGGCCGGCGCGCCGCCACGATCCGCGCGCTGAACCCGCTCTTCGTGAACACGATCACGCACTTGGCGCCGCTCAGCCGCACGGCGGTGATCGTCGCCGACGCGATCGTCTCCTCAACCGTGGCCGTGCCGGGATCGAGCCGGTCGAGGCCGGTGCCCCGGGCCACGGGGAGCGTTTCGGCAGCCGTCGTGATGCGATGCATCGCGCGCACCGCGAGCTCGGGATAGCTCCCGGACGCCGTTTCCGCCGAGAGCATCACGGCATCCGTCCCGTCCATCACGGCGTTCGCGACATCGTTGGCCTCGGCCCGCGTGGGCCGCGGGTTCTCGACCATCGACTCGAGCATCTGCGTGGCGGTGATCACGGGCCGGCCGTACCGGTTGGCCAGGCCGATGATGCGCTTCTGCTCGAGCGGCACCTGCTCGTACGGGAGCTCCACGCCGAGGTCACCGCGCGCGACCATCACGGCATCGCTCAGCTTGAGGATCTCGTCGATGTGCTCGACGGCGCTGTCCTTTTCGATCTTCGCAACGATCAGCATCCCCTTGGACAGCTTGCTCCGCAGCAGCGCGATGTCGTCCGGGCGCCGGACGAAGCTGAGTGCCAGGTACGACACATCCTGGCTGATCGCGAACGCAATGTCCTCGAGGTCCTTCTCGGTCAGCGCCGGCGCCGAAACTTTCGTGGCGGGCATGTTCATTCCCTTGTGCGAGCCGAGCGGCCCGCCGTGCACCGTGCGCACGCGTACGCGGTCGCCAGATACGGCCACGACGGAGAACTCCAGCAGGCCGTCGTTCACGAGGATGCGGCCGCCTTCCTGGACGTCCCGCGCGAGGTCGTCGTACGTGACGGGAATCTCGCCGGCCGCAGCAACTCCCTCCGGGGCAAAGACGTACTCCGCCCCTGCGGTCACCTCCAGTGGCGCATCGAGGTGTCCGATGCGGATGCGCGGGCCTTGCAGGTCGCCGAGGATGGCGATGGGACGGCCGACGGCACGCGCGATCCGGCGGACGTCGGCGATCACGCGGGCGTGCCCCTCGTGGGTGCCGTGCGAGAAGTTGATGCGGGCCACGTTCATCCCGGCGGCAACCATCGCCTCGATGACCGCGGGATCCGACGATGCCGGCCCGATCGTGCAGACGATCTTCGTGCGCGAATGCGCCAATCAGCCCGCCGATTTCTGCTGCCGCGCCTCGGCCTTCTGCTTCGCCAGGGCGGTCGTTTTCTTCTCGATGCCGCCGAGCAGCGAGTCGAACGACTTCTGGAACGAGTCGAGCCCCTCCACGAGCAGTTGGTCCGTGACGGCCGACAGCGACACGCCGACGGCCTCGATCTGCTCGATCGCGTCGCGCGCACCATCCACGTCCAGGTCCACCGTCCGCGCGACCGTGCCGTGGTCGCGGAACGCCTCGAGCGTCGCCGGCGGGAGCGTGTTGACCGTATCGGGGCCAATGAGGGCCTCGACGTACTTCACGTCAGAATAGTCGGGGTTCTTGGTGCCCGTGCTGGCCCAGAGCGGTCGCTGCACGCGGGCGCCCTTTTCGGCAAGCGCATCCCAACGCGGGCCGCTGAACCGCTCGCGGAACAGCGCGTAGGCGAGGCGCGCATTCGCGACGGCCGCCGTGCCGCGCAGCATTCGCGCGGCCGGCGTCCCGATCCCTTCGAGCCGCTTGTCCACCTCGGTGTCCACGCGACTCACGAAAAAGCTCGCCACGGACGCGACGTTGCCGAGCGCCCCACCGGAGGCCGCGCGGTCCTCGAGTCCCCCGAGGTACGCGTCGATCACGGACGCGTACGCCGAGCGCGCGAACAGCAGCGTGACATTGACGTTGATGCCGTCCGTGATGAGCTGCCGGAGCGCCCCGCATCCTGCCTGGGTCCCCGGCACCTTGATCATCACATTCGGCCGGTCCACCGACCGCCACAGGCGGCGCGCTTCCTTGACCGTGCCCTCGGTATCGTGGGCCGCGCCCGGCGACACCTCGATGGAGACATAGCCGTCGCCGCCGCGCGTTGCATCGTACACGGGACGAAAGACGTCGCAGGCCGCCCGCACGTCGTCGGCCTCGACAGTCTCGAAGATCGCCCACGGCGTGCGATCCGCGGCGAGGGCGCCAAGCTGGGCGTCGTACGCCGTACCCTGCGCCAGCGCTTTTTCGAAGATCGTCGGGTTCGACGTCATCCCCGTGAGCGCGTCGGACTCGATGCGCCGCGCCAGCTCGCCACTCTGCACGAGGGTGCGGTCGATGTAGTCGAGCCAGATGGACTGACCGGCGGCGTTCAGGGTGTGGAGCGGCGTCGCAGGCATCGGAGGCGTGTCGGGGTGGGCGGAGTCCGTGATGCGCGCGCCGTGCGCGCATCGGGATGAATATAGTCGCGGCCGGCAGAGCCGACCGGCGTCCGCGCCTGCCGCTCAGGCGCCGCCGCGCGCGTGCCACGCCGCCAGCTTGGCCGCGAGCAGCGGCAAACTCACGGGCTTCAGCAGGTAATCGGACGCGCCGGCGTCGAGCGCCGATCGCCGCGTTTCCTCGTCTCGGTGGCCGCTCAGGACCAGCACGGGAACGGTGGCGTAGGCCGCCTGCGCGCGAAGCTCGCGCACCAGGTCGACTCCGCTCACGGCCCCGATCTCGATGTCGATCACGACGACCGATGGACGGATCCGCGCGAGCGCCGCGCGAAAGGCATCGGGGGCGTCCGCCTCGGACACGCCCAGGTTCACCTGCGCGGCCGCCACGCCCACGACGGCACGGATCACGGGATCGTCGTCCACGACGAGCACGCATCCGGCGGCCTGTCGCTCGGCGGTGGCGCCGATCTCGATCGCGTCCATCACGTCGGCCGGCGCCGTCGACACCGCCAGGCATCGCCGGCCCGGTGAATCGGCCGCGGGCCCGGCGGGCGCGTCGGCGTACAACTCGATCGTCACCGTCGCGCGCAACAGCTCGTGTTCCGGGGCGGGCGCAGCCGCGATCATTGCAAACGGGGCGCCGTCCTCGAGCGCCTCTTCAAGGTCGTCCACCGCCACCCGCTCCACGAGGTAACCGCGGGCTGCGGCTTCGGCGGTGAGTGGAACGCCGACGGCATCGCGCACGCCGACGATCAGCAGGCGGCGCCCCGGCACGCGCGCGACCTCGCGCGCGGTCGCGAACCGCTCGCGAATGGTCCGCGCAAACCCGGCCACCACGTCCGCGCGGCGGTGACGGTCGAGGTCCGGGTCGTCGATCCACTTCTTGACGACGGCCTCCATCGCCGCGGCCATCCGGCCGGCGCGCGGGTACCCGAACGTCGCGGAGCTGCCGCTGAGCCGGTGCAGCTCGCGTCGAAACACGGTGAGCAGCTCACCCGACCCGTGTTGCGCCGCCAAGTCGCGCGCGACCACGTCGAACGCATCGAGCGCTCCGCGCGCCGACGCCAGAAACTCGGCCGCCGCCGCGGCCAGGACGGCGTCGGGTGCGGGCCGAGAGGATTCAGGCAAGCGCGACCCCGCGCATCACATCTTCGGCTTCGGTTTTCCGTCGAGCTGCTCGATCGTCTTCGTGCTGGGCTGGCGCTCGCGCTTCAGCCGCGCCGACACCGTTTCCGCCGCGCCCATTGCGCGCAGGATGTTCTCGCCCGCGAGCTTGCGCAGTTCGGCGTCCGTCCAGCCCCGCAGGATGAGCTCCGCGAACAGGTCCGGGAATTTCGAGATGTCCTCGAGGCCCTCGGGGAGTTCGTCGTCCACGCCGTCGAAATCGCTGCCGATGCCGACGTTGTCGGCGGACGCGGTCTTCTTCACGTGGTCAAGCATGTTGGCCACGTCGGCGAGCGTTGCCACGGGCGCCGGGTGCGCCGCATTCCACGCCGCCAACTCGCGGGTCACGGCCGCCGTGTCGGCGCCGTGCCGGCGCCGGAGGTCGGCGAGCACCCGGGTGCGCTCGAGGCCGTGGGCGCGCAGCGCCGGGGAGTCGAAGCTCGGCACGAAGGTCACCATCACGACGCCGCCGTTCTTCGGCAGCCGCTTCAGGATCGAGTCGGGCACGTTGCGCGGGTGGTCCACGATCGCGCGCGCCGACGAGTGCGAGAAGATGACCGGCGCCTCGGACACGTCGAGCGCATTGCTCATCACGGCCGGCGACACGTGCGAAAGGTCCACGAGCATGCCGAGCCGGTTCATCTCCCGGACCACTTCCCTCCCGAAGTTCGTCAGGCCGCCGTGCTTCGCGCTGTCGGCGGCGGCGTCGGCCCAGTCGAGCGTGACGTTGTGCGTAAGCGTCATGTACCGGACGCCGAGGTCGTAGTAGGCCCGCAGCGCGCCGAGGGAATTCTCGATGGCGTGACCGCCTTCCATCCCGAGCACCGAGCCGACGCGCTTGTTCCGGAAGGCAGCGCGCAGCTCGGCGGCCGTTCCGGCCGCGACGAATGCCTCCGGGTACTTCGCGATCACGCGACGCGCGATGTCGATCTGCTCGAGTTGCATGCGCGCATATCCATACGCCCGCACGTCACCCGGGATGTACACCGACCAGAACTGGCCACCAAGCTTGCCCGAGCGGATGCGGGCGAGGTCGGTCTGATGCGGTGTCTTCTTGCGCAGGTCGTAGGCATCAACGTCGCGCTCCATCCCGGGCTCCTCGCGGATCGCCCACGGGAGGTCGTTGTGCCCGTCAATCAGCGGCGTGGTGGACAGCAGCTCGACGGCGTGAGCCCGTGCGGCTTCGCGGGTCTGCGGGCGCGTCGCCCGGGCGCCGCGCCCGCCAGCTTGTGCGGCGGCGCTGGCCGTCGCGCCGGCGGAGAGGACGAAACCGACGGCGAGGAGCAGCGACGCGCGACGAGTGGAGATGCAGGTCATGGATCGCCCGGTGAAGGTGGCGCACGGAAACTCGCACGACGCGCCCCGGAACGACAACCGCGCCGGCGGGTGCGTTCCCGGCGGCGCGGTTGCGGCTTGACGGTCCGCTCCGGGCGGCGGGCTAGTACCGGTAGTGGTCCGACTTGTAGGGACCGTCCACGGGCACGCCGATATAGTCGGCCTGCTCGGGACTCAGCTGCGTGAGCTTCACGCCGATCTTGTCCAGGTGCAGGCGCGCGACCTTCTCGTCCAGCTTCTTCGGCAGCGTGAACACCGCCTTGCGGTCGTAGGTCGTGCCCGACACGGTGGGCTTGCCCTGCGCCGCGAGGTGCAGGTCGATCTGCGCGACAACCTGATTCGTGAACGAGCAGCTCATCACGAAGCTCGGGTGGCCGGTGGCGCAGCCCAGGTTGAGCAGGCGCCCCTCGGCGAGCACCATCACACTGTGGCCGTCCGGAAACACCCACTCGTCATACTGCGGCTTGATGTTGATCCGCTCGATGCCCTCGTAGGACTTGAGGCCGGCCATGTCGATCTCGTTGTCGAAGTGACCGATGTTGCCGACGATCGCCTTGTCCTTCATGCGCGCCATGTCGCGCGCAGTGATGATGTCCTTGTTGCCCGTCGCGGTGATGAAGATGTCCGCGGTCTCGACGACGCTGTCGAGCGTGGTGACCTGATACCCCTCCATCGCCGCCTGCAGTGCGCAGATCGGGTCGATCTCGGCGATCACGACGCGCGCGCCCTGCCCCTTCAGTGCCTGGGCGCACCCCTTGCCGACGTCACCGTAGCCAAGGACCACCGCCACCTTGCCCGCCAGCATCACGTCGCTCGCGCGGAGGATGCCGTCGGTGAGCGAGTGCCGGCAGCCGTAGAGGTTGTCGAACT
>CAZLAU010000052.1:0-7199 GCA_964557615.1 uncultured Gemmatimonas sp.
GCCGCAAACACGCCGGCGAACGACTGCGCGCTCTCCTCACCGGGCTCCGCGCCACCTGAGCGTGCCGAACCCCGCGGCGCGCGGGAACTTCCGTCCTGCCCGACGACGATCGTCGTGATCCCCTGCCGAACGACCGATTCCTGGCGTGGATCCTCCTCCATCGTGCCGTCGCCGTGCGAGTGGATGTCGATGAAGCCGGGCGCGACGGCCAGCCCGCGCGCGTCGATCTCCTCGGTTCCGGACTCCACAACGCGGCGCGCCACCTCCACGATCCGCCCACCGGCAATCGCGACGTCCATCTCCGTACCAGGCCCGCCGAGGCCATCGAACACGGTGCCACCGCGGATGACGAGGTCGTGTGCGCGCCGTCGTGTGATCACCCACGGAGCGTGTGCCCACGCGCCGGCCGGTGCGATGCCGCTGGCAGCCAGCAGCGACGCCGCCGAGACGGCCACGAACCCACGCCGATCGGGATGGCCGGCGCCGCCGGCCGCTTGGCGACGGTCGTCTCCGGCCCTGCTCACCGGCCCGCCTTCGGCACGGCGCGCCCGACGATGATCGTGATGTTGTCGGTCCCCCCGTCGTCGAGGGCATCCTGCAGGAGCTGCTCACAGACCTGCTTCGCGCTCGTCATCGTCTTCAGTCGCTCCGCGATGCGTTCGTCGCTCACGTGCTTCGTGAGTCCGTCGCTGCACAGCAGCGCCACGCTGCCCCACTCCGACTGCATCCGCGTGACGACCGGCATTGCCGTGTCGCCGCCGATCGCGCTCGACAGCACGTTCGACAGGTTCGTGCGAAAGGCTGCGGTTCGCGTCAGCACGCCTTCGTCCACGAGTTCCTGTGCGATGGTCTGGTCCCGCGACACCTGCGTGAGTTCGCCCTGCCGGAACAGGTAATACCGCGAATCGCCAACCTGCAGGAGATAGTGCCAGGGCCATACGCCCATCCAGAGCGTGAGCGTGGTCGCCATGCGGCCGCGCCGGCCATTGGTGTCCTGCTTGGCCAGCACCGCCTCGTGCGCTCGCATCGCCGCACGCTGCAGGTCCTCGATGAACTCCTCGTGCGCCGCGTCGCCACGGTCGTGGCAGTCCATCGACTGCGACACATACTGCATCACCGCCTCGAGCGCCGTCGCACTCGCCTCCTCGCCACCCTGCAGTCCGCCAACGCCGTCGGCGACCATCGCGATGAATGCGAGCCGCTCGTTGGCAAGCGGCTGTTGATGGGTCGCGGGCAAGCTCGTCGCCACGACGTCCACCCGCTTGTGGATCGACGCGAGGAGGTACTGGTCCTGGTTGTTCTGCCGCACCTTGCCCTGGTGCGTGAGCCCGAAGACGTCGATTTCGTCGTCCTGCGGTTTCCGGTCGAGCCCCGTCGATTCCATGGGGGTGAAACGTGCCGATGTCGCTGCGGTCGCGTCAACTGAACACGTGACCGGATGCAGTACAGTTGCTCCGGCCGTATGTTGTGCGCCATGACTCCCGAACTGCCTTGCCGCCCGACGCGGCACCGCGCGGTCCTCGCACCGCTGCTTGGCGCGGCCATCGCCGCCACGATCATCATCGGAACGCCGGTCATTGCAGCGCGCGCCCAGTCGGCGCCGGTGCGTGCCGGCGCGCAGGCGGCTGCCTCGCGATTCGACCCGGCCGAGCAATCGATCACGGCGCTGCAGGACGCGATGACGGCGGGGCGCGTGACGTCCGTGGAACTCGTCGCCGCCTACCGCGCGCGCATCGCCGCGTACGATCACGCCGGCCCGGCGCTGAACGCGATGATCAGCCTGAACCCGCGCGCGAGCGCCGACGCCGCGGCGCTCGATGCCGAACGCCGGGCGGGGCGCGTGCGCGGCCCGCTGCACGGCGTACCGATCGTGCTCAAGGACAACTTCGACACGCGCGACATGCCGACCACGGCCGGTTCGATTGCGCTGGCCGCGCACCGCCCCACCACCGACGCGTTCGTCGTGCGCAAGCTGCGCGAGGCGGGCGCCGTGATCGTCGGCAAGACGAACCTGCACGAACTGGCAGCGGGCATCACCACGATCAGCTCGCTCGGCGGCCAGACGCTGAATCCGTACGACCCGGCGCGCTGCCCCGGCGGCTCCAGCGGCGGCACCGGCGCGGCGATCGCCGCCAGCTTCGCCGCGATCGGCTGGGGGAGCGACACCTGCGGCTCGATCCGAATCCCGTCGGCATTCGCATCGCTCGTAGGGCTCCGGCCGACCCCGGGACTCTTCAGCCGCGATGGCATCGTCCCGCTCTCGCTCACGCAGGACGTGCCAGGCCCGCTCGCGCGAACCGTGACCGATCTCGCAATCGGCCTCGACGCCACCGTCGGCCCCGACCCGAATGATCCGGCCACACGCGTGATGGACGGCAAGCCGCTCCCCCGATTCCGCGACTCCCTGCGCGCGGACGCACTGCGCGGCGCCCGCATCGGGATCTTCCGGCCGTACTTCCGCGGCGCCGAGCCCGACATCGCGGACACGGTGCGCGCCGCGATCACCGCGATGCGCGCGCTCGGTGCCGAGGTGGTCGAGGTGAACATGCCGGACTTCGACGATGTGATTGCCGGCACGCGGGCGATCGGTTTCGAGTCCAAGTTCGATCTGGCCGACTATCTCTCGCGCCCCGGCGGCGCTCCCGTCCGCACGTTGCGCGAGATGATCGACAAGGGCCTGTTCGACCGGCAGCTCGAGGCGCGCCACATCTCCGGCGACACGGCGTCGGCCCGCCTGTCCGACGCGCATCGCGCCGCGCTCGCAAAGCAGCTCGTGCTTCGCGCCCGGATGATCGCGTTAATGGATTCGCTCAGGATCGATGCGCTCGCCTACCCGACGATCGCCCAGCGCCCGGTGCTCGTGGGCGCGCCGCAGACCGCGTCGGGATGCGCCCTCGCCGCACAGTCCGGGCTTCCGGCGATCTCAATGCCCGCCGGCTTCACCGCTGACGGACTCCCGACGGGTCTCGAACTGATGGGACGGCCGTTCAGCGACGCGCGGCTCGTGGCCTACGCCTTCGCGTTCGAAGCTGGCGGCGCACGGCGTCGTGCTCCGCCCACGACTCCGAGCCTGGTGAACGGTCGGGCGCCCGCGCCCGCAACCTTCACGCTGAACGCCGGTACCGCCCGGAGCAACGTGTCGGCGCGCTTCACGTTCGACGCGCCAACGAGCGAGCTCTCGTGGGTCATCCGTGTTGGCGGCGCGGGCGCCGCCGACGTTCAGGCGGTCGTGCTGCGACGATGGGACGGATCACCAGCTGGTGGCGCTGGCGCCCGCCGCGTCGTGCATCGCGCGCTCGGCCCGGGCATGACGACCGCCGCGGGCCGCACGAGACTGCTCGGCGCCGATCTCGACGCGTACCGCGATGGGCGACTGACCGTGGCGACGTTCGGCAGCGCCGGCGCCGACCCGATCGCCGAAGTCGTGGTCAAGGCGCCCAGATGACACCGGCGCGCGCGTTCGCGACCGCGCCGCCCGGCGAATGTCACCGAGCGCCGGGATCGAGTGCCTGATAGACCAGCGTCGGGAACCGGTTGGCCAGCGTCGTGCCGTTCGGCGCCATCTGGATCATGAGCACGAGCACGAGACGCTCCTTCGGGTCCACACTGTACCACGTGCCGTACGCGCCGGCCCATCCATAGGATCCGGCGCTGCGAAGGCCGGACGCGCCGAAACGATCCACCGTCTCGAATCCCAGGCCGAATCCGAGTCCGTCCGTCGAGTGCAGCGTGCCGACCATATTGGTGTGCATCAGCGCGACGGCGTTCGGCGAGAGGATCCGCACGCCATCCAGGACGCCGCCGTTGCGCGTCATCTCGAGGAACCGCGCGTAGTCGCGCGCCGTTGACACCAGCCCCGCGCCGCCGGCAAAACTCTTCCGCGGCCCGTCCACGTAGTGCCCCTGGCCTCGGGCCCCGTCGTTGCCGCGAACGGCTTTCCCTTCCGGTCCGGTGCCGTACACGGCCGCGAGCCGCGTGCGCTGGGCCGGCGGGATGAAGAAATGCGTGTCCGGCATCTTCAGGGGCCCGGTGATTCGCGTGCGGATGAACTCGTCGAGCGGCTTCCCGGACGCGCGCTCGACCACGCATCCGAGGATGTCGGTGTTGTAGCCGTACACCCACGCCTCGCCCGGCTGCGCGACGAACGGCAGCGTCCCAAGACGGTCCATCGTCGCGCAGATGGGCTCATCCTTGTCGGCCGTGTAGTAGCCGACGCCTTCGCCCGCGGCCGGGCCGAGTCCTGCCGCGCGATACGCGTCGGCGACGCGGCGGTCGGTGCCATACGAGATCCCGGCGCTGTGCGTCAGCAGGTCGCGAATCGTGATCTGCCGCCGCGCCGGCACTGGGGTGCGGCCCGAGTCGGATGCCATCGCAACGGTCGTCCGCGCGAACGAAGGGAGATACCGGCTCACCGGGTCGGTGATGCCGAGTTTTCCTTCCTCAACCAGGATCATGATCGCCGCGCTCGTGACCGCCTTCGTCTGCGACGCGATGCGGAACATCGCGTCCATCGTCATGCGGCGCCCGGCTTCGCGATCGGCCCAGCCGAGTGCCGCCTGGTAGATCGGCGCGCCATCGCGGAGCACCAGCGCGACGAGGCCGGCAATGGAGTCCGTGTCCACGTAGCGCTTGAGCACGGTGTCGAGCCGCGCGAGCCGCGCGGCCGAGATGCCGGCGGGCTTGGCAGCCGCCTGCGCGCCGATGGATGAGGACGATGCGATCGCGCTGAATGCGGCGAACGCGACGAGCGCGCGAGCGCGGCGATTGCTGGTCACCGACACAGGTGCCCCGGGGGTTGGAGAAACCGAATGCTATTCGTCCCGCTCAGCCCTGCACTCCGAGGTGGCGGAGCGCCGCCGGCGGGCATCCGTCCCACGTCGGGCGCGCGACGTTGCCGATGTAGCCGATGTCGCGGACGCCCATCTGGCTCGAGAAGAACCCGCTCGCCGTGAAGTCGCGGAGCCGGTTGAAGTGGTTCACACCGTCGCGCACGGCGGGTGCCGCCTTGGCTGGCCACGCCACCTGGTCGAGGAGCGCGCGACGCTCGGCGTCGGTGCACTTCACGAACGACTTCTTGTATGACGTGTACGCGAATCCATCGAACCAGCGGAGCGCCTCGCGCACCCAGGCGTAGCTCGGATACTCGGTGCAGAAGAAGTCCATGTACTCCGGCACCCCGGCAGCCGTCGCGCTCCCCGACTTGGCGTCGCGCGGGATGATCAGGTCCACCATCACGCGGATCGTGCGCCACTCATCGGGCTGGAACCACTTCGGCCGGTACACGGCTCCCTGTGCTGCGCCCTGCAGCGCGGCCTCGACATACACCGCGGCATTCTCTGCTTCGGCCGGCGTGATGGGAAGGGCGGCCACGGCGGCAGCCGCCGCACCGGCCTTGAGGACGTCCCGCCGCGAACGCCCGGGTCGCTTCTCGCTCCCGTCGCCGTGTGTCATAGCTCCCTCCGTTGCACCATCCCGGCGATCGTGTCGGCCGTGCGCCAGGCCAGCGCCATGATCGTCCACGTCGGATTCTTGTCCGCCTGCCCCACGAACGGGGCGCCGTCGGCGATGAACAGGTTCTTGCAGTCGTGCGCCTGGCAGTTCGCGTTGAGCACGCTGGTGGAGGCGTCGTGCCCCATCCGCGCACCGCCCGCCTCGTGGATGATCGAGCCGCCGTTCGAGATGCCGTAGCCGCGCTCCTTCGTCGGCATCTGGCTGAAGACCTGTCCGCCCATTTCCGCGATCAGCGCACGGAACGTTTCCTGCATGTGCTTCACCTGGTTGTGCTCGTGGTCCGTCCACTGCCAGTGGAAGCGGAGCACGGGGATGCCCCAGCGGTCCTTCGCGACCGGGTCCAATTCGCAATACGACTTGTCGTTCGGGATCATCTCGCCGCGCCCGTCGAACCCGATCGTCGTGCCGAAGTAGCGGCGGTAGTCGTTCTTGAGCGTCGCGCCGTAGCCGCCGCCCGGCGGATACCGGTGCATCCCGCCGAAGAACCCGTGGCCCGGCACCCCCATCCCGCCCCACACTTCTATATGGTAGCCCCGCGGGAAGTCGAGCTTCTTGTTATCGAGCCACCACGGCATGTACACGTGCATTCCACCTACGCCGTCGCAGTTGTGCCGCGGCTGGTCCACCATCCGGGGAATGAACCCCGAGACCCCGGCGCCCGTGGTGTCGGTCAGGTACTTGCCGACCGTCCCGCTCGAGTTGGCGAGGCCGTTCGGGTGCCGCGATGACTTGGAGTTGAGCAGGATGCGCGCGCTTTCGCACGCGCTCGCCGCGAGCACCACGACCTTGGCGCGGACGTGTGCGTCCACGCCATTCGCCTTGTCCACGTAGCTCACGCCCGTCGCCTTGCCCGTGTCGTCCACCGTCACTTCGCGCGCCATCGCGTTCGTGATGATCGTGAGCTTGCCGGTCTTCTGGGCCGGAAAGAGCAGCACGTTGGGCGAGGTGAAGTTCGAGTTCGACGTGCAGCCCCGGTTGCACTGCCCGCAATAGTGGCACGCCATCCGGCCGTGGATGGATTTCGTCAGGATCGAGAGGCGCGACGGGATGCACGTGATGTTGAGGCGGTCGGACGCCTTCTTCACCATGACCTCGCGGCACCGCGGCGCCGGCGCGGGGAGGAAGTGGCCGTCCGGGTGGTTTCGCAGCCCCTCGTTCGACCCGTAGATCCCGATGAGGTCGTCCACCTTGTCGTACCACGGCGCGATGTCGTCGTAGGAGATCGGCCAGTCGTCGCCGAGCCCGTCGATGGATTTCCCGCGGAAGTCGTCGGGCCCGAAGCGAAGCGAGATCCGGCCCCAGTGGTTCGTCCGCCCGCCGAGCATCCGCGCCCGCCACCAGTCGAACCGGGTGCCCTCTGCGCGGGTGTACGGCTCACCGTCGATGTCCCACCCGCCGATGCACGCGTCGTACTCGCCGAACGGCCGCTCGCGCGTGGCCGCGCCGCGGCGCGGCGTCTGGTACGGCCAGGACAGCATTTTCGAGTCGCGCGTGTTGTCCCACCACCCGCCGGCTTCCAGCATCACGACGCTCGCGCCGGCCTTGGTGAGAGCGTGGGCAGCCATCCCGCCGCCCGCGCCGGAGCCGACGATGCACACGTCGTATTCGAGGCGCCTCGGTTGCGTCATCATGTTCACGAAAATGGCGCGGCGCAGCGGGGTTCGCTACGGCGACAGGCTCTTACCCCT
>CAZLAU010000052.1:7299-16526 GCA_964557615.1 uncultured Gemmatimonas sp.
GTTCTTCCGCGAACTCCGTGGTTCCCGCCGTTGCAGTGCGTTCCGTGCCGTTCTTCCGCGAAATCCGTGGTTCCGCAAGTCCATCCGCGCGCACCGAACCCGTTCAGTCGAGCACCGTCTCGAGTGCGTCGTGAACCGTGCGCAGCACCTTGATGCGGGCGTGGTACTTGTCGTTCGCCTCGACCAGCGTCCACGGCGCGTGGGCCGTGGACGTGTGGGTCACCATGTCGCAAACCGCCGCCGAGTACGCATCCCACTTCTTGCGGTTCCGCCAGTCTTCCTCGGTGATCTTGAATTGCTTGAACGCGACCGCCTCGCGCTCCTTGAACCGCTTGAGCTGCTCCTGCTTCGAGATCGCGAGCCACAGCTTCACGACGACGATGCCGTGGCCCGTCATCTCGGCTTCGAAGTCGTTGATCTCGCTGTAGGCGCGTTGCCAGTCGTGCGTCGAGCAGAACCCTTCCACCCGCTCGACAAGCACGCGGCCATACCACGAGCGGTCGAACACCGCAAAGTGCCCGCGGCGCGGCAGGTGACGCCAGAACCGCCAGAGATACGGGTGCGCCTTTTCCTCGTCGCTTGGCGCGGCAATCCCGATGATCCGCATCATCCGGGCGTCGACGGCGGCCGCGAGGCGGCGGATCGCGCCTCCCTTGCCGGCCGCGTCGTTCCCCTCGAACACCACAACCACCGAGTGCCGCCTGAAACGCTTGTGCCGCGTCAGCAACGCCAGCTTGCCCTGCCATTTCTCGAGGTCCTTCTCGTACGTCTTGCGCGGGACCTTCAGCGTCAGGTCCAGCTCCGAGAGCACGGTCCGCCCGGAATCGACGCCCGGCGATGGATCCGGCGTCGCAGGTTCGGGATGCGACGGCGAGGGCGCCGCCAGCCGGTGCTGCAAGGCCTCCAGCAGCTCACCCGCGGTGGCCAGTTCCCGGTACCGCCGGTCGGTGCCCTCGACCACGATCCACGGGGCGTGCGCGTGGTTCGTCTCGCGCAGCACGCGTTCGGACACTTCGCGAAACCGATCGTAGCGCTTGAAGTACGCCTCGTCGCGCGCGGTCACGCGCCAGCGCGTGAGCGGGTCCTTCTTGAGTTCCTTCATCCGCTTGCGCTGCGCCTTCTTCGAGAGGTGAAACCAGAACTTGAGGATCAGCGCACCTTCGTCGGCGAGCATTCGCTCGAACCGGTTGACCTCACCGATGCGCGCCTCGATCCGTGCCCAGTGCGGCTTCTTCTCCTCCATCACCGAGTTCACGATCGGCCACGTGTACCACGAGCCGAAGAAGATGCCGATGCGGCCACGCGGCGGGAGCGCGCGCCAGAATCGCCAGAGGCGGGGCCGCTCGCGTTCCTCGTCCGACGGCTCGCCGACTCCGTTCACCTCGATGTGCCGCGGGTCCATCCACGAGGTGAGGGCGTTCACCGTTTCGCCGCGCCCGCCGCCCTCCACCCCGCCGACGAGCACGATCACCGGGAATGTGGGATTGGCCTTCAGCTGATACTGAGCCGCGAGCAGCGCTTCACGGAGCTCTGCGCTCCGCGCGTCGTATTCGTCCTTGGCCACGGTGTGGCCGAGTTCGGCATCCTCGAACATCGCACACGCTCCAGACGGCAACCGGGGGAACCGCGGAGATTCGCGGACTCACTGCCGGAATACACGGAAACTGCCACCGGAATGACGAGACGACGACGGCAGCTCCGGCGATCACTCCTTCAGCATTCGCGGGCGCGGTCGGTTTCGCAACGACGGATAACTGGCGCGGTCGTCACCCCGCCCGCCTGACCAGGTGAATCTCTGTGCCGTTCCTCCGTGAATCTCCGTGCCCTTCTCCGCGAATCTCCGCGGTTCCGCAACACCCTGCCCGGGAACTGGACCCGGCGTCGCGACGCGATCAGATGTCGCAGAGCTTCACCGCCTCGCGCAGCGACGTGAGCGGATCGCGCGTCGGCACGAACTCGTGCGCCACGAACCCCGTGAATCCCGTGTCGGCGATCGCCGTCATGATCGCCGGCCAGTTGAGCTCCTGGGTCGCGTCCAGCTCGTGCCGCCCCGGCACGCCGCCCGTGTGGTAATGCCCGATCCACTCCTTGTTCTGGCGGATCGTCCGGATCACGTCGCCTTCCATGATCTGCATGTGATAGATGTCGTACAGGAGCTTCACGTTCCGCGAGCCGACGCCCTTGACGACTTCCACGCCGAACGCGGTGCGATCGCCGTGATAGTCCTTGTGGTCCACCCGGCTGTTGAGCAGCTCCACGCAGATCGTCACGTTCTCCTGCTCCGCCAGCGGCGCGATCGCCCGCAGTCCGTCAATCGCCGCATTCATCGCCTCCACGTCGCCGCGACCCGCACGGTTGCCGAACATCGCGATCAGGTTCGGCACTCCCTTTCGCGCCGCCAGGGGAATCGCGGCCTCGAGCTCCTTGAGGAGCATCGGGTGACTCGACCGCGTCGTGAATCCGTTGGTCAGGAAGTCACGCCGGTCGGCCGCGTAGCCCATCGTGACCGTGAGGCCGTGGTCATTCACGACGTCCCAATCGGCCCGCTGGAGCAGGTCGATGCCGCTCAGCCCCATCGCCTTGCCGGCCTTGCACAGGTCCGGGAGCGGTATGCGGCTGTAGCACCAGCGCGAGGCCGATTGGCGAATGCGGTTCGGCATCGGCGACGCCGGCTCCCGCCGCGCCTCGCTGGTCACGGCGCGCAGGTCCGGGAAATGCCGGCCGCTCCCGTCGCGCACGCCGCCGAGCGCCGCTACGCCGAACGCGCCCGCGGTCGCTCCGCCGGCCTGCTTCAGCCACTCACGCCTGGTCGGTTTGCGGGCCATCAGAACTCCAGCTTCGCGAGGTAGTCGTGACTCGCCTTCACGGACGCCAGCGGATCGGCGCCAGGGCTGTCGTGTTCAATGAAGTAATGCCGGATTCCCGCCTGGCCGCGCTTGGCGAACAGCTTCTTCCAGTCCACGGCTCCCGCCCCGACGTCGCGCATCGCGAGTTCCGGGGCGGCCGTGGCGTCCTTGACGTGCACCGACGTGAACCGCCCGGGGTTCGACGCGAAATACGCCAACGGATCGCCGCCGGCCTTGATCATCCAGTAGAGGTCCATCTGGAAGTCCACCAGCGCGGGATCAGTCTCCCCCAGCAGGATGTCGTACGGCCGGGTGCCGCCGTCCATCGGCGTCGCCTCGGCCGCGTGGTTGTGGAACGCAAACCGGAGACCCGCGTCGCGCGCCTTGGCGCCCAGCGTGTTGAATCGCGCGGCGATCCCCTTCCACGCCTCAACCGTCGTGAGCGCCCTGGTGTTCAGCGACGGGACGATCAGCGTGCCGTGGCCGATCACCTTCGCCGCTGCGGCCGGCGCCGCGAAATCCCGCTCGAGCGGATCAATCCCGATGTGGACCGACGGCGACGTCAGTCCATTCTCGTCGAGCAGCGCGCGGATGCGCGCGGGCGGCAGCGTGAAGTAGCCGGCGAACTCGACCTCCTTGCAGCCGATCTGTGCCACGCGGGCGAGCGTGGCCGCGACGTCCTTCTGCATCTCCGAGCGCACGGTGTACAACTGCACGCCAATCCGGTCGATCCGCTCACGAACCGGGCCCGGTGCTGCACGCGGCCCGGGCGCCCCCCAACCATCGAGGGCAAGCGCGCCTCGCGGCGTGAACACGGCGGCGCCGAGCGTGGCGGCCGCGCCGGTCATGAACTGTCGTCGTGTGGTCATCACGGTCTCCGATAGATGGGCGCTCCGTTCACCTCAAGCACGCGGAGCGTCGCCGTCGTCACCTGCACACCTTCCAGCGTGAAGTTGCCATATCCGCTCGGCACTTCGCGCGTGTCGTACGCAAACATGCGGATATACCGTCCCGATGGCACGCGGATCGTCCATTCGTCGGCCACCCAGTGGCCCGTGGCCACGCGACGGAATGCAATGGAACCACCGGGTCGCGCTGGTGCAAAGGTGGGCGGAAGACCCAGGTAGGAGTAGTCGAGGCGCTGCGGCTCGAGTGATGCCGAGTCGAACCACACGGTGCCTTCGATGTCGCTGAGGCCGGTGCGAACGGCAGAGGGCCTGAAATGCAACCCTATCCAGGTCGGCCGGTCGGCGGGCGCCGGTTCGAGCGCAAAGCAGCGCGCCTCGATGAACGACGCCGACCGCAGCGTCGCAACGCCCGGCACGTGGTACATCACGCCCTGCGGCCGTTCGATCACGAACCCGCGCCGGCGCGATGAGTCGGGCGGGAGGGTCGGCATGATCGGCACCTCGAGGTTCATCCGCTCGGGCGAATCCTTCCGCGAGATCGTGTCACGCAGGTTGCCGTCGATCTGCCGCTGCGCCAGCGTCCACGACGCGACGAAGAGCCGCGTCTGCTCCGCCATCGCCGTCGTGGCCAGCGCGGTCTGCAGCTGATCCCAAAGCGTTGCCGGTGCGGACGTCGCCGCGCCGAGCTCGCACGTTTCGCCGGTGCGGGCGCTGACCCGCGGCGGCCTGGGCGCGGGCCGCGCCATCACGATGCGCTGGCGAACGTCGCTGCCGGCGCCCACCACGACGCCGCGCACCACCTCGGGCTCGCTCCCCACGCGCCAGGCGGTGAGCGTGAACGTCCCGGCGGCTGAGAGCGGCATCACATAGTCGCCACGTGACGACGCCATCTCACGCGCCACGACGGCGCCGCTCGAATCGGTCGCCGCCACGATGGCGCCGCTTCCCGGCGTCCGACCGTCGGCGAGCACCACCGTGCCGAAGAGCCGTTGCGCCTGACCCGGCGCGGCCGCGCACACAAGCGTCAGCACGACGGCCCAGCGGCACATCACGGCTCGATCACCGCCTTGATCACGTCCCGCCGCTCGACAGCCGAGAGCGCCTCCCCGGCCCGTTCCAGCGGGTACCGCGTCGTCACGGCCCCGGCCCACGGCAGTGCCCGTCCCTGCACCGCCAGCACTTCCACCGCGCGATAGAAGTGCGAGAAGTCGCAACCCCAGCAGCCCCGGATCTCGACGTGCTTCCGGTTGACCTGCGAGTGCGGGTTCACGGCGACGTCACCGCCGTCGGTGTACTGCCCCGCGATCACGACGCGCCCGCCGTCGCGCACCAGGTCGAGCGACTGCGCAAACGCGCGCGGATCGCCGGCCGCCTCGATGACCACGTCCACGCCGCGCCCGTGCGTCAGTGCGCGCACCTGCGCCGCCCGATCCTCGTGCGGCACGTCCAGCGATATCGTGTCGGTCGCCCCCATCGTGCGGGCGAAGGCCAGCCGATCATCCGGGGCGCCCACGACAATCACCGGATGAGCGCCCGCGAGCCGCGCGAGCGCGGCGGCGGCAATGCCCACGGGGCCGGCACCCAGCACAGCCACCGAGCTCCCGAGCCGGACGTCGCCCCGCTCCACGGCGTGGATGCTGGTCACCAATCCGCAGCCGCCCGCGATGAACAGCGCCGGATCCACGCCGGATGGAAACCGCAGCAGGCGAATGCCCGGCTTCATCCATATATGGTCCGCCCATCCGCCGAGCGGACCGTCGTTCACGCCGTACGTGATGCCGTACACCTTGCGCCGCGCACACCGGGTGGACTGCTTCGTGACCAGGCATTCGTAGCAACGCCCGCACGTTTCGTGCACGTCGAGAAACGTGACGAGGTCGCCCTCCCGGAACGGCTGCCCGTGCACGTCGCGCATCTCGCCGCGCACAGCAGCCAGCGCGCCAACCGACACGTGCCCGGGGATGATGGGATACGGCACGCCGGCGAGTCGGCCGTGGTGCAGGTGGACGTCCGTGCCACACACCTCCGAATACGTGGTGCGCAGCATGGCGCTGCCGGGCTCGAGCGCGGGCCACGGCAGCTCGCGCATCTCGATCGGCGCCCGCGGCGCCGTCATCACCGCCGCACGAACGACGTCAGCCACGGCGCGCTACTTGCTCCACGGTGGCACGACGCCGTTCATCCGGGCGTACGCGATCGACTGCCCCAAGTGCTCCCCGGCGTGCTCGGCGGTGGCCAGCATCCACGCGCGCTTGGACATCGTGGAGCCGAACATCGTGGCGTTCTGCGCCAGGTCACTGTCGCTGAGCGCCGCGATGGCCGCGTTGAACGCCGCAAACGACGTCTTCATCGCCGCCAGCACCTTGGCCTTGTCGCCCGGGCACTTCTCCGGTTCCGCGCCGGAGAACTCGGGCGGCATCTTCACCCCGAACGGTGCGCCGAGGACGTAGTTGTCATAGCTCACGTGCATGAACACCTCGCACACCGAGCGAACCCCGGCGGCAGGGCGCCAGTCGTACTTCGCCAGCGGCATCGCCTCGGCCAGCTGCGCGAGCTTCCGTTCGACCTGATCGTATGTCCCCTTGAACTCTGCCTTGAATCCGCCGCCAGCCGGCGCCTGTGCCAGGGCCGGCCCGCCGGCGACGGTGAGCAGCGCTCCCGCCAGGATCAGTGTGCGTCGCATGGAATCTCCGCGAATCGGGTGGGCGATCGGCCGCCTGCGTCGGCCAATCGGAATGATGCAGCCGGAGCGCGCTACCGCGCGCCCGGATCGTACGCGGCGTCCGCGGCCAGCACGGCGTGCAACAGGACGTTGACGCCGCGCACCACGTCCTCCGGTGTCGAGTACTCCTTCGGCGAGTGACTGATCCCGCCGATGCTCGGAATGAAGATCATCCCCATCGGGCACAGCTTCGCCATGCTCTGCGCGTCGTGGCCCGCCCCGCTTGGCATCAGCTTCGTGCTGGCGCCGAGCACCCGGGCAGCCGCCGCAATGTGCCCGCGCATCGCCGCGTCGCTGAGCGCGCTCTTGTGCTCCGTGGAATTGGTCTGGAATGTGAAGGTGGTGCCGTTGCGTGCCCCGATGCGGGTGGCCTCCTCGCGAATGGCCGTGAACAGCGACGCGATCTTGGCGCCGTCGAGGTCGCGCAGTTCGAGTGAGCACTCCACGCGTCCCGGCACCACGTTGGGCGCCCCCGGAAACACCTGCATGCGCCCGACCGTCCCCACCTGTCGCCCTGGCACCGACGTGACAATGCGGTTCACCGCGTCCACGAACCGCGCGGCGGACAGCATCGCGTCGTGCCGCGCGTCCATCGCGGTCGTGCCGGCGTGGTTCGCGAACCCCTCGATCGTGACGGCCCACCGCGCGATGGCAACGATCCCCTCGACGATGCCGATCTCGATCTTCTCCCGCTCCAGCGTCCCGCCCTGCTCGATATGGAGCTCGAAGTAGCACGCAAGGTCGCCCGCGCGCCGGCGAGCCGCGTCGAGCCTGACCGGGTCGCCGCCGATGAACGCAATGCCGTCGCGAATCGTCTTTCCGCTGTTGCTCACCTGCGTGAGCTCGGCCGCCGTCAGCCCTTCGGCGACCGCGTGGCTCCCCCACAGCCCGCCCTCCTCGTTCTGCCAGACGACGACGTCGAGGGGGTGCCTCGTCGTGATCCCCGCCTCACGCAACGTGCGGGCCACCTCGATGGCGCCGAGCGAGCCGACGTCGCCGTCGTAATTGCCGCCCTCGGGAACGGAGTCGATGTGCGAGCCGAACACGACGGGCTTGAGCCCGGCGACGCGCCCCGCGCGCCGCCCCCAGATGTTGCCGGCGGTGTCCACCGACACCTCGAGCCCGGCCGCGCGCATCAGCCCCATCGTGTACTCGCGGCCGGCGCGATCGGCATCCGAGTAGGCGACGCGCGACACGCCGCCCTGCGGGTTCCGGCCAAACTGGGAGAGCTCCACGAGCTGCGCGTTGACGCGCGGCCCGTTGACCCGCAGCGACGCCTGGGAGCTGGCCGCCGCGCTGGAACGGGGCGCCGCGGCGAAGGCGCCGGCCATCACCGACCCGCCGGCCGCTGCCGACGCCGTGCGAATGAACGTTCGTCGCTCCATGTTCCACGCAAGATGGCACGCGCCGCCGCCGTCCGCAGGGGTGCCGGGTTGCGTCGGCGGCGCGATTCACCATATTCCCGTATCGTTATATATGAAACTTTCGCCCCGCACCCCTGCAGGAGATTCGCGTGATCGTTCGTCGGTTCTTTGATCCGAAGCTTGCCCAGACGAGCTACCTCATCGGCTGCGGGAAGGCAGGCGTTGCGGTCGTCATCGACCCCAACCGCGACATCGCACAGTATGTCGACGCCGCGGCCGCCGAAGGCGTGCGCATCGCCTTCGTCACCGAGACGCATATCCACGCCGACTTCGTCTCGGGCGCGCGCGCGCTCGCCGCACATACGGGCGCCACGCTGTACCTGTCGGACGAGGGGGATGCGAACTGGAAATACGCCTTCGCCGCCGAGACCGGCGCCGTGCTGCTGCGCGACGGCGACTCGTTCAGCGTGGGCAACATCAAGGTCGATGCCGTGCACACGCCCGGCCACACGCCGGAACATCTTGCCTTTCTGATCACCGACCGGGCCGCCGCAGACGAGCCGATCGGCATCGTGACGGGTGATTTCGTGTTCGTGGGCGACGTCGGCCGGCCGGACCTGCTGGAGAAGGCGGCCAACATCTCGGGCACGATGGAAACCGCGGCCCGCGCACTCTATCGCTCGCTCCAACGCTTCAAGGCCTACCCGGACTGGCTGCAAATCTGGCCCGGGCACGGCGCGGGCTCAGCGTGCGGCAAGGGACTGTCGGCCGTCCCGCACAGCACCGTGGGGTACGAGCGCCGGTTCAACTGGGCCTTTGCCATCGCCGACGAGAACCGGTTCGTGCGCGCCGTGCTGGAGGGACAGCCGGAGCCGCCGAAGTACTTCGCGGAGATGAAGCGCGTGAACAAGCTCGGCGTGCCCGCGTTCGATTTTTCGACGCGGCCGGCAGCCGTCGGAGCGCGGGAGGTGCAGGACGCCCTCGCGAACGGGGTCCGGGTCGTGGACGCCCGACCCGCCGCCGATTTCGCGGCCGCACACATCCCCGGTACGATCAACATTCCGCTCAACAAGGCGTTCAATACCTGGGCGGGCTGGCTGCTGCGGTACGACGCACCATTCCTGCTCATCGCCGCCGACGACGCGGCAATCGGAACGGCCGTGCGCGACCTCGCCATGATCGGACTCGATTCGGTTTCCGGTGCAGCGACGCGCGCCGTGGTGGATGAATGGCGCGCCGCCGGTCATCCCGTGGGCACGGTCGCACAGATGTCCGCGGCGCAGCTCGCCGCCGCCCTTCGCGACGGCTCCGCTACGGCGCTCGACGTGCGCGGACTCGCAGAGTGGGAGGCGGGGCACATTCCGGGCGTCGCGAACATCCCGGCCGG
>CAZLAU010000052.1:16626-17878 GCA_964557615.1 uncultured Gemmatimonas sp.
CTGACCGTCAACGACATTGCCGAAGACGCGGGCCTGAGCCAGGCCAACGCCTCGCGCCACCTGCATCAGCTGTACGACCTCGGCTTCGTGACGCGGCGCAAGGACGGCCTGCACGTCCACTATGCGATCGCCGACCGCAAGGTGTTCCAGTTGTGCGAACTCGTGTGCGGTCAGGTGGACGCCGAACTCGTCGCCCGCCGCCGCTTGGTGGCCGGTCACCTCAAAACCTAGAATCCAGACGTGAACTTGATGAGTGAATCCTGGCCCTGGTACATCGCGGGGCCGATCATCGGGCTTTTTGTCCCCGCCCTCCTGATCATCGGCAACCGGCTCTTCGGCGTATCGAGCAACCTGCGCCACATCTGCGCGGCGACCGCTCCGCGCGGCATCGAATACTTCCGCTATGAATGGCGGCGAATCGGCGCGTGGAACCTGGCGTTCGTCGTCGGCATCTTCATCGGCGGTGCGATGGCGGCACGCTGGTTCCCGGGCGCCGGCCACGTGGCGATTTCGGACGCCGCGCGCGCGACATTCGCCTCCCTCGGG
The DNA here is from genome assembly GCA_964557615.1 of uncultured Gemmatimonas sp. GTDB lineage: Bacteria > Gemmatimonadota > Gemmatimonadetes > Gemmatimonadales > Gemmatimonadaceae > Fen-1231. The sequence continues at coordinate 17,173 of CAZLAU010000052.1, forward strand.
GTCACGGACACGAGCGGCCTGATCCCGCGTGAACTCTTTTCGTGGGAGACGTTTCGCACGGTGCGCGGCGCCGCGATGTTGATCGGCGGCGGCCTGTTGGTCGGGTTCGGCACCGCCTGGGCGGGCGGCTGCACGTCAGGCCACGCGATTTCCGGCCTGGCGGACCGCCAGCTGCCGTCGCTGATCGCCACGCTCGGGTTCTTCGCGGGCGGCCTCACCGCCACGTGGTTCGTGCTTCCCCTGGTGCTCCGTTGATGAACAACCCCCAGCGACCGCCGCTCTCGTTCCGTTCCGCGCTCGTCATCTACCTCGTGTTCGGCATCCTGTTCGGAATTGCCCTGACGATGGCCGAAGTGCTTTCGTGGTACCGGATTCAGGAGATGTTCCGGTTCCAGTCCTTCCATATGTACGGCATCATCGGCTCGGCGATTGCGACGGCGATGGCTGGCATCGCGATCCTGAAGCGCCTCGGCCTGCGGTCGCTCGAAGGTCCGGCGATCAGCGTGCCGGCCAAAGTCATGGGGTCGGGCACCCGTTATTGGGCAGGCGGAACGATTTTCGGGCTGGGATGGGGCATCGTCGGCGCGTGCCCGGGACCTTTGGTGGCGCTCATCGGCTTCGGCCACACGATCATCGCGGTGCCATTCGTGTCGGCGATTGCCGGCACCTGGCTGTACGGCCGGCTCCGCCCGAAGCTCCCGCACTA
>CAZLAU010000053.1:0-17524 GCA_964557615.1 uncultured Gemmatimonas sp.
GGCGCCGACCAGGGTGTGCAGTTCGTCGATGAAGACGACGAACCGGCCCTCGCTGGATGTGATCTCCTTCAGCACGGCCTTGAGCCGCTCCTCGAACTCGCCGCGAAACTTGGCGCCCGCGATGAGCGCGCCCAGGTCGAGCGACACGAGCTGCTTGTTCTTCAGCGACTCGGGCACGTCGCCGTTGACGATGCGCTGGGCGAGGCCCTCGGCGATCGCCGTCTTGCCGACGCCGGGCTCGCCGATCAGCACCGGGTTGTTCTTGGTGCGCCGCGACAGCACCTGGATCACGCGACGCACTTCCTCGTCGCGCCCGATCACCGGGTCGAGTTTCCCCTTGCGCGCGGCCTCGGTGAGGTCGCGGGTGAACTTCTGCAGCGCCTGGAACTGGTTCTCCGGCGTCTGGTCCGTGACTTTGTGCGCGCCCCGCACCGCCTTGACGGCATCGGCCAGTCCCTTGGTGCTCACGCCGGCCGCCTTGAGGATCACCCCGCTCTCCGCGCCCTTCGTGCCAGCCAGGGAAAGGAGCAGGTGCTCGGTCGAGACGTATTCGTCGTCCATCGCCTTGGCGTGCTTCTCGGCGCCGTCGATCACCGCGTTCATCTCGCGGGAGAGCGATGGATTGGCATCGGACTGCTTCGGGTACCGTCCAATCTCGGCGTCAAGCGCTTCGCGGAGCGACGGAATCTTCACGCCCAGTTTCAACAGAATGGGTGTGACGATTCCCTCCTCCTGGTCGAGCAGCACGCGCAGGAGGTGCACGTCGTGCGCGACGGGGTTTCCGTTGCGGCGCGCGAGTGCGACGGCCTCGTTGAGGGCTTCTGCTGTCTTGACGGTAAGGCGGTCGGGATTGATCACTGAGGCGTCTTGTGTGCGAGTTGGAGTGCCGATCTACTGTGGCACCTGGATGGAGTGCAACATCCAGGCCTCGAATCCTACGCCAAAACGGCAGCATTGGTGTCCCCCACGCAGGAGAACGCGGGGTAGCGTGCCGGTGCGGCCTTCCGATAGCGTTCGGTAACCCGCTACGAGGTCGCTGCCGTGAATATCGCCGCCCTAGCCCGATTTGCGCTGGTTTCGGGTGCCCTCCCGCTCGTCGCTGCCGCGCAGTCGGCAAGCACGACATCGCCGGTGAGTGCCGCTCCGGTGCTGGTGTCGGTTGATTGGCTCGACCAGCATCGTGCCGATCCGGGGCTCGTGGTCATTCACGCGGCGCGCCAGAAGGCCGACTACGACAGCTCGCACGTGCCGGGCTCGCGATGGCTCGATTGGACCGCGTACACGGTGTCGACGCCGGGCGGGCTCTCGACGCAGCTTCCGCCCCTCGACCAGGCGCGCTCCGCACTCGAGGATATCGGCATCACGGACGACTCGCGCATCGTGATCTCGGGCGGACCGATCACCGTGTCGGGCCGGTTGTTCTACACGCTCGAGTATTTCGGGCTGGCCGGCCGTGTGTCGCTCCTCGACGGCGGAATGGCGGCGTGGCGCGCTGCCGGCAAGCCGACCGAGCGCGAGGCCCCTGCAATGGCGAAGCGCGGGAGCGTGACCTTGCGGCCGGTGAGCGGCCGTCTCGCGCTCGCCGACTGGATCAATGCCAACAGCAGCACACCCGGCGTGGCCGTGCTCGACGCCCGACTGCCCGAGTTCTATTCCGGCGCATCGTCAGGTGGACAGCCACGCGCCGGGCACATTCCCGGGGCGCGCAACATTCCCTTCTCGTCCACCGCTGCCGGCTCGGCCCAGTTCAAGGCGATGCCGGAGTTGCGCGCGATGTTCGAGGCCGCCGGGGTGAAGGCGGGCGACAAGGTGGTGACGTACTGCCACATCGGAATGCAGGCCACCGCGCTCTACATCGCGGCACGCATCCTCGGATACGACGCCGCGGTGTACGACGGGTCGTGGGAGGAATGGAGCCGGAACTCCGCGCTGCCGATCGTGGGGCCGCCCGGCAAGCCGTAGCGGCGGGCGCACGCGGCGGCCGCGTGCACCCGGTTCAGTTCATCGTCCCGACGCCTTCCGGCCCGCTTCGACGGTCCTGAACCCGTTCTCGCCCCAGCCGATCACGAAGACGCTGAACCCCTGCTTGAGCCGCATCTCCATCACGTCGGGCGTGTTCGCGGGAAATCCGCACGGCACGTCGAACTCCTTGCACGCCGCGAGCACCTGCTGAAGCGCGTTCTCCCACGCTGCCTCGTCGGTGACGCGGCGGCCCGTGGAATCCGTGGTGCTGAAAACGCCACGAAGCGTGCCCGCACCGGGAAACAGCGCCCCGATCCCCTTCACGGCCGCGATCTCGCGCACCTTCGCGAGGCCTTCCTTGCTCTCGACGATGGTCCAGTTGACGAGTTCGCCCTTCGGGTTGAGCGGCCACAGGTCGGCCTTCTCCCGGTACTCCGACTCGGTCATCCCCCAGAACGCCGGCGCGTTGCCTACGGCGTCCGGTCGAGTGCCACCACGCGACTTGAATCGCATCGCGGCGAGCCCCGCCTTGACCTCGTCTGCGCTTTCGACGCCGACGAACACGATGCCCGCCACGCCTGCGTCGAGTTGACGCCCGATGTGCGCGGCCGAGACGGCCGTCTCGGATCCGATCTTGTGCATCTTGACCATGACCGGGTGCTTGAGCCGTTGGGCCGGCGGGAGTGCGGCCGCCATCCCTTCCATGAACTCGACGAACCGCGCGTACGACGCGTCGAAGGTGGCGGAGCTTTCCATCGCGCCGTCGAACAGGTAGTCCGAGAGCGTGTACGCCACCGCGTCCTTGGCGAGTTCCGCCGGCGACTTCTGCGCCGGGGCCGCCGGAGCCGGCTGCGACGGGTCGGCGCCGCGCCCGCCACGGCCGCCGCGGCCGCGCGGATTCGCGGGCGCGTACAAGCCGAATACCGGCTTCTTCGCTGCGTGCAGCTCGACGAGCGGGTTCGCGTGAGACTGTGCGTAGGCCGCAGGCGAACTCATCGAACCGGCGAGCAGCGCCGCTACCGCCGAAAACGTCAGCGATGGAAGACAGGAACGGAAACGCACGCGAGGCATCCTTAGGCTGGGGTTCGGAAATCAGTCGTGGTTCTTTTCGTACTCACGCTGCGTGTATTCGCGTTCGGCGCCCATCTTGGCATCGCGCTTCCGGGCCGCACGCATCGCGAGTCCGTGCGTGGATTCGGACTTGATGGACGGGAGCGAGAACAGCTTCTCCAGCCGGGAACTCGAGCACTTCTCGCAGACGGGCTCGGTTCCGCGACGAACGAGCAACTCGAACTCGTGCTGGCATGCCTGGCAGCGGTACTCGAAGATCGGCATGGCAACTCCTGGTGGGCGTCCAGTCGGACCTGTGACACGGAAACTACGCACGAGACGCCTGTTTTGCGGTGCACCCGACAGGACCGCGTGCCTCGGGGCGCACAAAAACGAAGCCCGGGCTTTTGGCCCGGGCTCCGTTGCACATCTTCCGCTGTTACTTGGCGACTGTCGATCGGGTCACAAGCTTCTGACCGTCAACGGCAATCTGCCAGAAATAAACGCCCGACGCGACCTCTCGCGAGGTGCCCAAGTACTTGCCGTTCCAGTAGCCGATGTACTGGCCACACGGCAATCGGACGTTGTCGAGCTTCTGACCCCCTGCCACGCCTCCCGAACTTCCTTCGAGCTGCGGATACGCGACGACCTGAGAGAGAATGTTGAAAATCTTCAGCGTCACGCTGTACGTCTTGCCGCTCTCCGAACACGTTGGATAGTCCCCCACCGTGAACGGAATCCTGGATTCAGGATTGAAAGGATTCGGAAAATTCTTGCCCAACGACACAACCGGCTTCTTGTTCTGTGGCTGTGTCTCCTGCGCTTGCCCAACTCGTGGCATGAGAACGAGGGTCAGCACCAATGCAGCGAGTGCAGACCAGCGAATCCTCATGTGATACTCCTTCGAACTAGGTAGGGGCTATGTAACAAGCTCCAGGTGGAGGTGGACGTAAGTGGTCACCTGACAATGTATTGCGAGCCAATCTGGCCGTCAATATCAGTCTACCCCGTCGGCTCGGCCGGGTGCCGGACGGCTGGGGGCGCTGATCATCGTGAAAGTTCGGCCCGCTCAGGGTGCCAGGGTGCGCACGTCGTCGCGGCGAACGGTTACCCCCGATCGGTCGCAATACTCGAGAAACGGAATCACGTACTTGCGCGTAAGTCCTGTTGTTTCACGGAGTTCCGAGGTTGTCATCGCCCGTCCACCGGCAAGGGCCTCGGTAACCACCGCTATCAGTTCGGCGAGGGCGCCGGCCGCGTAATAGCGCTCGATGGACACCGCGATCGCGTCGCCGCGTCGCGCGAGCAGCTTGAGGATCGCGTGGGTATTCGCTCCGAACTCTGCGGCCAACTCGTCAACGGACCGCGGCTGCGCCCCGTCGGCGACCAAGGCTTCCAGCACTCGGTCGATCTTGTCCGAGTCACCAGCGCCGGCACCGGGGGTCCACCCCATCCGCGAAACGATTCCCTCGCTGAGCGCGAGCACGCCGTCGCGAACGAGATTGGCGACCACGGCGTCCACCAGTTCGGGCGAAGCGGCGATCGCGGAGCGGAGCGACTGAACCTGCATTCCCGGATCGAGCGGCCGGTCGCGGTGCGCCGCGTCGACCGCCTCCGTGCACCGCGATGCGACGTCGGCGACAACGCTCGGGTGGTACAGCCGCTGCCCCACGGCGAACACGGACGGCGACGCGGCCAGGGCAGCGGCCTCGCGCCCGTCGAGTCCAAGGCGCACGACGAGAGCTGCCGCCTCGAGGCCCCGACCGCCCGCTTCGGCGAGCGCCCACGACACCCGCTCTGCCGCCGTAGCGCCTGGGGTCTTCCACGGACGCGCACGGCGGCGCGGAGGATCTGCATCCGTTATCACTCCCCCGCCGATCGTGGCAGGTGGAGAGGCCGTCCGGATGACGAACCGGTCGCCGGCGCGGGCCACGACGGGTGCGCCGAGCGATACGCGCACCGGAACGCGCGCCCCAGGCGACACCGGAGTTCCGGCGGCGACGAGCCGGGCCTCGACGTCGGCCGTGCCGAGGTGAAAACGGATGCGCGTGCGGGGCCCAAGCACGGGCGCGCCGTCGAGCAGCGCCACGTCGGCCCGCAGCACCGTGGACGCGACCCAGGCGTCACCGGCGCGCACGAGCGCGGAGCCGCGCGGCTCGACGTCTGTGCGCTCGACACCACCCAGGGCGATAGCCGCCCGCGAACCGGCATCAGCCCGGTGCGACTGCCTGCCGTGTGACTCGATCCCGCGCACGCGCGCCGGAATGCCCGCCGGGAGCAGGACGGCCGCGTCGTCCGTGGTCAGGTGGCCCGACCACACGGTGCCGGTCACGACGGTTCCGGTTCCCCGCACGGTGAAGACGCGATCGACGGGCATTCGAAAGAGGTCGTCGGCCGCGCGCGCGGGAACCTTGCGGGCCGCGTCGATGAGCGCGGTGCGCAGCGTGTCCAGCCCGGCACCAGTGACGGCCGAGCAGCGCACGATCGGGGCGTCGTGCAACACGCCACCAGCGAGCGCATCACGCACGTCGTCTTCGACCAACTGCATCCAGTCGGGTTCCGCCGCGTCCGCTTTGGTGAGGGCCACGACGCCCGCGGAGACGCCCAGCAGGTCGAGGATTGCCAGGTGCTCGCGCGTCTGGGGCATCATCCCCTCGTCGCCGGCGACGACCAGCAGGGCGAGGTCGATGCCCGTGGCGCCGGCGAGCATCGTGCGCACGAACGCCTCGTGCCCCGGCACGTCCACCACGCCGATCGTCCCGACGCCGGGCAGTTCGAGCGGGGCAAATCCGAGTTCGATGGTGATGCCCCGACGCTTCTCCTCCGGCAATCGATCGGTGTCAACACCGGTCAACGCACGGATGAGCGACGTCTTGCCGTGGTCGATGTGTCCGGCTGTGCCGAGGATCATCGCGCGTCCGCCGTGGCCGCGTGATCGCGCTGGCGGTCGTCCCACGCCTGGAGCGCCTTCAGGGGACGGCCGTCGCCCAGGTGCTCCTCGAGGAATTCGCGGAGGAGCCGAAGGTGCGACCGTGCGGCGCTCGCGTCCACGCCGACTGGATTACCGGCAAGCCACGCCGACAGGGTGGCGCGCGCACCGGCCGGGAGGCGGCGTCCGCCACGCGCCTGCCGCGCGCACCGTTCGCACAACACGCCGCCCGCACGGTGGTGGAACGTCGCATCGCCCTCGAGGGGTGCGTGGCAGTGGGCGCACTGGTCCACGGCCGGCGCAAACCCAAGGTCGGCGACGAGGCGCCACGCGCTGGCGAGCCCTGTCGTGACGGCATCGTCCTTGGGCGCACCGGCGATCGCGTCGAGGCACGCGGTGGCGGTGTCGAACAGCGTCCCGCCGTCGGCCTCGCGCCCGAACCGCAGGCACATCTCCGCAGCGACGCTCGCCGCGGCAAATCGGTCGAGCGACTGCGCGAGTTCGGGGCGTGACCGCGTTGCGTCGAAGCCGTGCAGCCCGTGCAGGTCGCCGGAAGCGTGCAGGCCCACGTGCGCCACACCGGACGCGAAGAGATCGAGCGCGGCGCCGAACTTGTTGCGCGGGCGGCGTGCGCCACGCGCGACGACCGAGATCACGCCGGCGTCGCGCGTCACGAGCCGAACCATGCGCGACGTCTCTCGGTAGTCGAAGAGGTGCAGGACGAGTGCGTCCGTGGCGATCTGCCTCACGGAGTGAAACCTACCCGGACGCGACTACCGCGGCCCGCGCCGCCGCAGGGGCACGAGCACCGGCGCGCCGATGGCGGGGTCGCGCGATACCACGAGCGGCCATCCGTACACGCGCTCGAGCAGGTCACCGTCCATGACACTGGATGGCGGCCCGTCGGCAACGACGCGTCCTTCCGAGAGGAGCACGAGCCGCGAGGCGAAGCGGGCGACGAGATTGAGCTGGTGGGAGATGAGGAGCACGGCCACGCCGTCGCGGGCGACGGCGTCGAGCAGCTCGAAGAGGGCCATCTCGTGCGCGATGTCGAGAAACGAGTTGGGCTCGTCGAGCACGAGCGTCGGCGCAGACTGCGCCAGCGCCCGCGCGAGCCGAACCCGCTGCCATTCCCCGCCGGAGAGCTCGTCGGTGCTTCGATCGAGGAACGGCGTCAGTTCCGTGCGCCGTGCGGCGTCGTCGCAGGCGGCGGCGTCGGCGGGGGTCGGGCCCGACCACGGCGTGCCATGCGCGAACCTCCCGAGGGCGATGAACTCGCGAACGGACCTCGGAAAGACCGGTTCCTCGCGCTGAGGAACGACGGCCACGGCGCGCGCCACCGCCCGGCGATCGAGCGCGGCCATCGGCGCGCCATCAACGAGAATCGTCCCCTGCTCCGTTGCCACGCGCCCGAGCAGCGCGCGCACGAGCGTGCTCTTGCCGCTGCCGTTCGGACCGGCCACGGCGGTAATCGAGCCACGGACGGCGTCGAACGTCACGCCGTCGACCGCCGGCGCGGCGGCGCGCGGATATCGAATGCGCACGTCCTCGAAGCGGATCACGCCGAGTGGCGCATGCGCGCCAGGAAGAACGGGACGCCGATCAGGGCCGTGACGGCGCCCAGCGGCAGCTCCGACGGCGCGCGGATGGTCCGCGCCACGACGTCGGCGCCGACGAGCAGTGCTGCGCCGGCGACCGCCGCGGCAAGAATGGTGGTCCGCGTGGATCGCGCGCCGAGCGCGCGAACGATTGCGGGCACGACCAGCCCGACGAACCCGATGAGCCCCGCCGCCGCGACGGTCGCCGCCGCGAGGAGTGCAGCGACGATGAAGACCCGCCGGGTCGCCCGGTCCACGTCCACTCCGAGCGCCGCGGCGGCGTCACCGCCCAGCGACAGCACGTCGATCTCGCGGGCAAAGAACCAGAGCGCAGCGAGCGTGACCGACACGATGGCGGCCACCGACGCGGCAGCCGGCCACGTGGCCCCGCTCAGCGACCCCATCATCCACCAGAGCGCGTCGCGCACGGCGGCGGCGGGTGCGCCGGAGAGCACGACGAGGATGGCCGCATTCGCGAACGCCCCGATCACGACACCGGCCATCACGAGCGCCGGCGAGCTCGACCGCGCGCCTGCGGCGTGGGCGACGCCGATCACCAGCAGCACCGCCGCGATGGCGCCGACAAACGCTGCGAGTTCGACGGCCACGGGATGCAGGAGCCCGGCGGCCGTGACGATCACAGCGCCGACGGCGGCCCCACCGGACACGCCAAGCAGGTACGGCTCGGCGAGCGGATTCCGCATTGTGGCCTGCAACGCCGCACCGCTGACGGCGAGGCCGGCGCCGACAAACAGCCCCATCGCCACACGGGGGAGCCGGATGGTGCGCACGATGGCGGTCGCCTCGGGTTCACCGGTGCCGCCAAGGGCGGCGGCCACGTCGGAGAGAGAGAGCGCGACAGGACCGACGACCAGCGCGAGGAGCACCGCGACGCCGAGCGCCACGAAGAGCGCCACCCAGAACCGTGCCTTCACGGCGTGGCCGGCGCCGCGCCGTAGATCAGCGCGCGAACGTGTCGTGCCGCCTCGCCGAGTCGCACACCGGGGCGGGCAACGAGTGCGGTATCGAACACGGCGATTCGGCCTGCGCGAACGGCGGGCACGGCCTGCCACGCCGCGGAGGTCCGAACGCGCTCCACGCCGACTGGCCCCAGTATCACGAGGTCGGGATTCCGGCGGACGACTTCCTCCAGCGACACCTGGGGCGATGGCTCCGCGACATCGCCGAACACGTTCGTCGCCCCAGCCACTTCGATGAGCTCGCCCATGAAGCTGCCGCGCCCCGCGACAAAGAGCGGAGGGTCGCCCATCCGCCAAAGGACCCGTGCGGGGTTTGCCGGGCGCGGCAGGCGGCGCACAACGTCCACGGATGCGACGACGGTGTCGGCCACGGCCAGCGCCGCCGAGTCGCCCGTCACGCGCGCGAACGCATCGGCGAAGCGGCGCAGGTCGGCCACGCGGTCCGTTCGGATGGAGAGGGTGCGGATGCCTGCGCTGTGGAGCGCGGTGGCCGCGCGGCGATTGCCGGTGGTCGCGTAGAGGATGACAAGGTCTGGTCGCGCGCCGACAATCACCTCGACGTTCGGGCCGATCCCGTTGCCGAGGTCGGGGACGAGGGCGGCCTCGGGGGGATAGAGATCCCAGTGGGTTCGACCGACGAGTCGCGATCCGGCCCCAGCGGCAAACATCAGCTCGGTGGTGACTGGATTCAGCGACACGATCCGTTGGGCGGCACCGAACGCGACGGTGTCGCCAAGGTCGTCCACGAACGCAGCGCGGAGCCCGGATCCCTCCGATGCCGCGCGAGGCGTTTCTGCGCAGGCGCCGGCTGCGACCAGTGAGAGTACACAGGCAAACAGCCGCGCCGTTGCGCGCGTTTCCGGGATTCCGCGTGCGCGTCCCGCCCCCACCGGCGTCGCACCATCTGGCGGCGCGCCTGGCGCAACAGTCGCAGCACGAGTTCCTGAAAGCACGACGAGCTCCTCCGAAACCCGGGGAGCCCGAAACGCCTGATCGCGTGCATTGTGCCGCGATCGAAGCGCCACGCGCCCTCCCCCGAGGGCGAAAACCAAAGTGGCGCGATCGCGGGTCGTCTCCTGGCTCCGGGCCCGCGCTCGCCTTCCCGGGACTGCGTTCCGGTGGCGCCTGAGCGTGGCGTGCTGCCCGTTACAGTGGCGGGGCCGCGCCGGAATTGCACCGGCTTCCGTGTCCCGCGTTCGCTATGTGGGGTTGAGGCTAGTCCTCGCGAGCGGGAGGCGCAAGCGCGCGCGATCCGTCGGACGCGCCGCCATCACCGTTTCCAGCGACTGGCTTCCGAAGGGCCATTGCGAGCGCGGCGATCATCACGACGCCCGCCGCGATGACCACCACCACGGTGATGGGCGCCCGGTTGCGCACGGGCGGAGGAAGCGCGACGCGTATCTGACTTCCCGATTCCACCGTATGTGCGACGAACCGGCGGAACGCCCGCCCGGAACTCACGACCGGGGCCTCTTCGTGCATCCCGGGTCCGCTCACCGTCGCGGCCGAGTCGTCGACCAGCACTTCGACAATCTCGGCGCCGACCGGCTGGTCAAATGTGAGCGTGCGCCCCGCTCCCGTGATGCGATACTCAACGGAAAAGCGCGTCGTGCCGGGCGCGAGCGGCGCGACGAGACGGATCCGTCTTCCGTCGAACTGCACGGCCTCCGCCGACACGTCGCCTTCGCCCGCAACGACATCCGCCGCCCCCACCGGGAGTTCGACGTCGAACGTCGACCCCGAATCGCCGCGCGCCACGCGGGTCAACGGATTCGAGTTGGCAAGCACGTATACCTCGGCGATCCCGGGACTCGAGCCCGCCCCGGCGGCCGACACCACGACGTGGCGGCTGGCGACGGCGATAGGCAGCGCCCGACTGGTCGTGTCGTACACGGTGAGGTCAGATGGCGTCGCGTCTGCGCCGGCGTCCGGCGGCGAGGCGATCCTGCCCGAGAAGTACACGATGCCCGAGTATCGGGCCGACACGAAGTAGGCCGCGTTGGCGGCGCCGTGTGGCCGATACCGGAATTCGAACTCGCCGCGGCGCCCCGTTCGCACGGAGTCCACTTCGCCGGCGGAGTCCGTGCCGATCCTGTGCAAGGTCACCCAGAGACCCGCGACCGGCGTGAGCGCGTCGCCGCGCGCGAGGGACACACGGCCGCCGACCGTGGTGGTTGGAGCCGACACGCCGCTCGACTGGGGTCCGCCGACAGCGCCCGATCGCTGCGCCATTGCCACCCCGCCCCGCGCCGCGTGCGCGAGGACGAACGCCAGGGCGACGATGCGCGCCAGCGCGACGATGCGCACCAGTGCGCGGCATCCGCAGCGGCTCGGCGTGCGACTCAAAGCGAGAACTTTCCGAAGTCCTCGGGCTTCAGCTGCTGCAGGTGTCGGCGCAGGTTCTCTGCGTAGGTGGACGATTCGGCGATCGCCGCGTCGCTCCGCTGCTCGATCGATTCCGCAGGGTCGGCCTCGTCGGCGGTCGACGGTTCCTCCTGGTCATTGAGCAGGTCATCGGCGGCGAAGATCGGCGCGCCGACGCGAATCGCGATGGCCACGGCATCTGACGGGCGCGAGTCCACGACGAACGCCTCTCCACTGCGCGTGAAGTGCATTTCGGCGTAGTACGTGTGCTCGACGACCCGGGTGATGACCACCTTGGCGAGGACGCCGTCGAGGGCGGCGACGAGCGACCGCGCGAGGTCGTGGGTCATTGGGCGCTCGCGCGGAATCCCGTGGAGGTGTGCGGCGATCGACTCGGCCTCCGGGCGTCCGATCCAGATGGGCAGCACCCGCGGACCATCGCGCTCCTGCAGGATGACGACAAACGTCTTCTGCTGGCCATCGTGACCCAGCTTCGACACGAAGACTTCGACCATGCGTCCCTCCCCCCGGGCGCCGCGTCGGCGCCGGGCCCGTTCAGTCCCGCACGGCGCGTCGCAGCGCAGCCACGCGGTCCGTCCGTTCCCACGGGAACAGCGTCACGCGCTTGCCGTGCCGGCTCGCCCGCTCGCTGGTCCGTCCGAAATGTCCGTACGCCGCGGTGTCGCCGTAGATCGGCTGCAGCAGGTCCAGCGCCTTGGTGATGCCCTTCGGCGTGAGGTCAAACACCTTCTGCACGGCCTTCATGATCTTCCGCTCATCCACGGTGCCCGTGCCGAAGGTGTCCACCATCACCGACACCGGCTGCGCGACGCCAATGGCGTACGCCACCTGCACTTCGCACTTCGCGGCCAGGCCCGCCGCGACGATGTTCTTGGCGACCCAGCGCGCCGCGTAGCACCCCGAGCGATCCACCTTCGACGGATCCTTGCCGCTGAATGCGCCGCCGCCGTGGCGCCCCATTCCGCCGTACGTATCCACGATGATCTTGCGACCGGTCAGGCCGGCGTCGCCCTGCGGCCCACCAATCACGAACCGGCCCGTGGGATTGATATACGCCTTCATCCGCCGCGGGCGCAGTTCCTTCGGGATCACGACGTCAATGATCTCGTGGCGCACGGCCTGCGTGATCGTGCGGTTCGACACCCGGTCGGCGTGCTGCGTCGAGACGACAACGGTGTCGACCGCGACGGGCTTCCCGTCCTCATACAGCACCGTCACCTGGCTCTTGCCGTCGGGACGAAGCCACGGCAGCGTGCCGTCCTTGCGACGGTCCGCGAGCGCCTGGGCGAGCTTGTGCGCCAGGGTGATCGGCAGCGGCATCAGCTCCCGGGTTTCATTGCACGCAAAGCCGAACATCATGCCCTGGTCCCCGGCGCCGCCGGTGTCGACGCCCATCGCGATGTCGGTGGATTGCTGGTCGATCGTGGACATGACGGCGCACGTGTTTGCGTCGAAACCGTACCCGGCCTCGCTGTACCCGATGCGCCGGATCGTGTCGCGCACCAACGCCGGCAGGTGCACATAGGCCGACGTCGTGATCTCTCCGAAGATCGTGGCGAGGCCCGTCGTCACCATCGTTTCGCAGGCCACGCGCGCGCGGGGATCTTCCGCAAGGATGGCATCGAGCACGGCGTCGGAAATCTGGTCGGCGACCTTGTCGGGATGGCCTTCCGTGACCGACTCGGAGGTGAACAAGTGGGGATGTTTCACGTGGTCGAAATGGCTATGGTGTCCGCCGGTGCACGGTCGCACGGACGGTAGTGGAGCCGGAGGCGTGTGTCTTGCCGGCGCAACGCACCGGAGAATACCGGAACGGTCATGCGTGGAGCAACTCGCTCGGTACTTCGGCGATGAGCCGTTCGCGGAGAATGTGCTCGGCCTCCGCCGCCGTGCGCGCCGCGAGCGCCTCTTCGGCCGCCGCCGTGGCCGCCGACGAGCGCATTTCGCGCACGATGAGCTTGACGCGCGTGAGGGCCGTTGGATTGACGCTGAGTTGCCGGATGCCGAGTCCGAGCAGGGCAAAGGCCATGATCGGTTCGGATGCCATTTCACCGCAGACCCCGACCTCGATCCGGTTTGCGTTGGCGACATCGCAGGTCATACGGATGAGCCGCAGCACGGCCGGATGGAGCGGAGTGAAGCGCGACGCGAGCGCGGCGTTGCCGCGATCGACGGCCAGCGTGTACTGCACGAGGTCGTTGGTGCCGATGGAAAAGAACGCGACATCACGCGCGAGCGAATCGGCGAGCACCGCCGCCGCCGGTGTTTCGACCATGATGCCGACCGGCACGTCGGCGCGGTGCGGCACGCCGCGTTCCGTCAGCTCCGCGGAAGCCTCCGCAATCAGCGCCCGGGCCTGCCGGACCTCGTCAACCGAGACGACCAGCGGGAGGTTGATCCGCACGTCTCCGAGCACGGCAACGCGCAGCAGCGCGCGCAGCTGGGTCCGGAAGAGGTCCGGCTGGTCGAGGCACATCCGGATCGCGCGCCAGCCGAGGAATGGATTCGGCTCGAGCGGGAACCCGCCGATCGGGAGCTTGTCGCCGCCGACGTCGAACGTCCGGATGATCACCGGCCTGGAGCCGAACGCCCGCACGACGCTGGCATAGGCTTCGTACTGCTGGTCCTCGTCGGGCATGGCGGCGCGACCGACCACGAGGAACTCGGTGCGCATCAGTCCCACCCCTTCGGCGCCGCTCTGGACCGCGTGCGCGGCCTCGTCCGGCAGGTCCACGTTGGCGAGCAGCGTGACGCGCACGCCGTCGCGCGTGACCGCTTCCTTGCCGGCAAGTTCCGCGAGCGCCGCCGACTCCTCCTGCTGCCGGGCCCGCAGCTTCGCCGCGACCGCCTTTTCGGCCGTCGTGGGACGGCGCGTGATGGTGCCGGCCGTGCCGTCGAGGATGACTTCCTCGCCGCTCTTCAGCTTCTGCGTGGCGTCGAGCAGTCCGACCACGGCGGGCAGGTCGAGGGACCGGGCCAGGATCGCGACGTGGGACGTGCGCGTGCCGGCGTCGGTCGCGATCGCGGCGATGCATTCCCGGTCGAGCTGGAGGGTGAGGCTCGGCGTGAGGTCGTGGGTCACGAGGATCGCGTTCGCGCCGCGCGGCAGGTCGAGCGGGTCGTGGTCCGGCAGTCCCATCAGGACCGTCAGCACCCGGATGTGCACGTCGATCAGGTCGCTCACGCGCTCGCGGAGCATCGCGTGCGGCGACCGGGCGAAGTCGTCGCGCGATTCGAGCATCACAACGTCGAAGGCACGCTCCGCGCTGAAGTGCTGCCGGATCGCGTCGTCCACGCGCTCACGGATCTCCGGGTCCTCGACGATCGAGATCTGCACCTCGAAGATGCCGGCCTCGGCCGGGCCCGCGGTGCGCAGGGCGCGGTCGCGTACGTGCCGCAGGCGCTCGACGGTGCGGGCAAACGCAATGCGCATGCGTTCGATCTCGGCGTCCACCTCGTCGGGGGCGATCACCGAGTCCGGTACATCCGGCACCTCCCACTTCAGGAGGTGCACCGGGCCAACCACGATTCCGGGCGACGCCGGGATTCCCTTGAGCAGCGCCGGCACGGTCAGGTCTCCCCGAACTTCGAGGCGAAGAGCGCGGTGAGGGCGGCGACCGCCGCCTCCGCGTCGTCGCCATCGGCGCGCACGCGCACGGTCGAGCCACACGGCGCGGCCAGCATCATCACGCCCATGATACTCTTGGCGTTCACGTCGAGTCCGTCGAGCGACAGGGTGACCGTCGCCTTGAAGCGCGCCGCGACCTTCACGATCTCCGACGACGGCCGAGCGTGGATGCCGGCCTCGTTGATGACCAACGCCGTGCCTTCGGCGATCATCGGGCCACCACGGCAAATGCCGTCGCGAGGACCAGCAGCACAAACGATGCGCGCCAGCCCTGGACCTTGCCGTGCATCGCCGAGAGCATCACGGCCCCCGCCGCGCCCACCCCGGTGAGGACGAGCACCCCCAGCGGAGCCGTACCCGCCGCCCGAGCCAGCACGAGTGGGAGGGCGATGCCGGCGACGAACGCGGCGACCCGATTCAGTGCCATCGGGCCGACCCGGAAAATCGGTGCGCCAAGCGCAGACGCCACGCCGAGCCCGCGATGCCACCCGGTGCGCAACCCCCACGCACGGAGCGCGAGGTGTCCGGCGTTGTACGTCGCGAGAAACGTGAGCACGGTGGCGAGCGGCGACGCGCCAAGCCCGAACAAGAGCAGCGCGATCAGCGAGCACAGCGGGAGCCACGCGGCCCACACGAGGCGGTCGCCAACGCTGCCCAGCGGGCCGCACGCGGCCGTCCGGAATCGCTCGATGCGATCGGGATCCTCGAGTGAGAGCTCGGCGCGGGCCAGCGCGCCGACGGCGATTGCGGCCAGGTACGGGTGCGCGTTGAAGTATCGGCTCTGCCGTGCGATCGCGGCGCGGTATGGCTCCCCGCCCCGACCGCCGGGCAACAGGCGGAGCGCCGGTTCCATCGCGAAGGCGATGCCGTTGCCGACCATCGTCTCGTAATTGTATGAGCCTTGCAGCGTGAGCAGCCGCAGCAGCATCCGGAGTTCGACGCCAACCGGCAACATCGACGCGGCCCCGTTCACGACAGCACCAGGAGCGCGGCTGTACCGACGCCGAAGCCCGCGCCGAGGTACCAGGGGCCGCCGGCCGCCTGCGAACAGCGCATCACTGCGGCGAGGCCGACGGCGGTCGCGAGGATGAGCGGCCAGGCCTGCGACGCCCCGAAGGGCACGGCCCACCGGAAGAGGACGGCACCCGATGTCGTGAACACCAGCGCCGCGCCGACGATCGTCACGGCGAGGCCGCGCACGAGGTCCGACGCGATTCCCGTGACGTGCAGGCGTGCGACGGCGTGCCCCGAACCGAGGGCAATCTCGTCGCGCATCGTGCCGGCAATGCGTGCGACGATCTTGCGATGCCACACCATCGACAGCGACCCCAGGCCCGCCACGGCGAGCCCAAGCAGCACCGCGAACGCCAGCGAACCAGGCACGGGTCCGCCGACAACGTACGACGCGCCCGCGGTCACGCCGGCGGCGCCCCATTCGGGGTACCGGCTTGCGCCGAACGGCATCGTCTCGAGTGCAAAGAGCTCCATCACCGCGCCCACGATCAGTCCCTCCGAGGGCCGGCCAAGGGCCGCCCCCCCGAGCGTCGCCGACACGATCGGGCGCGATACCATCGTCTGCCCGACACTGACCGTGTCGAGCGAGCAGAATGCCCCGATGAGGACGAGCGCGAGCACGTCGGCGACGCCGATCACGAATCCGGCCCCGAAAGGATGTCCTCGAGCGGCACTTCCTGGGCGCCGGGGAGGTCCTGCGCCGTGATCCGGACGCCGCGCGCCGCGATGGCGGCAAGCGCTGCTTCCTCCTCGGGTGAGAGAAACACATACGGCAGGCGTGACGTTCGGCCAAAGCGGTGATGGACGCCGCCGATGTTCACGGCGCGGATCCGCGGCGAAGCCTCGACCAGGCGCGCCATCGTGGCGATGTCGCCCGTGAGCAGCATCCCGGCGTCGGGGCGTGCGTCGAACTCGGGCAGCCGCGCGACAGCAGATTCGGTCGTCTCGACGAACAGCGTGATTTCCGGCGGCGTGCCCATCCGGTAGAGCTCGCCCTCCCAGTCGTTCGCCGCGACCGTGTCGTCCACGAGCACGATGAATCCGAACTCGAGCGGCTGGCACCATCCGACGACGACCTGACCGTGCACGAGGCGGTCGTCCACGCGATAGCACTCAATCGGCACGGGCCGGTCCCGGTGCGGCGTGCACCACGATCGACTCGCGGCCCCGCGCCGCGGCGCGCTCCAGCGCCTCAGCATCGGTGCCTTCGCCCATCACGAAATCGAGCAGCGTCGCTGCGGTCACCCCGGTGACGACGGCCACGGTGGGGTCCGCGCGAGCGATGCGCCTCGCCGCCATCGCCACGCTGCCGGCCGGGAGGTCGGTGAAGATCACCGACGCGCCGTGGTCCCTGAGCGCCTCGCGAAGGGCGTCCTCGACGCCCTTGGCGTCGCGGCCGGCGTTCGACACGCCGCGGAATGCGCCGGCCTGCCCGGCAATCAGCCCGACAAGCTCGATCATCGCGGCGGCAAAGCCCGCGTGCCCGGCAACGATCGCGCGCGGCGGATCGCTACTCATCGTCGTCCTGCAGATAGCGCCCGACGTTGGCCGCCGCCTGCCGCAGGCGCGACTTGAGGCGCTCGTTGAACGCCTCCGCCACGTTGACGCCGCTGTACTTGAGCAGGTGGTTGAGCGCGATCACCTCGGCGATCACCGTGATGTTCTTTCCGGGATTCAGGGGCACGGTCACCAGGGGCAGCGTGGCGCCGAGGATCTCGGTGGTCTGGCCGTCGAGTCCCGTGCGGTCGAGTTCGTTCTCCGCATCCCACTTCGTGAGCGATACGACGACCTCGATCCGCTTCTGCTGCCGGACCGCGCGGATGCCGAAGATGCGCGACACGTCGATGATGCCGACGCCGCGGATCTCCATATGGTGGTGCGCGTGGTCGTGCGCGCGGCCCAGCACGACGTCGGTGCCTCGCCGGGTGCAGATCACGAGGTCGTCGGCCACCAGCCGGTGGCCGCGCTCGACCAGGTC
>CAZLAU010000054.1:0-6361 GCA_964557615.1 uncultured Gemmatimonas sp.
CGGTCGGCGTCGGGGGCGGTGTTGTCGCCGCGCTTGAACGCCGCCGCCACCGGGCCAAACACCGGCACGCGCACCGTTGGCCGCCGCACCCCACGCGCGCGCTTCCATTCGGCCAGCGCCTCGGCGGCGGACAGCACCTGCGGGCCGGCGAAGTCCCGGACTCGCCCACCGGGCCCGCCACGGAGCACCCCGATGAGCCGGCCCGCGACCTCGGAATCGTCAACGCTCTGCACCCGGATTCCGGCCGGCACGATGGCGACGAGCGGCAACGACACCGCACGCCCGCAGAGCCAGTCCACGAACGAATGGAATTGCGCGGCACGCAGGATTGACCACGGCACGCCCCCGCCTTCGACGACCCGTTCGGCCGCGAGCTTCGCCTGGTAGTACGGATACGGATTCCGGTCTATCCCGACAATGGACAGATACGCGAGGTGCCGCACGGCGCCCGCCCGCGCCGCCGCGGTGAGCTGGCGTGCCGCCTCGACGTCGGCGCTGGGACTGGCGGGATCGCTGGCCAAGTGCAGCACGGCGTCCACGCCGGCCACCGCGGCATCGAGACCGGCGCCGGTGAGAAGATCGGCCGTCACCCACTGGTGCCCGCCGGCCGATCGGGGCGCCTTGCGACTGAGGACACGCCAGGAGATGCCGGCGCCATCGCGATGCGAGAAGATGTGCCGGGCCAGGCGTCCGGTGCCGCCGGTGATCAGGACGCGCACGCGGCCCCCGGCGTCAGAGGTCCGCGCAGGACTTGTTGATGTTCCCGCACGACTCGCAGATCAGCTTGCACTTGCGCCACACGAGCCGCGGCACGCCGCAGAAGTCACACGGCGCGGCGTCGCGCTTGCCGTCGGGCTCGCGTGCCGCCGAGTGCCGGGCTGGCGCGCCGGTCACCGGCGCACGCTCGGCGCTACTCAAAGTCGAGCGCCAGGTTCATCGCCGGCGCCGAGTGGGTGAGCGCACCGACCGAGATGCGGTCCACGCCGGTCGCCGCGATGAGCGTCACGGTGGACAACGTCACGCCGCCGCTGGCCTCGGTCACGCAGCGCCCCGCACAGATCGCCACGGACTCCTTGAGCGCGTTGAGGCTCATGTTGTCGAGCAGCACGCTCTCGGCGCCGGCGTCCACCGCCGCGCGCACCTGCGCCGGCGAATCGCATTCGACCTGCACGGGCACGCCCGGATCGGCGTGCTCGCGCACCCGGCGCACGGCCTCGGCGATGTCGCCGCCGACGGCGGCGAGGTGGTTGTCCTTGATGAGCACGGCGTCGGAGAGGCTGAACCGGTGGTTCCCTCCCCCGCCGCAGCGCACGGCGTACTTCTCCAGTGCGCGGCGGCCGGGCGACGTCTTGCGCGTGTCCACGATGCGCGCGTTGGTGCCGGCGACGGCGTCAACAAACTTGCGCGTAAGCGTGGCGATCCCGGACAGACGCTGCATGAAGTTGAGCGCGGTGCGCTCCGCCGACAGCAGCCCGCGCGCGCGCCCCGAGAGGAACAGGATCTCGGCGCCGGACGTCACCCGTGTCCCATCCTCGGCGTCCACGCGGATCGAGACCTCGGGATCGAGCAGCCGGAAGGCCGCGAGGGCGAGCGGTACGCCGCACACGACACCGGCGTCGCGGGCCACCAGCATCGCGCGCGACCGGGCGCCGGGCAGCACCGTGGCGATGGTCGTGATGTCGCGGTGCGCGTCGTCCTCGTCGAGCGCGTCGTGCACAAGGGCGATGATCCCGCTGTCGGTGAGCGGGAAGCCCGTACCGACGTCAGCGAAGTGCGCCGGACGAAGCGGCGTGATCCGCCTGGGCGGCCGCGGGTCGTCCGCGTCGGTCATTCGCCGGGATCGACGCCGGGACCCGGAGGCGTGGAGGGCGACGTCCCGCCGATCGACACCATCCGTTCGATGGCGAGGCGCGCCCGCGCCGCGATGTCGGCCGGCACGGTGATGTGGTGCCGCAGGTGCTCGAGCGACTCCGCCACCTTCGCGAGCGTCGTGACCTTCATGTAAGCGCACGACGCGCGTTCATTGGCCGCGTGGAAATTCTTTCCCGGGTAGCTGCGCCTGAGCCGGTACAGGATGCCGACCTCGGTGGCAACGACGAAATCGGTCGCCGACGACTGCGCCGGGCGGTTCATCATCCCTTCGGTGGAGAGGATGTGCACGCCCTCCGGGTCCACATCGCCCGCCGACACGGCCTCGACCACGCTCGTGGCGCAGCCGCATTCGGGGTGCACGAGGAACTCGGCGCCGGGGTGGAGCGAGCGCTGCAGCCGGATGTTCTCGGGGTCAATGCCGGCGTGCACGTGACATTCGCCCATCCAGACGTGCATGTTCGTGCGCCCGGTCACCCGGCGGACGTGGGCGCCGAGGAACATATCGGGAAGGAACAAAATCTCCCGGTCGGCCGGGATCGCGTTCACGACGTCCACGGCGTTGCCGGACGTGCAGCAATAGTCCGTCTCGGCCTTCACCTCGGCGGTGGTGTTCACGTACGACACCACCACGGCGTCCGGATGCTCGGCCTTCCATTCGCGGAGCTGCGCGGCGTCAATCGTCGCGGCGAGCGAGCAGCCGGCGGCGAGGTCGGGCAACAGGACCGTTTTCGTGGGCGAGAGGATGGCCGCCGTCTCGGCCATGAAGTGCACGCCGCAGAACACGATGACATCCGCGCCCGTGCGCGCGGCCTCGCGCGACAGGCCGAGCGAGTCACCCACGTAGTCGGCAACGTCCTGGACCTCGGGACGCTGATAGTTGTGCGCGAGGATCACGGCGTTGCGTTCGCGCGCGAGCTTCCGGATCTCTTCCTGAAGCGCGGTATCGGCGGCGACGGCAGTTGCGGCCATGCATCAATTCTATCGCCTGCGCCGCGGGTCGTGTGTGCGCCGCGGGTGCGGGATATGCCGGCCGGGCCTTGCGAACCGCTACAATGGCGCCGGACGATCGAGTCGCCCATACTCCCACGCGAATGGCGACTCCCTCTGGCTGGGCGGGTCAACCCGCGTGAATCTCATTGCCGACGCCGGTGGCACCGCGGCCATCGTGGCGCGCGCGCTGGATTTCACGGCTCTCGTGGCAGCGTTCGGCGCGTGCGTGTTCCGGATCGGCGTGGTGCGCGGGGCCGCGCCGGGCGACGCAGCACGGAACGCAGTCGTTGCGCGAATGGCGGCAATGGCCGGGCTCGGGGCCGCGATGCTGGCCCTGGTCGCAACGTCGGCTCGTATCGCAATCCAGGCGATGGCGTTCGCGATGCCGGGCGAACCCCTCGCCCCGACGCTGCAGCTGGTGCTTCGCACCGACTGGGGCGTGACATCGCTCGTGCAGGGGGTGTGGGCGATACTCGCCATCGTCGCATTCACGGGCGCGGCCACGACTCGTGGCGGAACGTGGCGCGGGGTTACCTGGTGGGCTGTCGCAACCGTGGCGTCGGGCTTTGCCGCGCTCAGTCTCACCTTCTCCGGGCACGCCGCGGCGCACGAGGAGCGGTTCGTCGTGGCGACGCTCGCCGATGCGGCACACGTGATTGCGGCCGGCGGATGGGCGGGCGCGGTGGGCGTCCTTGCGTGGGTCGCCTGGCGCTGGAGGGGCGACCCGGACGCGGCCGGAGTGACCGCCACGCTGATCGACCGGTTCAAGCCGGTGGCCCTGACGAGTGCCGCCGTGCTCGTGGCGAGCGGAGTTGTATCGGCGTGGCTGAACCTTGGAGGCATTGCACCGCTCTTCTCGAGCACATACGGACGCCTCCTGCTCGCGAAGGTGGCGATCGTGATCGTGGTCGCCGAACTCGGACGACGCCACTCGCTCACGGCCGCACGCGACGTGCGCGCCGGCCGAACGGCGGCAGTGGCGCGCTCGATCGTCGCTGAAGCAGCCCTGATGGTCGTGGTGCTCGCGGTGACGGCGCTGCTCGCGGGGTCGCCGCTGCCGGGCGAATAGCTCGGCCTGCCGCCGCCGGCAGCCGCTGTCGCGAGTACTATCCGCGCGAGGTCAGGGCGCGCCGAGCGGCGCGCGACGGTTCACCATTCGATGTGCCGGCCGCGCCACTTCTTCTTCTCGCGGGGGAAGTCGTGGCGGAAGTGCCCGCCGCGCGACTCGCGCCTGAGCAGCGCCGCCTCCGTGATGAGGCGGGCGGTGTCTGCCATGTTCAGCTCTTCGGTGGCGCCCGGGCTCAGGCGCGCGGCGATCTCGTTGAGCTGGGCGAGGCAGGTGCGCAGCCCCTTCTCGGTGCGGTCGATGCCGGCGTGCTCCCACATCAGCGAGCGGATCGTGTCGGCGGCCACCTGGGCGGCGCCGCGGTCGCGGAGCTGCGGCACCGACCACTGCTCGCGCCGCGCGAGGCGCGGCAGCTTCGGCGTGGTGATCATGTCGCGGGCCACGCGCTCGGCGAACACCAGTCCCTCGAGCAGCGAGTTGGACGCCAGCCGGTTGGCGCCGTGGACGCCCGTGCGCCCGACCTCGCCGCACGCATAGAGCCGCTCGACCGACGAGCGCCCGGCCAGGTCCGTGACGACGCCACCCATCATATAGTGGGCGGCCGGCGTGACCGGGATGCGATCCTTGCGCGGGTCGATGCCGCGCGCGAGGCAGAGCTTGAGGATGCCCGGAAACCTGCGGGCGAACGTGCGCGACAGCTTCCGCGCATCAATCCAGACGCGGGTGCCCGACTGTGCCTCGCGGAAGATTTCGCGCGCCACGACGTCGCGCGGGGCGAGTTCGGCGAGCCGGTGACGCTTCGTCATGAAACGCTGGCCGCGATCGTTCACGAGGATGGCGCCCTCGCCCCGCACGGCCTCCGAAATCAGCGACAGCGGCGTTTCCGGCGTGTCGAGCGCCGTCGGATGGAACTGCACGAACTCCATGTCGGCGAGCTTCACCTGCGCGCGATGCGCGATGGCGTAGCCGTCGCCGGTGGCCACCTGGGGATTGGTGGTGTAGCGGTACACCTGCCCGCAGCCGCCGGCCGCGAGCACGGTGGCGTCGGCAATGATCTCGAGCGCGCGCCCCTTGTGGCTGGCCTTCACGCCGATGCAGCGCCCGCCCACGACGATCAGGTCGAGTGCGCGGGCCCGCTCGATCACCGTGATGCTCGGCGCCTCGCGCACGCGGGAAATCAGCGTCCGGGCCACCTCGGCGCCGGTCTGGTCGCCGTCGGCGTGCACGATGCGCTTGCGCGAATGCGCCGCCTCGCGCGAGAGCGAGAACCGCCCGTCGGCGTCGGTGTCGAAGCGGGCGCCGAGCAGCGCGAGGTCGCGCACGCGCGCCGGTCCTTCGGCCACGAGGACTTCGACCGCGGCGGCATCGCACAGCGCCGCGCCGGCGGCGAGCGTGTCCTGGCGGTGGAGCTCGGGCGAGTCACCGGCGCCGAGCGCGGCGGCGATTCCGCCCTGCGCGTACGCGGTGGCGCTGTCGAAGAGCGAGCGCTTGGTGAGCACGACCACTTCGCCGTGTGCCGACGCGCGCCACGCCGCGTGCAGTCCGGCGATCCCGGACCCGATGATGAGGAACCGCGTCCGGATGCGCTCCACGCTACGATCGCTTCTCGTCGCTGCCGGCCCAGCGGAAGAACAGCACGCCGGACCCCACCACGATGACGAAGAACACGCCCAGCTCCATGATGCCGCCGGCGAGCTGCTGGTCGGCGCGCGGCGGAATCGGGAAAACCGGAGGCGCGAGCTCGTACACGCCGTACATCGGCAGCTCGGCCGACAGCATGATCATCCCGATCACAGTGTGGAAGAGGGTGCCGACGAGCAGGTAGAGGATCTTGAGTGGCGGGCCGAAGTTCCGCCACGTGGGCGCGGGCATGATCACGGGCCACCAGAACACGACGGCGCCGAAGAACCAGGCCGCATCAATCGCGAAGGCGCCGAGGCCGGTCGGCATCAACGTGTCCACGACGGTCGGCACGTGCGTCGCGGCGACGATCGCGTTGAAGATGATCGCGGCGACGAGCGGATGGACGATCGTCCGGCCAAGCAGGCGGAGCGCCGGCGACTGGACGGGGGCCGTGGCCATTCGCGCGCCAAACCCGGAGCGCACGCCGTAAAGCAGCAGCGGCGCGGCGATCATCGTCGTGGTGACGAACTGCAGTGCGTGCGCCGACGCGAGGTATCCGGCGGCGATGGGACCGAGCGGCCAGTCGAGCGACGCCCATAAGGTCACTGCCCCGGCGACAAATCCAGCCCGCTCGCCGGCGGATGCGCGCCCCCACGCTCCCGGCCCGGCGATCCACCGGAAGCCCGCGACCGTCGCGATCACGAAGAGCCACACGCCGGGGTAGGCGCGCCAGCTCCAGGTCCACGGCTCGCCGAGGGCGGCGCACCACCATTGCATCTGTTGTCCCTAGGCCGGTGACGGCGCGGTGGC